>NZ_CP050855.1:3000000-3351526 GCF_000821185.2 Serratia symbiotica | reverse complement strand
ATGAAACGCACTTTCCAACCGTCCGTACTGAAGCGCAACCGTAGCCACGGCTTCCGCGCTCGTATGGCCAACAAGAATGGTCGTCAAGTTCTGGCTCGCCGTCGTGCGAAAGGCCGTACTCGTCTGACTGTTTCTAAGTAATAAAAGTTAACCCGCTGAGTGGTTAAGCTCGCTTTTCCCAGGGAGTTACGTTTGTTAACTCCCACTCATTTTACTTTCGTCTTCCAGCAGCCACTACGGGCCGGCACGCCGCAAATCACCATTCTTGGCCGCCTGAACAAGCTGGGGCACCCCCGTATCGGTCTCACTGTCGCCAAAAAGCACGTCAAACGCGCGCATGAGCGTAACCGGATCAAACGCCTAACCCGCGAAAGTTTCCGTCAACGCCAGCACGAGTTACCGGCGATGGATTTTGTCGTGGTGGCCAAAAAGGGGATAGCGGATTTGGATAACTGCGCGTTGACGGAAACGTTGGAAAAGTTATGGCGTCGCCACTGTCGCCAGGCTCCCGCATCCTGATCGGGCTGGTACGGGCTTACCAGTTCGTTATCAGCCCGCTGCTTGGGCCACGTTGTCGTTTCCAGCCGACATGCTCTCATTACACAATTGAGGCATTAAGCCAGTTTGGCATGATAAAAGGCAGTTGGTTGGCATTGAAACGCATATTAAAATGCCATCCTTTGAACCCAGGTGGCGATGATCCCGTACCGCCGAAAACTGATGATAATAGAGAACACTAACGATGGATTCGCAACGCAATCTTCTCCTCATCGCTCTGCTGTTCGTGTCTTTCATGATCTGGCAGGCATGGCAAGCGGATAACGCACCGCAGCCAACGGCTCAGACCACGCAACAGACTTCGAATGCAACTGCCGATGATGCCGCCAGACAGGACGGGCCAGCCAGTGCCCAAGGTAAACTGATCACCGTTAACACTGACGTGTTGTCACTGGCCATCAACACCCGTGGTGGCGATATCGAACAGGCTAAACTGTTGGCCTACCCGGAAACCCTGGGTTCATCACTGCCATTCCAACTGCTAGAAACCACCCCATCATTTGTTTATCAGGCGCAAAGCGGCCTGACCGGCAAAAATGGTCCAGATAACCCAGCAAATGGTGAACGCCCCCTGTACCAGGCTGCGCAAGACAGCTACACCCTGCCGGAAGGCCAGGATGAGCTGCGCATTCCGCTGAGTTTCACCAGTAAAGACGGCACTATCTACACCAAGACTTTTGTGCTCAAGCGTAACCACTACGCGGTCAGCGTTGATTACTACATCGATAACAAAAGCACCACTCCGCTGGAGCTGACCTTGTTCGGCCAACTGAAGCAGACTACCGAGCTGCCTAAGCACCGCGACACTGGTAGTAACAACTTCGCTCTGCACACCTTCCGTGGCGCAGCGTACTCTTCCAGCGAAGACAAATACCAGAAATACGCGTTCGACAAGGATGAGAAGTTGAATGTCACTACTCAGGGTGGTTGGATTGCTATGTTGCAGCAGTACTTTGCCACCGCGTGGGTGCCGGCTACGCAGGGCAGCAACACCTTCTATACCGCTAATCCGGGCGATAACCTGTCCACCATTGGCTTCAAATCAACGCCGGTGGTGGTGCAACCCAGTGCACAGCAACAGTTGAATGCCACCCTTTGGGTTGGCCCAGAGCTGCAAGATCAGATGGCTCAGTTGGCAGCGCATCTCGACTTGACCGTGGACTATGGTTGGCTGTGGTTTATCTCTCAGCCGCTGTTCAAACTGCTGAAGTTCATTCACGGCTTTATCGGCAACTGGGGCTTCTCCATCATTATCATCACCTTCATTGTGCGTGGCATCATGTACCCGCTGACTAAAGCGCAGTACACCTCGATGGCGAAAATGCGCATGCTGCAACCAAAGATGCAGGCGATGCGTGAGCGTATCGGTGATGACAAGCAGCGCATGAGCCAGGAAATGATGGCGCTTTACAAATCGGAGAAAGTGAATCCATTGGGCGGTTGCCTACCATTGATCGTTCAGATGCCAATCTTCCTGGCGTTGTACTACATGCTGATGGGTTCGGTGGAGCTGCGCCATGCGCCATTCGCCTTGTGGATCCATGATTTGTCGGCTCAGGATCCGTACTACATTCTGCCAATCCTGATGGGCGTGACGATGTTCTTCATTCAGAAGATGTCGCCAACCACAGTGACTGACCCGATGCAGCAGAAAATCATGACCTTCATGCCGGTGATCTTCACCGTGTTCTTCCTGTGGTTCCCGTCCGGTCTGGTGCTGTATTACATCGTCAGTAACCTGGTGACGATCATCCAGCAGCAGCTAATTTATCGCGGCCTGGAGAAACGTGGCCTGCATAGCCGCGACAAGAAAAAAGCCTAAGCGTATTGTAGGGGTTAGGCACGCCCAAGCTTTGCAGTAACTTCTAAAGGCGGTCATTAGACCGCCTTTTTGCATAGTACATCGTCAGAGAGAACCGCGTTACCCGACAGCATTCAAGCTTGCAGGTAGGCGGTAATTGAACGCGTCCCCGAGAACCCATTGACCGGGGTATAGAGAAGGCAGCCAACACTGCTGCAACTTGAAGGATAAAGGGTATATGAGCACCACCGATACCATCGTAGCGCAAGCCACCCCGCCGGGACGCGGTGGCATCGGCATTTTGCGCATTTCCGGAAGCAAAGCCAAAGAGGTTGCCTTGGCGCTGCTCGGCAAACTGCCCAAACCACGCTACGCTGACTATCTGCCATTCCGTGATGTCGCTGGCATCACCCTCGATCAGGGTATCGCACTGTGGTTTCCCGCTCCGAATTCGTTTACCGGCGAAGACGTACTGGAGTTGCAGGGCCACGGAGGGCCGGTGATCCTCGATCTGCTACTAAAACGCGTGCTCGCGTTGCCTGGCGTACGCATCGCGCGGCCCGGTGAGTTCTCCGAGCGCGCATTCATCAACGACAAACTCGATCTGGCGCAGGCAGAAGCCATTGCTGACTTGATCGACGCCAGTTCCGAACAAGCAGCACGGTCAGCGATGAACTCGTTACAGGGGGCATTTTCCACCCGCATTTATCAACTTGTGGAAGCACTCACTCACTTGAGAATCTATGTGGAAGCGGCGATCGACTTTCCAGACGAAGAAATCGATTTCCTGTCGGACGGCAAAATCGAGGCGCAGCTCAACGGTGTGATGGCCGCTCTGGACAGCGTGCGTGGCGAAGCACGCCAAGGCAGCCTGCTGCGCGAAGGGATGAAGGTGGTGATTGCCGGGCGACCAAACGCCGGTAAATCCAGCCTGCTCAATGCGTTAGCCGGACGTGAAGCGGCAATCGTTACCGATATTGCCGGCACCACCCGCGACGTACTGCGCGAACATATCCACATTGACGGCATGCCGCTGCACATTATCGATACCGCCGGCCTGCGAGAGGCCAGTGACGAAGTTGAGCGCATTGGTATCGAACGTGCCTGGAATGAGATCGAACAGGCCGACAGAGTGCTATTTATGGTGGATGGCACCACCACCGTCGCTACCGAGCCGGCAGAGATCTGGCAGGAGTTTACAGCGCGTTTGCCACAGCGTTTACCGATCACCGTGGTGCGCAATAAGGCTGACATCACCGGCGAAACGCTAGGCATATCAGAAGTAAATGGTCACTCACTTATTCGCCTTTCGGCACGTACTGGCGAAGGCATCGATCTGCTGCGCGATCACCTGAAACAGAGTATGGGCTTTACCAGCAACATGGAAGGCGGTTTCCTGGCGCGTCGCCGTCACTTGCAGGCATTGGAACAAGCGGCGCGACATCTAGTACAGGGCAAAGAACAGTTGGTGAGTGCTTACGCGGGTGAATTACTGGCTGAAGAACTGCGGCTGGCACAGTTGGCGTTAAGTGAAATTACCGGTGAGTTTTCCTCAGATGATCTACTGGGACGCATTTTCTCCAGTTTCTGTATTGGCAAATAAGAGCCTGTCCCAGTAGACGTACAGTGTTGGCTCATGACTCTGCAGGGTCGATTTGATAAATTACCGCATTTATGGGAAGTGTTATCACTGTTTCGATCGATGTTTATTGTTGTTATTGCCAGCAAAATGAACCTGTGCGCAAGCATGGCTTCGGTAAAACTGGCGCTCCTCGCGACTATTGTCAGGATTGACACCGTACTTTCCCGCTTAACAATCGCTACAATGCCCATAAGCCCAACATATAAAGACGACATGATGAATATGGCACTCAGTGGCTCCCTTGTCAGGGATTGTTGGGATTGTCAATATCACAGAATGTTACTCAACACTTTCCAGTTGATACCACACCACCAATAAAGTGAAAACAGGTGATTTTATCAAAAAAACCACCGATATTTTCACCTCTTACGGGCGAGAGGTATTCCTCAATACCAACAGAACGATCCTGGAACAGGATGCAACGACAGTGACCGACATGAAAAAAAGCATGTCCAACATAGTGGCAAGTTGAGTACCACTTTTCGTCAGTCGGTCTAGCGGATTGGTTCAATGCTTGGCAACATCTTTGGGTGGGGCATTCCAGGTTTTGGTACGCGTATAACTAATTGGAGCCATCACCCGATTTTTTTGACTTTACCCACGCACCCACAGGTTAATTTTCAGGGAGAGCGCTGCCAGCGGCCAATATCGCAATGCTACTCGCTGGGCGGGATGACGGCACTAAGCTGTATGCTCTCTACCTTTGCCACAGGGCTGCTGGGCGGGTTGATGCATACCTTTCTCAGTAAACGCGGGCGCACCAACAAACTGTTTAGCCCGTCGGTTACAGGGGCGGTAACCCTGGTGGCCGAGCTGGTGCAGATGACAATTCCAGATGCGCTGCAACTGGTGAAAAACATTGCCGCGCCGATGATGGTTGCTAACACCGTCGGGCCAGCGATGTTTATGCGTATCCTGCTGGATAAGCAGGCGATGCTAGAGAAATATACCTCAGCATTTTCCGCCACCTCGCTGAAGATAGCGGTCTCAACCGAGGGGATCCTGCGCCAGGGAGTTTGGGTGTCATTAGCTGATCACTTAACAGCAGCGCATACCGCCTTTGCCATCTCCGCCGTAGCGCGCCTGCTGGCGCTCGCGGAAGAATTCTGTATAGGTCATCACTCGCTTATCCGGGTGATTGATGTGCATATGCTCAACATAGGTGTCGTAATCGGGAACCCCCACCAGCATCCGCGCCGCCTGGCCAAGATACTTTTTCGCTGCGCCTAAATTATCGAACATAAGAGGCTCCTGATGTGCCCCGCAGCGATTGCTGCTGAACGGGGCCGATTATTGATCATCCGAAAAGATATTTGGCAACGGCAAGGCTGATTTGTCCAGAAAGTGCTGAGGGAATAGCCTTATTTAAAATGGGTATCCCAACCATTTATTCATGCCCGGAAGAGACTTTCACGCTCTCTTTCGGTATCGGCAAATACGGTGTTTCACAGTCGGAAGGCTCAGGCAGGCTACGCGCCTTCCGGTAGGCACGCATGCCGTAGAAGATAATGCTGTACACCACCAGCAGGAACAGAATACTCAGACCGGCGTTAGTGTAATTATTGACCATAATATGCTGCATCTTCGCCACCTGCTGCGCGCTAACATCACTGCCTATCGCGGCAATTTTCGCCTTATACTCGCCCGCCATAAAGAAGAATCCTTCCATTTGCGGATTGGTGCTGAACAGCTTCAGGCTCAGCGCCCAGGTGGTGCAGAGCAGCAGCCAGACGACGGGGATCACCGTTACCCAGATATACCTGGTTCGCTTCATTTTCACCAACACCACGGTAGCCAGTACCAACGCCACGGCGGCTAACATCTGGTTGGAGATGCCGAACAGCGGCCACAGGCTTTTCACCCCGCCGAGTGGATCGACCACGCCCTGATACAGCAGGTAGCCCCATAGGCCGACGCAACCCGCAGTACCAATGATCCCGGCTACCAGCGAATCGGTCTTCTTCAGGAACGGCACAAAGTTTCCCAGTAGATCTTGCAGCATAAAGCGGCCGGAGCGGGTCCCGGCATCCAGCGCAGTTAGGATAAACAGTGCCTCAAACAGAATGCCGAAGTGATACCAGAAGCCCATATCAGCAAACGGGATAATCTGGTTAAACACGTTGGCGATACCCACCGCAAGCGTAGGTGCGCCACCGGCGCGGTTCAGCAATGAAGGTTCACCAATGTCTTTCGCGGTTTGCAGGATCTGCTCCGGTGAAATCACAAAGCCCCATGAACTGACCACTGCCGCTGCTTGGGTGGTAACATCCTTCAACTGCGCCATAATCAGCGGAGCATTGTCGCCGCCCAGCTCATGCAGGTTTGGCATGGTAATGCCCAGCCCGGCTGGCGGAGTGTTCATGGCGAAGTAGAGCCCCGGCTCGATAATCGACGCGGCAACCAGCGCCATCACTGCCACAAACGACTCCATCAACATTGCGCCGTAACCGATAAAGCGTGCATCGGTTTCACTGGCCAGCAGTTTGGACGTGGTACCGGAGGCGATCAGCGCATGGAAGCCCGATACCGCGCCACAGGCGATGGTAATAAACAGGAACGGAAACAGTGCGCCTTTCCACAGCGGACCGGTACCGTCAACAAACGGTGTGATGGCAGGCATTTTCAGTTCCGGATTGAGGATCACAATGCTTATCGCCAGACCGACAATCACACCGATTTTCAGGAAAGTAGCCAGATAGTCGCGCGGTGCTAGAATCAGCCACACCGGCAGCAGGGCGGAGACAAATGCGTAGCCAATCAAGGTAAAGGTGATGGTGGTATCTTTAAAGGTCAATGCTTGGCCCCAGTAAGGATCGTGGGCAATCACCCCGCCAAACCAGATGGAAGCAACCAGCAGCAATATCCCGATTACTGACACTTCCCCCACCCTTCCCGGTCGGATAAAGCGCATATAGATGCCCATAAACAGCGCAATCGGCACGGTTGAGCAGACGGTAAACACCCCCCACGGACTTTCGGCCAGCGCTTTCACCACGATCAGCGCCAGCACTGCAAGGAGAATAATCATAATCAGGCAACAGCCGAACAGGGCGATGGTGCCTGGCACTGCGCCCATCTCTTCTTTGATCATCTCGCCCAGCGAGGTGCCATTACGGCGGGAAGAGAGAAACAGCACCATAAAATCCTGCACCGCACCAGCCAGAACCACGCCCGCCAATAGCCAAAGTACGCCAGGCAGATAGCCCATCTGTGCTGCCAGCACCGGGCCAACCAGCGGCCCGGCCCCAGCAATAGCGGCAAAGTGGTGACCAAAGAGTACGTTGCGGTGGGTCGGCACATAGTTCAGGCCATCATTATTGATGACCGCTGGGGTGGCACGGGTGGGATCCAGCCTCATCACCTTCTGCGCGATGTAAAGGCTATAGTAGCGATAAGCCACCAGATATACCGATACCGACGCTACGACAATCCATAGTGCACTGATATGTTCGCCGCGTCGCAAGGCAACCACTGCCAGACAGCAAGCACCGATAATCCCGATAATCATCCAAGGGAGATGCTTGAATAAAGTTTTTTTATTCATAGGAGACCTGGTTGTTAGAATAGCCAACAAAACCGTAATATCTATATGGCGCAGTTGAGTATTTTTAGCAAGAGAAAAATGGAGAGTTTACGTTATCTATGGTGGTGAATTCTAACGTGCAGCGGGGAGATTACTGACTAAGCGGCTGTATACCAGGATAAACCGTTGTTGAGCGCCTTAAGTGGTTTTAGCCCCCGGCCAATAGTAGGAAATATGTTAGGAAGACCTCATCGAAAACCGTTATCCAAAGGTTAATCTCCCCTTCATCTGGTGGAAATGTTGGGATAGTAGTGTATTAAGCGGTGTCCCGCCATTGCCCGTGAGCGCCGCTGGCGTTCATTTGAATGCGCAGCAAGGCGCGGGCCGTGAGGTTTGGTGGGCCAGATACGTGGCTCGTGCGGTCAAATAGCCACCACCCTTCGGCGTCAGGGATTTTATTCGCGTCCTGAAAGTTGGCATTAATACCGTTATCCGTACATTCAAAAACTCACCCCGAAGTCAGTGACAACACAGCCTGTTGCCTATAACGATGTGGCACTCAGCCTGGGTTTTATTACCACGGATGACTGGGTAAGTTACGAGCGAGAAGTCCATCAGAAATACATCTTGCCGGAAAGATATTTACTCAGCGAATTGAGCGACATAATCTTAATTTACGCACATATTTTAAACGGCTGACACCTAAGACGATATATTATTCACGTTCATTTGAAGGGCATGAAAAAGTGATTGGTGCCTATTTTGAAATATACCTATAAAAACCCTTCAGAGTCATGGTCAATAATTCCGAGCTTTTATCCCATCAGTATCACTGACTGCAACGTAGGTGCTGCTCTTCACCAGACGACTTCGGCAGAGGGAAGCCAGCGGCGAACCGTTGAAGCCTGCAAACGATAACCTGTTATTTCATTGAATTTTATTGCTAATAGTTCAGTGCAAGCCAGAGCCAGGCTGGCCACAGTGTGCGCTTACATAAATCCGCTATGCCATAGGTATATTTTTTTAATCTGTGCATCATTCATATTTTTTGCGTTTGACATTGGATTTATGCGGTATCAAATTATTAGTGGAACAAGTATTTTCAATAAAGGTACCGATAAATTGTGATGTAGCTCAATAAATAGACTTGAATGACATTTACTAATGAGGGAACTTTTATTATTATCCCCTATTAAATGTGGTGGGAAAGAGGAAAAATCCATCCACCAAGTCCGGTTAGCCAATTCCTTCATTCAACACTAGGGAGTGGGTTAGTAATGACAAGGTTTAGACATTCCACTTTTGCGTCGATTATCTCTTTTCTATCTGTACCTGCTTTAGCCGGAACTTGTATTCAAATTGATTCTGATCATGTAATGAGCAGTGGTGCTAGCGCCCCGTCAGATGTGAATCAAGTAACATTGCGATTGGTTCAGGTGGTGGTGCAGTCGCCAAAGGATTGGGTATTGCCATTGGTGATAAAGCCAATGCCTCAGGACTTTATAGCCCCATAGCCTTGGGCACCAAAGCTTCGGCACTCGGAGAATTCAGCGTGGCAGTTGGCTGCCAGACCAAGGTAACTGACAAGGGCTATGCCGGCATTGCCTGAGGCCCTCTATCGGTGGCAAATAGCGGATACTCTACAGTCATCGGTATAGGCGCTACGGTGGAAGGAGGCGGTAGTCTGAGGCGCGGAGACCTATACGTTACCGACGCCGACCGGTAGTAACAGCTTGGCTGCCGGTGCCAGCTCCTCGGCGAGTAATTTAACCGCACTGGAACGGTACAGTGGCTAAAAACAACAACTCTGTGGCGCTGGGGGCATCTTCCATGGTTGATCGGGACAATTCTGTCTCTGTGGGGAGTAAAGACCATGAACGTCAGATAAACCATGTTGCAGCTACAACATAAGGAACGGATGCCGTTAACTACGATCAACTGAAAAGCAGTCTCGCCAGTGTCGTTGCCATGGCTAACCTGCCGCAGCCTATCGATCCTGACGCAAGCAGGATATCAATGGATGTCGGTATTTACCTATAGTGAGCCTGGGTTGGCACTGGGTATTTCACACCGTTCTGAAAACGAACGCTGGGTGATGAAAGCTAGCGTAAGCACTAACACCCAGAGTGACTGGAGCTTAGGAAAAGCATTTTCAGATTTTATATAACTATCGAAAAACTTTCAAGGTTTATATTATGCGCGATAATGTTTTAAACGATGCATCCCGGCAGCCCCTCTTCTTAAATATAGATGCCGGGAGAGAGGCAAGTAGTGACCCAGCCAAGAATAACAGCGTGTCATCCCACCTGGCTTCTCAAATAAAAAACGTTGATAACAGTTCAGAAGAATTATCCTGTGGTGCCAGAAATAAAGGTTTTACCGAAAGCTTAACTCATATGTGGAGATCCCTGTGGCCATCGGGCAACAGTCAGTCCACTGAAGTAAACGATGCAGGGGAAAGTATTAAGTTAACAGAGGTGATTACTGACGGTGGGCTTCTACGTTCGCAAGCAGAGTCACTTCACATCTCGAGGAATGAACAAGTTTCTCCTGGTGGATGGAAAGGCAGTGCTTTAAAACGTTGCCTAGTAGGGGTTGGTATATTTACTGGGGGCGGAATACTGGTAAGGTCAGGGTATGAAAATTATGGGGAGCAGAATAGTCACAGCGGAACTACGGGTAATTTTACATCGCCCGCTTCTGTAGTGCCACCTCACAATTATTTATCTCCATACCATAATGTAAAAATTGATTCTATTACAAATGTGCGTACACCGCCACTTGATTTTATTTCGGGTTCTAGAATAAATGGCAAGAGAGAGCGTTCGCTTCTCGATAAGAACGAAAATTTTACGTCGCCCGCTTCTGTAGTGCGACGTCACAATTATTTATCTCTATGCTATGACTTAAAAATTGACAATATTACAGAGGTGCTTACACCACCACTTTATTTTATTTCAGGTCCTAGTATAGATAACAGGAAAGAGCGTTCGCTTCCCGTTGAGAACAGATATATTCCTAACTCGATTCTTAGCATCGTAGCAGATCGGAAACTCGACTTGCGTGTGATGAATGAATTTGATCTTATTTATCGTAGGGCAGGCGTTTCGTCAGATGTCAGTAATACAAATTCTTCAGAAGAGAAAAATATCAAGTTGCTTCTTAAAACCATACAGATAACCCAAAAATGCATTGATAGCAATAAATACGGACATGCTCAAGGCAATGCATTTGAACAACTTTTAGATATACGAAAAAGACTTTGGGATATTGCTAATAACTTAACTGATAATTATAGCAAGCTCTCAGTAGAGAAGTTTAAAAAATTTTACGTTTCTGACAAAGAAGAAAATGCATCTACGATGATAGATCCTCATAATTCATCAACTGTTACTCATAGGACAACAGTTCCTGTTCCCATAGCTGAGCTAGTGAGTAATGATACTTTTGTTGCTGGTGATGTTGGTGCTGCTGTTGCTGCTGGTGCGGCGGTAGCAGTAATTGGCAGTGCATGTACCAGCTGTGTTGTCGGTGGAGCAGGAGCGGTTGTCGGTATAGGAAGCATTGGCGTAGTTTCTGACATAGGAAATGGATATGTCGAAAAAAAATACAGCAGTTATATTTATCCGGGTCACCGTTCCAGACTTACTGCTGCAAATAATAATGCGAAAGGATTTAATAGATATTATGGATCGGGGGCCGCAACAGTTAGTATCACTCAAGATATAGATATGACTGCAACAGTGTCAACAAAATTAAAAAAAATTGAGGGTTACCCATTAAATAGTTTTCAGCCTTCATCAGATATTGAAATTGAAATTATGGTGGAAATAGCATCAAAAATTATAAATGATAACCCTTCTGAATATCTGGCTAACTTCTTGCGGGAAAAAGGGATTATACATAAAGACATAAACAAAGGAAATATAATATATAACAAGGGGGAGTTTTTCCTTGTGGACTTTGACGATGCTATAATTTTACCGGAAGGTCAAATGCTTAGCGCTGAACAGACTCAGGTCATGAAGAATAAATTAAAATATGTATTTAATGATGTTTTATATGATATAAGAAAAATATTGAGTACACATTATATAACAGTGTGAATCAACATGGTTATGGCAAAAGTAGTTAGCAGCGTTACCGTTGTCAGTCCTGCAAACGCACCTTCCAACTCGATTATGCCTATCGCGCCTGCCAGCCTGGAACGAAAAGACCAAATCGTTAACTTGGCAATGAATAATGCCGGTATTCGGGACACTGCCCGGGCGTTATATATCAGTATCAATGCCGTCGTACGCACGTTAAAAAACTCTCGCCGCGGAATGTAACAACACTGCCACTGGATAACCTGCAAATTCAACTGATTTGCGAAGTGGATGAGATGTGGTCATTTACCGACAACAAGAAACGACAGCGCTGGCTTTGGTACGCATAGGGGCTGCGGTTGAAGCGGATTATCGCTCATGTTTTGGCTCTCGAAGCAAGAAAACGCTGTGTAAATTGCTGAAACTGCTCTCGAGGTTCAATGTGGCCTTTTGGTGCACTGATGGCTGAAGGTGGAGTGGATTCGCTGATAAATCGTAGTCGTCGGGCCCCTAATCTCAAGAACCGCACAGACGATGCCACCGAGTGCGCTGTGGTTAATTATGCCGTTGATTTCCCGGCTCACGGTCAGCACCGGACCAGCAACGAGCTGCGTAAACAGGGTGTTTTTATCTCAGGAAGTGGCGTTCGTTCTGTCTGGCTGCGCCACAATCTTGAAAACTTCAAAAAGCGTCTGAAAGCACTGGAAGAGAAAGTGGCCCGTGAGAGTATCGAACTGACTGACAGCCAGATCGCAGCACTGGAACGTAAAGCCAGTGATGACGAGGTCTATGGCGAAATTGAAACCGCTCATCCGGGTTATCTGGGCTCTCAGGATACGTTCTATGTGGGGAACCTGAAGGGCGTCGGACGTATTTATCAGCAGACGTTCGTTGATACCTACTCGAAGGTTGCGCACTGCAAGCTTTATGTCACCAAAACGCCGATTACAGCGGCAGAGCTGCTAAATGACCGTGTGCTGCCATTTTATGCATCTCAGGGCCTGCCAATGCTGAGAATACTGACCGACAGAGGCACAGAGTACTGTGGCAAAGTGGAGCAGCATGATTATCAGCTTTATCTGGCGATAAATGACATCGACCACACGAAAACCAAAGCGAGGTCACCGCAGACGAACGGCATCTGTGAACGGTTCCACAGGACGATATTACAAGAATTTTATCAGGTGGCGTTCCGCAAAAAGCTGTATGGCGAGCTAGACGCATTACAATCGGATCTTGATGAATGGCTGGCTCACTATAATAATGGGCGAACCCATCAGGGTAAAATGTGCTGTGGTCGGACGCCAATGGAAACATTACTTGATGGAAAGCGCATCTGGGCTGAGAAAAATTTAAGCCAGATGTAATCTGACAGATACCTGTATAAATAACCGGTAACTGTCAGATCAGGCCTGAGCTAATACACCTCAACCATCGTGTCCAGGATTTTCATCTCCATCTTTGTGAAAACCAACTCTGCCGGTGCCTCCGGTATTTCCCAGTTTAGCATCGTCAGCCAGAATATCCGCCAGCTCAGAATGCAGTAGCAACATAATAAATTTGTCAGACGCTATACTGAACCCAGCCTGGAGCGTTCAGCCTGACAGCATGATTCATAATATTTTGAAATACTTCAACTTTCCATCGCTGGCTGTACCAGCCAAGTTTTTCCGTCGCCTCCGCCAGAACCGTTACCAGCAAATCAGTCAGCAGTTTCCATTCCACCCGGACATTCTTATCATCAGCAATTTCTTCTGTTGCGATTACTGCTTTCAGTTCCATGTCAGGATATTATTTTGCCTTAACTATTGGCGGATGCAGTGTTATTCTTTTCCATCTGACATTCAACGTAATCTCGCGTACTCTACCTTCATCCTGGCGCAGCATGATTTGATATTTCTCTTTGCCTTCTGGAAGAATATTATCCATTTCTTCTTCCAGAGTGGAATTTTCTGCCAGACGGTTTACGCAGGGTCTGACCAGGAAATGCGTGCCTAACTCTGATACGAGGCAATAGAGTTCGTAAATATCACTTTCGCGATCGCCAATGTGCACACATAGCTCCGGACATTGTAATAATGCCGTTGACTGCCGTCATTTCTCCAGCCAGCGATAACTTTCTTTTTCCTCTATAGGTATCCGGGTGGGATTAATTTTTCTTTTTAACACATTCGCCCCTTTGAATTTTTTTCGGATCCAGAATTTAATTGCCGTCAGACCCAGCGGGAGTCCCTGTGTCGTCACGACCAAACTGGAATGCATCGGGATCCCGCAGTTAATACCGGCATCCTTCCCTGTTTTGACAAGACCTGCCGTATGGCTTCCAGTAAAGCCCACCAGGTCAGGATTGTTTCGATGGTAACCAAACGAGGTGGTATCCTGGAGAAACAGGATGGTTTCTTCCTGTGTGGCCTGCACCCTCTGGCAAGTGGCTTCGGTATGTCCCTGCAGAAGCGTTTGTTCATCAATTTTAGTGCCGGAAAGAAAGCGGTAAGCGGCTTTTGTTGCTGAGCGCTCCTAGCAGGCAAAGGGCAGGCTGTTTCCCATTCCCTGCCAGAGTTTTTGCATCAGGGATCTAAAGCGGCTGGCGTGTCGGCGGTCACTAAAAGTAGATAAATCAATTTCTTCATCAATCCATGCCAGTGGGGAAGCCGAAATCGGTACTGAATTAATCATATACCCCTGCCCCTGGATAATAACGCCGCCTGATTAGGTTGATGATAACATTAATATCAATGTGGGCATTTGCAAGAAACTGAGTGCCGTATGTAGCCATTTAACCAGTACTGATAACTTAGATGCCTAGACTGCCACCCAGCATTCATACCTCCTTGGAAATGAAATCAATCACTGTTTCCGTTTGGTTCTCAATGGGTAATATGTAGAGTGGTATTATCCTTGGCATATAGAAGGAATAGTCTAAAAGCAGAAAATAGTATTTACATTCAGATAGTTGTTTTTTTTGCGCTTGATGGGATATTATGTTCTATACTCACTTCCACTAACACCTAACCCAGTGATATGATTATGAAAAAAGCAACATTGTTTTTTTTCTTCCCATTATTCTTTGTGATAAACATTGCGTCAGCCACCGTAGACTGTGCGAATTTAAAGCTAAAAATTAATGCTGAGAACAAGAGTTTTTACCAGGGTTTGGTGCAAAAGATACTGACTGAAAAAGTCAGCACAAACCAAATCGACGTATCCGAAGTTTTAGCCAACAAAGAGTGGCTAGCTATTTTCGCCTCAACAAAAACCTCTGAGCCTGGAGTTTTTTTCTTTAAAAACAAGGAATTTATCGATGTATGGGGAGGGCTGGTCGAGCAAGACGAAAAACCCGACGTATTAAAGTGGACCCAAGGCATCCATGCTCCAGGAATGTTAACACAATGTTTTTTTGAGGAAATAGTCATACAATAGAACTCTCACGTTGTTTATAAACAGTATGGATAACCAACCATTGATAGGAATAATGAGCAGGAACATTAATTATTTCTATCAATGCTGACAGAATATTTATTTTTTTATGGTAAAATTCCTTGCCCCTATGCCTACTACAAATGGCTATAACCTTAGTAATTCAGGAGAAATAGAAAAATGAACACCAGTAAACTTAGATTAATTGGTTCTTTGCTCCTTGCGCTTTCTTTTTCATTAGTCCAAGGCTGTACCAACACCACCGACCCGCAGGTTGTTGCTGCATTTCAAGACACACCATTTAATGATTGGTTCAATAATTTACTAAGTCAAATAAAGTCCGATCATGTATATAAACACATGCCGATTGATACTACTGAACAATCAGAAAAATTCCTTATTTTACTGCATGATACTTATCGCCATAAAATCACGAAAAAAGAATTTTCACAGCGAATGAGCAATCAATACCCCGGTCATGATTATGAAATTTCATTTATTACATCAAGACTGCCTTAAATTA
This sequence comes from Serratia symbiotica, assembly GCF_000821185.2. Taxonomy (NCBI): domain Bacteria; kingdom Pseudomonadati; phylum Pseudomonadota; class Gammaproteobacteria; order Enterobacterales; family Yersiniaceae; genus Serratia; species Serratia symbiotica. The sequence goes on along the minus strand of NZ_CP050855.1, from coordinate 3,335,974 downwards.
ACACTGGCATTTTTATTACTTGTATAAAATGAAAAATAAGCATAAAAACCGTAAAGTCAGCTGGGGTGGCACGCCAAAAAGCGCGCACCCCGCATAGCCTTCAAGACTAAAAAATCAATTAATAAAATCAACTTGACTTAATGCGGTTAAAAACTGAACTTTATTCTTTAATTATAGATAGTTACCTGTCTAGGGGAGGGGGCACCATGATAAAAAAAGAAAAAGCAATAAACTTATTCATCAGTTTATTATTCCTTTCATATTACTCACCTCCCGTTAATGGTGAACCGCACCCAATCATAATTCCACTGGGGCATTTAGATAGTCGCCTAACCATTAATGTCGGTGTGAACGGCGGCCCTGCACAAAAATATATCTTTGATACGGGTTCCGATCAGTTCAACGCCGCTCTCGGACAACAAGACACCTCGCGCTTGCCGAATGTGAATCAGGCATACGAATATCTCTATGGCAACAATGGCTGGGGTGGGTACTGGTTACAGCGCAAGCAAATAACAGACCTGACCTATTACACCGCTGATGCAACCTCGATACCGGTAACGACTCCCGACAGCAATAATAAAGGCTACGTCATTGGCCAGGTCGAACATATGTTGCTCGACCATCCACAACAGGAGGATCAAAAGCCGTTTAAAATCGTAGAGGGGAAACCTTATTACATTGATCCGGGCGCGGAAAAAAACATTACCTCAGGATGGCCAACAGAAGAGAAAAATTTCTACGGTACCTTTGGCGTAGGGGATTTTCTTTTTATGGATGCCAATGGCAATCCCAACGGCGGCAGCCCCTTTAGCACCATCACAAAAACCGGCTTTATCGTTGCCGGTAATGACAATGCCAATGAAAATGGGACAACGTGGTCACCGGGTTGCGCGCCTTGTACTATCCTCAATTTGACGCCCAGCCTGCGGGCGCAGTTTGATACCCAGGCCCCTTGGGCACCGACGCGAAGTGAAGGCGATATCACCCATTTCCCCAACTCTGGCGCACCGGCGTCATCGCAACATGAAGGCCGCTTCAAATACTCCTTCACACTCAATACCAACGGTCAGTCGAGCACCGTTGAGCTTCCCGCAGAGGCGCTGAGCGGCGCAATTTTGTTCGATACGGGCAATGCTACTCACGCAACGATAGACAGCAAAAAATTCGGCGACATCCTCGAACAGCATGGCGTGAAATTTGACAAGGATGGCGAAAACACAACATCCATCGTTTCTCTCACACTCCAACCAGTGGATGTCAATGGGCAAAAAGTGGGCAACGAGATCATTCTGCAAGAAGGCGGAGATAAACGCCTGATTATCGATCGTGATAGCAGTGATACAGAGACATGGAATATTACGTTAGGAATAGGTTTTTTCGTAAATTATTCAGTGATGTATGATTTACAAAATCAACTCACGGCGTTTACACCTTTCTTCGTTAATGCTGATGATTTTTCTACGCATGCCAACGGCAGCGGATTGCAACTTAGCCGCGTAACGAAGCAAATGGGAAATCTAATGAGTGCTCCTGCTGGCGATCCCTCAGGTGATTCTAACGGAGGAAAAGGTTATCTGGGGTTGGCGGGCGCAATTTCCGGTGCCGGTGACTTAACGCTCATGCCGGATGTGGTAGTCAACATGACCGGCACCAACACTTATACCGGCGTGACCCGGGTGAATAAGGGCGCGGTGTTATACCTTACCGGCCCCGGTAGCCTTGCCCACTCGGCATCGCTGGAAAATAACGGTTGGTTTGACATCACTGAACACGGTAATTTCAATCCGCTGTAGGGCGTTCCAGACAGCATGAACAACGTCACTCTCCGCAGCTTAAACGGCAATGGCGTTGTAACGCTGGGGGACAGAACTCTAGTATTGAGCCAGGCCAAGGATAATTTTTCGGGCCGAATCACAGATGTTGACCTCAGTAATCCTGACGGAACGCACTATAAAGGTGGCCTAACAATAGCGGGCGGTAGTCAAACGCTCAGCGGGAATAATGACTATGCCGGCCAGACGTGGATTGCCAAAGGTGCCGCGTTGCAACTGGCCAGCACCGGCGCATTAACCAGCGATGTCGCGGCTGACGGGCACTTTATCGCCAACGGCAAAGCCTCCGGTGCTACGGTGGTGCGCGATGGAGGGCTAGTAAGTGGCAGCGGGCATATCAGCACGCTGACGGCAAATAAAGGGGGTTCGGTGGCACCCGGCAATTCCATCGGCACCTTGACGATTGATAACGATCTGACGCTGGATAATGGCTCCCGTTATCTGGCTGAAATTGAGGCCGGCCGCAACGATTTGCTACAGGTCAATGGTCAGGCGACATTGAACGGAGGCGAGATTGCTGTGGTACTGCAAGCGGGGCAAAACCTGCTGGCTTCAACATCCTCCGCCGGCAATATCCTGGCACAGCGTTATACCGTGCTCACGGCCGCGCAAGGTATCACAGGGCAATTTGGCCACGCCGACGCCGGGCTATTTTTAACGCCCGATTTGGCCTATCAGCCCAATAGCCTCTCACTGGGTTTACAACGTAACACCACCCGTTTTGCTGATGTCGCCGTTACTGCTAATCAATATAATCTCGCGACGGCAATTGAACAATTACCGGCTGATAACCCCTTGTATCAAAGCTTGCTGATAGCCCCTTCTGCGGAACTGGCGCGACAAGCCTATCGTCAATTGTCCGGGCAGATACACGCGGATATCGCCTCCGCGCTAGTGAATAACAGCCGTTATGTTCGGGATACGCTTAACGGTCGTTTGCGCCAGACTCAGGGCGCAGCGGACAGCAGTGACATAAAACAAGACGAGGACGGCGCATGGGTCAGTTTGTTGGGCAATTGGGAGCACGCCAGCGGCAATGATAATGCCACGGGTTTCCACGACTCAACCTTTGGGGTATTACTCGGTGCGGATAATGAGCTGGCTGATCGTTGGCGTCTGGGCTAAGCCACCGGTTACACCCGCACCTCATTGCACGGAGACGCCGCATCTGCCGACAGTGATAACTATCATTTGGCTATCTATGCAGGTAAAACCTATGACAACCTGAATCTGCGCACAGGTATCGCCTATACCTGGCACCGGGTTGAAACCTCACGGGGCATCGGGTATTACGGCCAGTCTGATAACGCCAAGGCACGCTATCATGCGGGAACGGGCCAAATCTTCGCAGAAGCGGGTTACCGTCTGAACAATACCTGGTTTAATCTGGAGCCGTTTGTCAACCTGGCATGGGTGAATTACCGAAGCGATGACATGACGGAAAAAGGCGGCACCGCCGCATTGACAGCGGACAACCAGAGCACCTTCGGAATCTTCTCCACGCTGGGTATGCGTGGGGAAAAACGCTGGAATATCGGTAAAGACAGCGCCGTCACCCTCCGAGGAAAACTAGGCTGGCAACATCAGTATAACGAGGCTGAACGCGAAGTTGGCTTGCGCTTTGCTGGCACGGACGCAACCTTCAATACCGCCACGGACGCAGCCTCACACGACGGCATGGTGATGAAAGCGGGGGCAGAAATCAGCGTCACAAAATCGGTTGCCGTTTCCATCAACTATACCGGTTTGTTATCTCAGAACTATCAGGATAACGGTATGAATGCTGGTGTGGTATGGCGTTTCTGATATTCCCACATGTAAGCATGATTGAAAACAACGATTTCCTAGAGGTGGGTTAGAAACAAAATCACCTCTCGGAGAACAGGATATCTTCCTAGATAGTCAATCTTGATACTCACCGACCTCTGGTTCTGCTTCCCGGTCGCGATCAGCGTACGCTGGCAGCCTGGTTCATAAAATATTCGGAAATACAGGTTGTCTCACGCGATCACGGCGGCATTTATGCCACTGCTGCTCGCGAAGGTACGCCTCAGACCAGGCAGGTGGTAGATCGCTGGCATCTTCTGGAAGAATATTGGCGATGCTCTCGAACGGATGATCTACAGACACATGCCACTGATACGCCTTGTCGCCAGTGAACTATCGCCAAATAAAACACCAGAGCCTGAGAACCTCCATCGCCGCTCCGTCGTCCGGAACGGCTTAAACAACAAACACGCAATAAACGCCATAAGCGCTGGGCGGAGGTAATGAACCTGTATCAGAAGAGATGCGGGTTTCGGGAAATATCCCGTATCACCGGATTATCCCGTGTGACGGTCAGTCGGTGGGTTCCGTCAGGGACATTCCCTGAAATGTCGACCAGACCTCCAAAGCCAGGCCGTCTGGAACCGCAGCGTGAGTGGCTGGAAGAACAGCGGAAAAGCGGTAATCACAATGCCAGCCAGATATGGCGGGAAATGGTTACACAGAGATTTACCGGCAGTAAAACCATCGTCAGGGATGAGGTTACCAGATGGCGTAAAAATGGTGCCGCAACGGTTACCGCACCAGCCCATCTTCCTTCAGCTTTCCGGGTAAGCCGATGGCTGATGCCCTGGCGAATGGCGAATAATGAAAGGGGAAAAAAATTATGCTTCCCGCTTCATCGGGCTGATGTGCGAAAAAGAGCCGCAGTTGAAAATAGCACAGCAACTGGCACTCGACTTCTACCGGATCCTAAAAACCAAAGACCAGCCACAACTGAGCAGGTGGTTCACCAGTGTCAGCGAAAGCGGATCTGTTGAGCTTCAGCGTGTTGCAACAGGGATGAATTCTGTGTAACTGCCACCGTATTAAAGGTGATCGTTTAAGCGATCACCGAACTCGATAATAAAACGACTCATTGCCAGCCGCCAGTTCTTGATCGGCATACTCCATTTTTTTGATGCATCTTTGATCGCCAGATAAATAACCTTTCGCACTGAGTCGTCTGTCGGGAACACTTTGCGTTTTTTGATGGCTGCACGGATCACGCTGTTCAGCGACTCGATAGCGTTGGTCGTGTAGATGGCTTTGCGGATTTCGGCTGGATAGCCGAAGAACGTATTGAGATTTTCCCAGTGCGTACGCCAGCTTTTACTGATTTGCGGATACTTGTCATCCCAGACACCCGCGAACGCATCCAGTGCCATCAGCGCGGCTTCTTCTGTCGGAGCCTGGTAGACCGTCCTCAACCCGCGGGTGACGGCTTTATAGTCCTTTCACGCCACGTATTTCAGGCTGTTGCGGACCCTATGGATGATACAGAGCTGGAGATGCGTCTGAGGATAGACGCTGTTTATTGCATCCGGGAAGCCCTTCAGCCCATCCACGCAGGCAATCAGGATATCCTGAAGACCCCGGTTTTTAAGCTCGGTCAGCACGCTAAGCCAGAACTTTGCACCTTCATTTTCTGCCAGCCACATGCCCAACAGTTCTTTCTGGCCTTCGGTGTTAATGCCCAGGGTAAGGAAGACAGCTTTGTTAATTACGCTGCCACTGTGGCGGACTTTCACGACAATGCAGTCAAGGTAAACAATAGGATACAGGGCATCCAGAGGTCGATTTTGCCATTCAGCGACCTGCTCTTTAACGGCATCGGTCACTTTAGATATCAGCGTTGGCGACACATCGGCGTCGTACATTTCCTTGAACGTGGCGACGATTTCCCGCGTGGTCATGCCTTTGGCGTACAGGGATAAAATCTGGCTGTCCATCTGCGTGATACGCGTCTGGTTTTTCTTTATCAACTGCGGCTCGAAGGTGTTTTCACGGTCACGTGGCGTGTTCAGTTCGATTTCGCCATCGTCGCACAGCAGCGTTTTAGAGGAATAGCCATTACGGGTATTCGAGCCGGATTTTGGGGCATTTTTCTCGTGCCCGAGGTGGTCGGTCAGTTCAGCGTTCAGCGCCGTTTCAACGGTTAGCTTCGTCAACATGCGGGAAAACTGATTGAGATCAGCGTCGGTTTTAAGACCTTTAGCCAGTTCAGCAGCGAGTGCCCTGAGTTTCTTTTCGTCCATAATTTGCCTGTCTCCATTGTTGGAGTGAACATATCAAAAACAGGCAGATACACAATTTAAATTACAGGCTCTATACCCAAAAACGTCATGTAGTAGGAGTTTGAGGGCGTTTTCCCATGTCTATTATACTTTTTATATCATACAGTTAGCTCACTAACGTACGTTTCCGTTCCATTGGCCTTCAAACGCCATTTACAGTAAATGGCGTTTATGGTTCATCTGTTGGTGCAAAATACGCACAATCAGAATATCTGTATCACGAACCGTATAAAAAATGGCATGTCGCTGAAATTCAATGCGCATCACACCAGGGACGGCATGGTAGTCCCGCCCTATATCTGGCATTCCGGCCAGTGTCTCGAACAATGCCTCAAGTGCGTCTGTGTAATGGTCTGCCTGAGCTTCACCAAATTTCAAGAGCGTATAGTCATAAATCCCGGCGAAGTCGTCTGCCGCCCGTTCGGTGAGTTTATACACGGTGTCTCAGCTTTCTTTGTGCTGCAATATCCCGCAGTGATAGCGAGCTTTCACCGCTTTCCAGCCCAGCAGTAACAGCCTGGCGAACAACTTCATCGTTTGTTTCCTGTTGCTCCAGCAATCGCAGAGCAGAGCGCATAACTTCACTCGCAGAGCCGTAACGGCCACTGTCTATTAATCGACTGATAAACGAATCGAGTTGTTCGCCAATCGTAACGCTTGTAGTTCTGGCCATAATGCCCCCGGGTGTTAACTATCAACACAATAATAGGAATACTTACTCCTGGTGTCAACGAATGCACCTAACCGGATTTTGCCCCCTTCCCGCCAGACTGGGTTTTTAGCTTACTTTTAGCGGTGAAGTAGGTAAGGGCGAAAAGCGCCTTTTCGCAGTAGTAGGTTCAGTTAACCCCCTGCCTTCGGGCAAAGACCGGAGGGGCTACTTAAAGTTTCTTGAGGAGCATAGCGACCATGCCGAACCGGCGCGGCCGTCTGGCCGCTGCAAGGGCGGTCATTATTGGTTTTCCCCGTTATCCACAGAACTTATCCAGCGAATAAGTAGATCTTTAATGAAACTAAGTAGATCGAAGACCTGATTGTTTTGCAGTGTATTAGCTCAAACTTAATCTGACATTCACTCATTTTTCAGACCCAAATTTGTCAGTTGAGTCTGACTGTCCGATGCGATAAATAAACTCTCAAGTTGCTTTTCTTTCGCCAAACCCTTGCTGCTTTCCCAAGTCTGCCAAGGCGTTTTTCCATAACAGTATCGTCATGAATGGGGGCGCTCACGGTTGTAAAAATAGAGCCATTGGCTGAGTTCTCGCTGGATTTCATCAGATTTACGGTAAATCTTACGGCGATACATGACATCGTAGCATTCCGTTTTCATTGTCTTGTGAAACCCTTCACAGATGCCGTTTGTCTGCGGGCTGTAAGCCTGGGGTCGTGTATGCTCGATATCTTCAATATTCAAATATAATTCAAACGCATGACTCTCTTTTTTGCCACAGAACGCCGTCCCGCGATCAGTCAATATCCGTAACAACGCTATCCCTTGCTCATCAAAGAACGGCAACACTTGCTCATTGAGCATTTCTGCGGCAATCAATGCATTCTTCTCGGTATAGACTTTGGCAACAGCAACACGGCTATAAGTATCAATAAAGGTTTGCTGATAAATTCTGCCAATCCCTTTGATATTGCCGACATAATAGGTGTCTTGTGCACCCAGATAGCCTGGGTGCTGTGTCTCTATTTCACCGTGAGCTTCTCGTTGGGATTTAGCTTGCTCCAGTGCCTGCAACTGAGCCTCGGTGAGAACACCGCCCTCCTGAGCCATCTTGGTTTCCAACGCAGTGAGCCGCTTTTTAAAGCATTCCAAATCATATCGTCACCAAACAGAACGAACCCCGCTGCCTTGTTCGTAAAGCGTTTTGAAACGATAGTAGCGGTCTCTGCTGTAGCCCATGATTTTACAGGCTTCCCGAACGTACGTTTAAGCTGCGCTTTCAGCCTGAGGATCTCCGTCCTGGCATCCAGTAAATCCTGAGCCTGATGCCCGCTGTTATCAGGTTTTACTGAACGCAGCCATTTATAAAGACTGTGTGCTGAAACACCAAGTCGTTCTGAAACGTCGGCAACGGAATAGCCCCGCTCAGTGATCTGGCGGACAGCTTCTTCCTTAAATTCAGGGGTAAATCGTTGTGCGCCCATAGACTCCTCCTTGTATCTTGAAAGTGGATTACTATGTTCTGGCATAGATTTGGCAAAGCCTGTGTAGTCCGATTCCTCCTGGGGTTATTCAAGCCCGCAGCATAGCGACTGACGCACAGGCTGAGTCGTTCATCTGAAGCCCGAACAGTTGTCTGAACTTCAAATCGTATTTGCAAGGAGGGGTATAGATGAGCGTGTCAAATCAACGTTGTGCAGACATTGATGTTTCGAAAAGCACTCTGGATATTGCAATCAGCAGTATTACCCAGCAATTTACTGTGCCAAATGAAGATGGTGGTATTAATCAGATACTCAAAGAGTTAAAGCGAAATGAAACTCAACTGATCCTGATGGAAGCCACCGGGGGACTTGAGTCTGGTGTGGCTGGCTATCTTCAGTCTGAAGGTTTCGATGTGGTTGTTATCAATCCCCGACAGGCGCGAGATTTTGCCCGCGCAATGGGCTATCTGGCTAAGACCGACCAAATAGATGCCAGAGTCCTGCTACAAATGGCAAAAGTTATTAACCAGCATCCTGAGCGGGAAAAATATATTCGCCCCTTACCTGATGTTCACAGACAGTTGCTGGCAGCAATGGTGGTCAGACGCCGACAATTAACGATCATGCTTACAGCTGAGCGGAACAGGTTGCATCCATCGCATTCTCAGAATCATGAAAGTATCAGATTTATAATTTCGGTATTGAAAAGTGAAATGGCTCGTGTAGAAGCTGAAATGTCAGCCTATATTTCGGAAAATTTCAGTGAATTATCTGCATTATTGAGCGCCGTTAAAGGTGTTGGTGCAGCGACTGTTGCCGTGCTGCTGGCTGAGGTTCCGGAACTTGGAACGTTATCACGACGTGAAATTAGTGCGCTTATTGGGGTTGCTCCAATAAACAGGGATTCCGGCACGATGCGCGGTCGCCGAACGGTATTCGGAGGGCGAGCCTCCGTCCGAACAGCTCTCTATATGTCAGCCCTGGTCGGGACGAGGCACAACCCAGTAATTAAAGAGTTCTATACACGCCTCGTTGCCGCTGGAAAACCCAAAAAGGTTGCACTGACCGCCTGCATCAGAAAACTACTGACCATCCTGAACGCAATGCTGAAAAATAATGAAGCATGGGATCCGTTGTATCACCAACATGCTTCGTAATCGGGCTTGAAGACAGTTGCTATGCTCAAAATATAGGCCAGATTTGTCTACGGGCTCGGGGGCTTTCCAACCCCTAATCATTGGATGTCCAACTTCGGGGGTCACTTCAAGTTGAGCGGTGTTTTTTTATTGTTTTTCGTTGAGACGCTTCAGCCAGTCTCCGCTGTTAATTCGCGGGTACCCATCCACACTGTGTTTATACAGGTAGATCCACGCACTCCCATAAGGCGTATGAATTAACTCACGCTTATAGTCCTTGGTGTTGCTTTTCAGTTCGTCAAGCTCTGCCAGAATCGATGAGTTAATACGATACACCTCGCAATGTATCATGCCCTCTCCTGGGATCGCTGCCGGGTAATGACCCAGATTATAAATCTGATAGCCTGCGAGTTCATGCTCGCCAAGCCATTGGGCGTTGGTCATCCAATGGCTATTCCCCTGTTTGCGCCGCAAGCTACCATAGACAATTATTCGCATCGCTAAAACTCAAACTGATAGAGCAAATCTAATGCCTGATCGAGACCAGAGACTGCTTCAAGATACAACTTAGGCATCAGGCGGTAACGCAACGTCAGCGTGGCCAGCGAGTCGAAAATGCCCACCCCATATTTTACCTGTAAGCCAGGGAGAACATAGCCACTTACCACAACCTGGGAGCTGTCGCCAACCCCTTGGGTATCAAGAGCCAAATCACTCACGCCAAACGCTTCACCAATTTTACCCACAAGTTGACCACTTTGCGCCACCCCCATACCAATTAACATTGAGGTCATGGCGTTGCCGTCGGCACCGGAACTGTGCAACCCCTGGCCGCGTAACAGGTAGGACAACGCTTCCTGTTGCGATTTGGCTGGGTCTGAGAATACTTCCAACTTAGGCGCATCCGCCGAGCCAGTGACACGCACCCCGGCAGTAACATCGTCTTCGGTAGACTCAGGGTTACGGATCGCCTCAATGTTAAGCATTGGCTGATCTGGCGGGCCGGAAAACATCAACTGGCCTTTACGGACAATCAGATCCTGCCCATAAGCATGGAAACGGCCTGAAGGGATATCAATCTGTCCATTAAGACCCAGCCCTTTCTTGTCTTGCACCACTTTCAAGTCGCCCTTCAGCCCGGCTTTCAGACCAAAAGCGTCCAGCCGCACATCGTCACCGATGTGGATCATCAGGTTGCTATTGATCGGGATCGAGGCGGTTTTCGGTTGGATCGGTTTCAATTGGTCATTGAGCATCACCTCATCAGAAGAAATGCCTACCGCGCTTTCCGGCAGTTCCTGCACCGTAATACGCGCCCAGGGGATATCCACCGAACCATTGAGCGAAAAGAGCTGCGGCGTGGCTTCAAATACCAGATCTGGCGAGACGTCAATGCGGATCATCGGCGGCACCGTTACCCTCAGCTTGTTGCCTTTGGCAGTAATGCGCGCGCGCCAAGCGTCGAGTTCACGCCAGTCGGCATCACCCGTCAGGTTAAGCTGCCCACGTGTGGTACTGATCAGCCCTTCCAGCGTCGAGGTCATGCCGTTGAAGTTCATTGCTAGGCGACCATCAATCATGTCAAATGGCATCCAATGCCCCTGAACATTCACCTTATCCAGCGTCAACCGACCAAACACCCGGGGTTTCTGTGCACTGCCACCCAGGCGCAGGTTGGCATTCAGCATGCCTGCTGCTTTTTCGCCCCGCATTAACGCTGGGTTAATCATTGCCAACGAGATATCTGTGATGTTGACGTTGCCGCTGATATTACGTCGTACCTGTGGGTCTGCCACTTGAATGTGGCCGTCAAACTGGCCGTTGTTGTTCAGTTTGATCAGCCAGTCAGCCTGCGCACGGCCATTGTTCAGCCCGGCATTAAGCGTCAATGTATCGAACGCGATCGGCAGCGCGTTACCCTGCACCTGCTGCACCACTTTGACACCGTTACCCACCAACGAAACCTTGGCTTCCGGCAACGCGCCGCCCGGTTTCCAACTGACGTTGGCTCGCCCGGTAAACACGCCACTCAGTGCAGTTTCCGCACCAAGGAACGACTTGAACATTGCCAGATCAAAGCGGTTAAGCACCAGGCTGGCCTCGCCGCTTTGGCCTGCTTCGAGGGTTTTCGGCACACACAGTTCAGCATTCGGGTTCTGCCAGCAGTGCGGGCCAATACTGATTTTCTGTGCGGTATTCAAGTAGTCCAGCGTAATGGCGCGGGTAAGGCGCCATTCGCCAACCGGGGTATCGAAACGGGTATTATTCAGGTTGCCATGCCAGCGCTGCTGCTGACGATCAAAGCCGCCTTGCAGTGCAAGTTGGCCGGAAACTGGCTTGCCGTCAACCTCTAGTTGCATCTGATGCTGCTTCTCACTGCCCTTGGCGTTGAGGGTCAGCAGTCTGACTTCCGACGTATCCTGTTTCAGTTGTTCAACACGAACCGCCAGTTGACCCTGTATCTGGTCAGTAGAGCGCACATCGCCATCGATCTTCACCCGATTGATGCGCAGTGCCTGCCACTGTAAGCCAAAGGCCGTTAGATCGGCCAGCAACTGCGGTGCCTGTAGGTTGCCACGCAGTTTGAGCAATCCCTTCACGGTGCCGCCTAACCCCGGCAACATGCCATCAAGGCGCGGCGCGTCGATATTGGCATCCAAGTTCCAGCTCTTCTCATCCAACTGGCCTGCGACATTCAGTTGGTTGCGCCCCAACATCAAACCGATGCCAGGGATTTTCCATTGCCCGGCGGCGTTGCCGCTCAACATGCCACGCGCCGTGACCTTATTATGTTTCACGTTGCCGTCCAGTTGCAACACCGGCACCTGTAGTTGCCAGTTGCCGCCGTGCAAACTGCCACGGGTAATGATCTTGCCATCCAGCTTCGCCGGCCATTCCGGCCACTGCTTGGCACTGTTAATGCCACTCAGCGTCAACTGCGCATTCCAACTGATGGCGTTGCTCCAATCCACCAACGCGGTGAGATCGGTATTGCCCTGTAGCGCCGCCAATCGCAAGCGCTCCAGCTTGAACTGTTCGATGTTGCCTTTGCCATCTAGCATCAACGCCGCCGGTGGCAAATCATGGCCGCTGATATTGGCGTGGGTAGACAATGCGTAGTCGGCCGCCTTGCCGTTAAAACGCAGGCGGAAATCGTTGACCTGATATTGCGATTCGCCGTTCAGCGGCCATTTCAGTTGCTTGCTCTGTAACGTCATCGCCAAGGGCAAACCCACCTCGGCCAAACGAGCCTGCACGTCAAGCTGCGCACCCACCGGCCCGGACAGGTTGAGCGCCACCTTCAGTACTTCACGCAATCCGCCACCGAGGTTTAGCGTGATCTTCTCGCCCTTTAGCGGCGAGATGTTCAGCGTGCTGTTAGCCACCATATTTATCGGCAAATCACCGGTCAGCGTCGCCTGCCCTTGTACAGACAGCGTGCCCTGCGGCAACTCAACGTCGAAATTATCCAACTGGATGTGCTGATCCTTGGTGCTGGCCTGGAGCAATAGGTGGGTGATCAGCACATTGGTATCACCAACAAACCGCAGGTGTTCACCGTTGATTTCCTTAACGGTGATATCCAGCGGCAAACGAATTTCCGGCAAATCCGGCAGCAACGGTTTGGCGAATAACGCTTTCAGCGTTTCTCCTAGCGGCACTTCTGCCGACTGCGGTGCCGATTTCGCTGTCTTATCGACCTGCTCACCAACCTTTTTCGTCACTTCCCCCCCTGACAGTACCGCTTGCGGCCGCGGGTTGTGCGAGGTTTTCGGCAACGCGATCAGCAGCGAGTTGATTTTGGTCGGCATCAGCGTCAACGCGTGTGCTTGCCATTGCGCCCCAGTGCGCAACTCGGCCAGCGAAATCGCCGTATCATCGACGCTGACTTTGACGTTATCCAGCGCCAGCATACGCAGGACAATCGGGTATGGCGTACTGAGATGAGTGGCGGGTGCCCTGGTTTCTTTGGCCGGTGTGGACGGCACCCTCTCTTTGGTGTTAAGCGCCACATCCACATCCTGCGCAGTTAAAGCATTGACGCACAGCGAGCTGTGTTTAAAACAGGACAGATCGAGCGATAGATGGAACTGCCCAACAGCCACCGCCATGCCTGGCATCTGGTACTTCACGCCTTTCAGTGTCAGATCACGCCAGCCGCCGCTGACGCTGGCGATGTCCAACCCTGGTACCCAGCGCGCCGCGCCGTTGAGCGCCATATGTAGTCCGTTGGTGGTGCCGAGCAAGAAGGCCCCCCCCCCTATCAGCAACAACAGAACGCCCATGGCTCCGAGACAAATCTTTTTCACCAGGCTCATAGCTCAGGCCCCAAACCGATGTAGAACTGCACCCCATGGGTCTCTTTGTCTCCCACAGGCGCGGCAATATCCAGCTTCACCGGCCCCACCGGCGACTGCCAGCGCACGCCTATGCCCGCGCCGGTTTTGACATTGCTCTGTTTGATGTCGTCCACCGCTTCGCCGGAATCAACAAACACCGCACCCCACCACTTGCCGGTCACGTTATATTGATATTCCAGCGAACCGGTCAGCATTTTGGAAGCACCGATCAACTTGCCCTCGTTGTCACGCGGTGAAATGCCTTTGTACTTATAGCCGCGAATACTGCGATCGCCCCCGGCGAAGAAACGCAGATCCGGCGGCACTTTGTTGAAGTCATTGGTTTCGATCCACCCCACCTGCCCACGTACCACGAAGCGGTGTTTGTCGACCAGAGTGCGGATCCAAACGTTCTGCGCCTGCATTAGCGCAAAGTCCACGCCGGAACCCCAAGTGGTATTGGACACATCAATGGAATAGCGCTGGCTGTCACCCCAGGTTGGCATCAAACCGCCACGCGAGCGGGTGCGGTTAACGCTGACACCGGGGTACAGCAGCATGGTGGTGTTGGTGACAGTACCCTGGGTAAAGTGATCCAGACGCCAGGTCAAGTTCACCGCCCGCTGCCAGCCGCTGGAAAGATCCCAGTTACGCGACACCACCACTTTGGAAGTAACGGACTTGGTATCGTTGAGATCGACGTTCTTGAAGCCACCCTGCAACAGGTAGTATTGCTCAAGCGGGTTCTTCAGCAGTGGGATCTTATAGGTCAAATCTAGCTGCTGCTCCGGTGCCGAAACGCTAGCACTGCTTTCTAGACTATGGCCGCGATCATTGAGCCAAGGCTTTTTCCAGGAACCTTTCACGCGCGGACCAACATCGGTGGAATAACCGACCCCAGTCTCGATAGTATTGCGGGTGCGCGGCGTGACCCATGCATCTAGCGGCAACACCCTATTTTCTTTTGAATTTTTGAAGTCAGGAGACACCACCACCGAATTAAACCAGTTGGTGGCGGACAAACGCCGATTCAGCTCGGCCAAGTCTTCCGAACTGTAATAATCTCCCTGATGAAAGGGCACTAAATTTTGCAGATAGTCTTCTCGGATTTGCGAACCTTCAAACTTTACCTCGCCAAAACGGTAACGCGATCCGCTGTTAAAATCGATATCCCAAAAGGCTCTATGCAAATCTTCAGCCACGCCGAGCTGGCTCTCGAGCATGTCGGCATCAAAGTAACCCTTACGCAGCGCCAGGCTGGTCAAAGAATTTTTAAAGCTGTCGTACTTGCCGTGGTTGAGGATCTCGCCAAGGGTCGGACGGCCTTGCTTGACCAGCGTCAGGTAATCCTCATCGGTGAGAGCGCCGCCCTTCAGCATGATATTGTCACCGGCAATGCGCACCGGCTCACCTGGGTTCACCTTAGCATGTAACACCTGGCGCGATAGACCTGGCCGATCGTCCAGCGTAAAATCGATGGTTGGCTGGTAATAACCTAATGCCCTCAACCCCTGACGTACCGCTTCGTCCACGCGCGCCCGGAAGTGACCATCGTTACCGACCTCTTCAGGCGTGATAGAAGACAGCCGCACCCGGACGTTTTTCTCCAGCTCACCACTCAGACCTTCCACCTTGAGCCGCACATTCGCCGCATAGGTCGAAGTTGCCACAAAAAACAAATAAAACAAGCACATGAACGGATATCGTAGCACGCATTCCCCTTGTTCATTTTACCTTTCTATTGGTATTCGCTCTGCGCTATCAGGCAGGCAGCCCATATAGCCCTATTCCAGGCGCTGCTATGAAGGTTTGGCTGTCACTGTTCACCTGGCGCATTCTTCACTTTTGGCATACAAAATACTGCGTTAAGCTTATACATAAACCCAACCAATCGCTTATTGTGAGCAAAGACGCGGTTGGATACAACTCTAGGGCCAATTCTTACCGTGATAACAGGAGTCCATCATTGTGGTGCCATTTTTTAATAAACCACTCACCGCCGATGGGGGGAACGTGCTACCAGGCCGCACCACCCCCATGCCGGTGACTACATTAAACGTGGTCACCGGACATTCGATGACCCAGGTGCCAAGCGGCATGGAAGTGGCGATCTTCGCCATGGGCTGTTTCTGGGGCGTGGAGCGTCTGTTCTGGCAGCAACCGGGCGTTTACAGCACTGCCGCTGGCTACAGCGGCGGTTATACGCCGAACCCAACCTACAGTGAGGTGTGCAGCGGCCAAACCGGCCATGCCGAAGTAGTGCGCGTCGTGTTCGATCCCAAAATCATCAGCTACAAACAATTGCTACAGATGTTTTGGGAAAACCACGATCCGAGGCAGGGTATGCGTCAAGGCGGCGACATTGGCACGCAGTACCGCTCAGCGATTTTCACGCTGAACCAGGAACAACACACCGAGGCCGAGCGCAGCCAGCAACGCTTCCAGCAGGCGATGGAGGCAGCAGGCGACAAGCGCATCATTACCACTGATGTGGTGCCAGCGTTGCCGTTCTACTATGCCGAGGATGAGCACCAACAATACCTGTACAAAAATCCACAAGGTTATTGCGGACTTGGCGGTATCGGCATATGCCTGCCACCACAGGGCTAACCACTGGCCGGTTGTAATTTTTTTAACCACTGGCGACCCCTGTGGCGCAACTGCTATACTATGCGAGTCGCACCTGTGGCCTGGTAGCTTCCTTTCTGGTTGTTATCACTAATTTTTTACAATGCACACCCCTTCCCTAAAAGCGCTGTAGGCAACTATGGATAGATTATGTTAAACAGTATTTTACTGATCCTTTTACTGATCGCGGTGAGTGCATTTTTCTCACTGTCTGAAATATCTCTGGCTGCATCACGCAAAATCAAACTAAAATTGATGGCTGACGAAGGTAACATCAATGCCAGCAAAGTGCTCAAACTGCAAGAAACCCCAGGCCTCTTCTTCACTGTGGTACAAATCGGCCTGAATGCCGTGGCCATTCTCGGCGGTATTATCGGCGATGCAGCCTTTTCCCCTTACTTTAAACTGATATTCGATCGCTTTCTGTCGCCAGAACTGGCGGAACAAGTCAGCTTTATCTGCTCCTTCGTGCTGGTGACCAGCCTGTTTATTTTGTTAGCAGATTTGACCCCGAAGCGCATCGGTATGATTGCGCCAGAGAGGGTCGCCGTCCGGATCATCAATCCGATGCGTTTCTCGATCATGATTTTTCGGCCACTGGTTTGGTTCTTCAACGGCATGGCCAATCTGATCTTCCGCTTGTTCAAACTGCCTATGGTGCGCAAGGATGACATCACCTCTGACGATATCTATGCGGTGGTGGAAGCTGGCGCATTGGCGGGCGTGCTGCGTAAGCAGGAACATGAACTGATTGAAAACGTCTTTGAGCTGGAATCGCGTACGGTACCTTCTTCAATGACTTCGCGAGAAAGCGTGGTGTACTTCGACTTGCACGAGAGTGAAACGAGCATTATCGAGAAGGTATCGACTCATCCACACTCCAAGTTCCTGGTGTGCGATGGCCATATCGATAAAGTGATCGGCTATGTCGATTCCAAAGATCTGCTGAACCGTGTGCTGGGCAATCAAAGCCTGGTACTGAGCAGCGGTATGCAGATCCGTTCGGCGCTAATCGTGCCAGATACGCTGACGTTGTCAGAAGCATTGGAAAGCTTTAAAACTGCTGACGAAGACTTTGCCGTGATCCTCAATGAATATGCGTTGGTCGTCGGCATTATCACGCTCAGCGATGTAATGACCACGCTGATGGGCGATCTGGTTGGTCAGGGCCAGGAAGAGCAGATCGTAGCGCGCGATGAAAATTCATGGTTGATCGAGGGTGGCACACCGATCGAAGACGTAATGCGTGTGCTGGATATCGATGAGTTTCCACAAGCAGGCAACTACGAGACCATGGGCGGCTTTATGATGTACATGTTGCGCAAGATCCCTAAGCGCACCGACTTCGTCAAATACGCTGGCTACAAGTTTGAAGTGGTGGATATCGTCAGCTACAAGATTGATCAGTTGTTGGTCACACCGCTAAGTGACAAACCGATAGTAACGCTGCCAAAGGTGCCTGATGAAGCCCCGCTGGCTTAGCGGCTTCTACCGCAGAAACATCAGCGGCCCTAAAGCAGGGCCGCAATTTTTTACCCAGGTTCAGTTCCCGATCACCCCATTTCGGATTGCAGCAGTAATACCTGGCGATTGACCTCTGACATCACGCTGAAGTGACGCTTATCGTGGATTTTCGGCATCAGGATTTTCCCTTTGTCGAATTCAAATGCGCCTATATCCTTAATATACAGCCGACCACGAAATAGAGTCTTAACATATTTCGCCACTTTCAAAGGGTTATAATACTGGAAGATTTTCATTCTTTTACGCCCCTCCCGTTCGATCCATACGTTCAGCGAGCCGCCAAGATGGCAACCTCGGTATTCAGAACGCAACGTGAGCATTATAGACCCAGTAAAATTCGAATCGTTCACTTCCGCTCAGATATCCACACTGGGACTACACTTTTTAATAGAATTTTATATTGTTATTTGTAGCATTAACGATATACCTATTTAAAAAGATTGATGATTAGCAAACCGAGGAGAAACGGCGATCTGCGTTTAATATGGCAGCGCGCTGACCAAAATCTATGTTTAGGCCGTTAACTGTTGCCCCATTACGTTGCTCGCCCCCTTTTGGCCTACGAGCACAATTTTCAGCTCTCGCAGTCTTTAACTGCCAACCGATACAAACAATCAGATAGAGTTAAATTATATTAATGATATTTTTAACCATAAAAACTGCCGTAATGCACACTTAAGTGGGGGATCTTGAGAAATAACCTATTCCTCTCGCCACGTACTCCTCAAAGCAATAAATGCCCCTATCGCCATAATACATTAGAAAAATTAAACTAACACATTATTGTTCTCAAACATTGATCCACATCAATACTAACGATGTTCTGATGGGAGCCGCATAGGAAACCGCAGGAAAAGGCATTCCCATGGTCGCGGTTTCTCTTCGCCAGCAACGCTTGGGATCTCAGTCG
Organism: Serratia symbiotica; assembly: GCF_000821185.2. Classification (NCBI taxonomy): domain Bacteria; kingdom Pseudomonadati; phylum Pseudomonadota; class Gammaproteobacteria; order Enterobacterales; family Yersiniaceae; genus Serratia; species Serratia symbiotica. The sequence continues at coordinate 3,317,344 of NZ_CP050855.1, read as the reverse complement.
AAAGGCTATGGCTGTAGTGATGTGATGGACTCCCCTGCCTAACGTAGCCGGTGCCATACTTTTACTGACTGCATTAATCTGGGAGTAACATTGTAAGCACACCCGTTTTAGTGCCAAATACTTTTTGAGACTTCCGGTTTTTCGGCCATCAGTCGGTACTCTTCCAACGTCAGGTTATTCAGGGATTCATGAGGTCGTTCGCTGTTATATTCCATTAGCCAGCGTTCTGTGATTTCTCGTGCTTCATTCAGCGTCCTGAACAGATAAAAATCAAGTATTTCATTTCGGTATGTCCGGTTAAAACATTCAATAAAGGCATTTTGCGTGGGTTTTCCCGGTTTAATAAATTCCAGCAACACACCGTGCTCTTCGGTCCATTGCGCAAGAGCCAGCAATACCCGTTCTGGCCCGTTATCCATCCGCATTTTCAAAGGATATCCACGATTTGCCACTATCCTGCCCAGCACCCTGACAACCCGTTGGGCTGGGATATTCAGGTCAATTTCAATCGCCAGTGCTTCACGATTAAAGTCATCTACCACGTTGAACGTTCGAAAACGTCGGCCACAGACCAGTGCATCATGCATAAAGTCAAGCGACCAGCTTTGATTAAGTGCCTCCAGTGTGGTCAGTGGGGCCGGGTTACGTACCGGCAGACGCTACTTTCCCTTACGACGAAAATTCAGTTTTAGCAGACAATAAATTCGGTGTACTCACTTATGATTCCAGACGTTTCCCTGCCTGCGAATGACCTGAAAAAGCTTCTTGAAGCCGTATCGCGGATAGCGTTCCGCCGCATCCGTCAGCGCCTGAATCACGGGTTCGTCACGCCGGGTATCGGGCTGATAGAAAAATACTGTCCTCGACTTATGTAATGATGGTGGTCAATCTGCGATCGCCGCTGGCGATGAAGTTGTCAGTGTCTCTGAAATTAAGGCCCTGGAGAAAAAGGTAAAACAGCGTGAGCAGATGCTGGGCCGCAAAACCATGGAAGCCGAAATCCTTCGCGATGCGCTGGAGATAGCGCAGTCAAAAAAGTTGATATCGCGTATGCCATTGCTGCCCCCGGACGATATCCGCTCATCCGAATAACGCAGGTACTGAAGGTGTCACGGTCTAACCTTTATGAACGCCTGAGTGGGCTGCGACAGCCACGCACTGTGCGTTACAGTAAAGAAGCCGAGGAGGCGTTGCTGTCATTCATCCGTCAGATATGCAGCCGACGTGCAACCAACGGCTATCGGAGGGTGACTGCACATCTGAACCGGGAGTTGAAGGAGGCACGTCGCCGGGTAAATCCCAAACGGCTATACCGGATCATGAAACTCAATAAGCTGCGACTGGCAAAGTCGGGGTATGAGAAAAAACACCGAAACCATACAGGCAACGTGATCACGCTGAAACCGGATACCCGGTGGTGGTCTGACGGCTTTGAAATCCGCTGGTGGAACCGTGAAGTGGTACGGGTGGTGTTCAGTCTGGACTGCTGCGATCGCGAAGCCATCAGTTGGAGTGCCACCACCGGGGGTATCAGCAGCGAAATAGTGCAGGATCTGCTGACAGAAAATCTGGAAAAACGGTTCGGAAACACGCTGAAGGTTCCCCATCCGATAGAATGGCTGACGGATAACGGCAGCTACTACATAGCTGATGCTACGCGTACGTTCGCCAGGTCACTGGGGTTCATCGTATGCACAACACCGGTGCGCAGCCCGGAAAGTAGCGGCATGGCAGAATCGTTCGTGAAGACATTCAAGCGGGATTATGTCTACGTAAATGATCTGCCGGATGCGGCATCAATGCTGGAAAAGCTGGCTGAGTGGATGGCAGATTATAACAACTGGCATCCGCATAAGGGGCTGAAAATGAGATCCCCACGCGAATACCGTGAAGCCGTATTAGCGGTTTTAGCAGGGGCAACTCCAGCTTGTCAGTACGCGTCCAGCCGATGCGCAGCGCGATCCACTTAATCAGATTATGGATATTACCATGCCAACGCAACTGGTCAGCAGCGTCGGTGAGGGATTTCGCTATCTGCTGCTGGAGTCGGGCTATTCACTGTGCTCCGCCACTTCTTCAGCATTTTCGGCGCTTCTCAGTCGGCCATTACCCGCCGTACAGCGTGACATTGGCCCGCTAAAGCTCAGCGAGGCGTTACAGGTTTTGGCCGGTCTCACCTGGCGACTGAAAGTCGATGAAGTCAACGGCGAGGTCTATTTTGAACTTCGCGATCAGTATCGCAGCTTCTCTGCTCCTGCACGGGTCATCACATCACCGGCACCGCGCGGCGTACCCGTAACTCGCACTTCTGGAACCCCTGCCAGTCTGCCGGTTCCGCCCATCGCTGCTGTCGTGGCGTCATCTACTGCACCGCGTAATCCCTTTGCGGCGCTCACGGTGGATAAGCCTCAAGTGTCACAGAGCGCGTCTGGCACAGCGGCAGCAAACACCAAGTCGACATCCGTACTTGCGCCAGCAGTTGGCATCCCTGAGAAAACAGCCCCCGCCTCTATGGTTCGCTCTTCCGCTGCACTGTTGACGACAGTGAACCCTTCCTCATCTCGCCCGGTTCGCCCTGTTACCACGCTGCCACCGGCTCTGCCTGTTGACAGTCATGTCTCTCCGACAGGGGCACCGGTAACCGTGTTTCCTGTTGGTCAGACTTGACGCGCAGAACCGGACTCCACACTGAAAGAAACCCTGACCAGGTAGGCATCAAAGACCAACTGCAGCAATGGGGGGGAACTGGGTTGTCATCTGGCCTGTGACGCTCGATTACCGCATCGATGCACCACTGGTTTTTCACGGCAACTTTGAGTTGGTGCTGACAAAACGCTATCAACCATGAAAAGGCCTTCATTTCTCTTTTTAACCAGACGGCCAGTTATCATCACCAGCATCAGGTCTTTGAGGATTTCATCAGTTGCAGCGTTATCGCGTTACAAAACGGTCTACATTTCTGCGACAAACGTGAATTGTGGGTGGTTGCAAGTCTAGTTATATGCATACTTCTTTGTAATTGTTTGATTTTTATTTCATTACTTTTGGGTGTTGATGCGGTGGTGAGTATTTTCTTCTAGGTTAGAATTGAATGTTTTGAAACACTGTCTATTATCAGTAAGTGATGTTTGTGCAGGTTGACGTATGTCAATGGAGTTTTTCCTGAAGTTGTAAGGTCATATGTATGTTGCATGTTAAGCAGTGTGGCTTTATGGTTTTTTCTTTTCTTAATAGCTCCACTCTCTTCGCCGAAAAATACATTCTCGAGTCTCTTATCTTCAGTGTAAAAATATATTTTCAACTGCTCACGGTGCATCCCCCATTACCCGTCACAGCGTTTTAAAAATCAACAGGCCAGAGAACGCTTCTCATTTTCGCAGCGCAAAACTGGCGTGTTCGCAACACCAACATAGCGTTCCCGGGCCTATTTTAACCGTGACTTCAGTTATTCACCCGTTCCTGCTCTCACCTGATGGTGAGGGTATCAGTTAGCTTGCTTTATATACGTGACACTTTACTCCCTCAGTAAACCCGTCGCAGTCACACCACTTTTGATATTACGAACAATGGAGCCGTCTCATGATTGACAAGAACGAAGGAACTAAGGGTTATACGGAAAGTAATTCAGAACAGTTCTTCCGTGAAATGCTGAGTAGTGTGACCGAGGCTGTACTGGCATTTGGCCAGAGTAGCACCCCACCAGGAGAGTTAATCATGACGGCATCGGGGTTTATGCTCAGGCAGGAGCTGAATACCCGGTTACGTCGTCAGGCAGCGCGCCTCGGGGTCAGTCTGGAAAGCCTCTGTCACCTGGGCTGGGCGCTGGTGCTGTCACGCAGCAGCCACTGTGAGCAGGTGGTGTTTGGCACAGGACTGCGGGCGCACAGGGGCATATTACCTATTCGTGTGGATATCCGTGAGACGGGGACAGAAGAGGCTGCTCGCCAGGTATTTGCGCGGCTGGAGGCATTACAGACCCATCAGCAGACGCCCCTGTCGCTGGCGCTCCGGTGCAGTGGCGTGGGAGGAGAAGCCCCGCTGTTCAATGCCCTGCTGAACTACCGCCATAGCCAGAGCAACGAGACCACCGTTGAAATAGAGGACGCCCAGTGGCTGGATGAACAGGCGCGAACCCATTACCCGGTAACCCTGTCGGTTGACGACGACGGCGAGACCCTGGGGGTCACGGTACAGGCCGTGTCCCCGCTGGAGCCGGCCCGGGTGGGCGACTATATGGCGCAGGCGCTGCTGTCGCTGGTGACGGCACTGGAAACCACACCGCAAAAAGCGGTGTGTGAGCTGCCCATTCTGCCGGCGGCCGAGCGTAAGTGCGTGCTGTATGACTGGAATGCCACCGGGGTGGACTACCCGCAGGGCGAATGCCTGCACACACTGTTTGAGCAGCAGGTGCAGCGTACACCGCATGCAATGGCCGTGACAGCGGAAGGGGAGACGCTCAGCTATGCGGCCCTGAATAACCGCGCCAACCGCCTGGCGCATTACCTGCGGGCGCAGGGGGTGGGGCCGGATGAACGGGTGGCGGTGTGTGCCGAACGCAGCAGCGCGATGGTGGTCGCCCTGCTGGGGATCCTGAAGGCCGGGGGCGCTTATGTGCCGCTCGATCCGGGCTACCCGCGTGAGCGCCTGAACTATATTCTCGGGGATGCGGCCCCGGCGCTGCTGCTGGCTGACGCGCACGGGCTACAGGTGCTGGACACCCCGTCGGTGCCGGTGATCCCGCTGGACGACCTCGCCGCACTGACCGACGGGCTGCCGGAAGATAACCTGGCACCGGCAACCCTGAGTTTGTCTGAACGTCACCTGGCGTATGTGATTTACACCTCGGGATCTAGCGGTCAGCCGAAGGGGGTAATGAACGAGCACTCCGGGATTGTGAACCGCCTGCGCTGGATGCAGGAACGTTACGGGTTAACGGCCGATGATGCGGTCTTGCAGAAAACCCCGTTCAGTTTTGATGTGTCGGTGTGGGAGTTCTTCTGGCCGCTGATGACGGGGGCGATGCTGGTGATGGCGCGGCCGCTGGGGCACCGGGATCCGGCTTATCTGAGTCAGGTGATCGCCGACGCGGGCATTACCACGCTGCACTTCGTCCCCTCCATGCTGTCGGAGTTCCTGGCGTCAGACAGCGTGCGCACAGCGGCGATGCACATTAAACGGGTGATCTGCAGCGGGGAAGCGCTACCGCTCCCGACGGTGCAGCTTTTCCACCGGCTGCTGCCGGATGTGGAGTTACATAACCTCTACGGGCCTACAGAGGCGGCGGTCGATGTAACGGCCTGGATGTGCGAGTGGGACAGCCCACGGGCGCTGGTTCCGATCGGCAAACCGATAGCCAACACGCGGATTTATCTGCTGGATCCGCAGGGGGAGCCGGTGCCGGTGGGGGCTGTCGGCGAGCTGTATATCGGCGGTGTGCAGGTGGCACGGGGTTACCTGAACCGGCCGGCGTTGACCGCCGAACGCTTTCTGGCGGATCCGTTCAGTGCCGAGCCGGGGGCGCGGATGTACCGCAGCGGCGACCTGGCGCGCTGGCTGCCGGACGGGACGGTAGAATACCTGGGGCGTAATGACGAGCAGGTGAAGATCCGCGGGTTCCGTGTGGAGCCAGGCGAGGTGGCGGCACGGCTGGCGGCACACCCGCAGATCCGCGAAGCGGTGGTGCTGGCCCGGGGCGAGGGGGAGGCCCGTCACCTGGCCGCCTGGTGGGTGCCGGAAACGGAGGAGACGGCCTGTGATGCCGCGTCACTGCATGCCTGGTTGGCGGGAGCGTTGCCTGATTATATGGTGCCGCGCAGCTATGTGCGGCTGGACGCCCTGCCGCTGACGCCAAACGGCAAGCTGGACAAACGAGCGTTACCGGTGCCGACGGAGGACGCCCGGGTGCGCGGGGAGTATGAAGCGCCGCAGGGTGACGTGGAGACGATCCTGGCAGCACAGTGGTGCGCGCTGCTGGGTCTCGACCAGGTGGGACGCCACGACAACTTCTTTATGCTGGGCGGGCATTCACTGCTGGCGGTGCGCCTGATCAGTCATTTACAGAGGCAGGGTTATGCCCTGAGTCTGCAAGCGGTATTTGCCGCCCCGCTGCTGGCAGAGATGGCAGCGGCCTGTGGCGCAGGGCACCGGGAGGTGCCAGTCCCGCCGAACGTCATTACCCCGCAGGTAACCGCCCTTACCCCGGAGATGTTACCGCTGGCCACCCTGACGCAGGCCGAGATCGACAGTATTGTCGCCCGGGTGCCGGGGGGGATAGCGAATATCCAGGACATCTACGCCCTGTCGGCGTTGCAGGAGGGGATGCTGTTTCACCGCCTGCTCGATGAAGACCATGACCCTTACGTGCTGCGGCTGTTGTTGCATTTTGACACTCAGGCGGCACTGACGCGTTATATCGGCACCCTGCAGTTCAGTATCGACCGGCATGACAGCCTGCGCACGGCGATATTCCATGAAGGGCTGCAGGAGCCGGTTCAGGTGGTGCTGCGTACGGCCAGACTGGACGTTGAACAGTTCCGGCCTGATGCTGAGGGTGAAGCGGTAGCGGTACAGCTGCTGCAGTATGCACAAGGCACGCCATTGAGGCTGGAGCAGGCCCCGTTGCTGCACCTGGTGGTTGCCGACGGCGATCAGGGTGAGTGTGTCGGGGTTCTGAAGCTGCATCACCTGATAGCTGACCATGTTTCGCTAGATATATTGCACCGTGAAGGGGGATTAACGGCATCAGCGCGGGCAGCGCTGCCGCCACCGCCGCCGTTCCGTAATCTGATTGCCGCAGGGCGACAGAAAGGTTTGCGGGCGCGTTCACAGCGCTTCTTCCGTGAGATGCTGGGCGATGTGACCGAGCCGGTACTGGCCTTCGGGCTGAATGATGTCCGGCTGGACGGGGCCGACACCACCGAGTCGCGGCAGAGGTTGCCGGCGGCGCTGAACCGCCGGCTGCGCGCCCAGGCGGCCCGCCTCGGGGTGAGCCTGGCCAGCCTGTGTCACCTGGGCTGGGCGCTGGTGCTGTCACGCAGCAGCCACTGCGAACAGGGGGTGTTTGGCACGGTACTGCTGGGTCGCAGCGGGGCAGAGAGCGAACATCTGATGGGGCTGCTGATCAACACCCTGCCGATCCGGGTCGATATCAACGGCACGGGAACGCAAGAGGCCGTCCGTGCGGTGCATGCCCGGCTGGGGGCGCTGCTGGCCCATGAGCAGGCCACATTGCCGCTGGCCCAGCAGTGCAGTGGCGTGGCGGGTGAAGCCCCGCTGTTCAATGCCCTGCTGAACTACCGCCATAACCAGAGCAACGAGACCACCACTGAAATAAAGGGCGTCCAGTGGCTGGATGAGCAGGAGCGAACCAATTACCCGGTGACGCTGTCGGTTGAAGACGACGGCGAGACCCTGGGGGTCACGGTACAGGCCGTGGCCCCGCTGGAGCCGGCCCGGGTGGGCGGCTATATGGCGCAGGCGCTGCTGTCGCTGGTGACGGCACTGGAAACCACACCGCAAAAAGCGGTGTGTGAGCTGCCCATTCTGCCGGCGGCCGAGCGTAAGCGCGTGCTGTATGACTGGAACGCCACCGGGGTGGACTACCCGCAGGGCGAATGCCTGCACACACTGTTTGAGCAGCAGGTGCAACGCACGCCGCATGCAATGGCCGTGACGGCAGATGATGGCGTGCTCAGCTATGCGGCCCTGAATGACCGCGCCAACCGCCTGGCGCACTACCTGCGGGCGCAGGGGGTGGGGCCGGATGAACGGGTGGCGGTGTGTGCCGAACGCAGCAGCGCGATGGTGGTCGCCCTGCTGGGGATCCTGAAGGCCGGGGGCGCTTATGTGCCGCTCGATCCGGGCTACCCGCGTGAGCGCCTGAACTATATTCTCGGGGATGCGGCCCCGACGCTGCTGCTGGCTGACGCGCGCGGGCTGCAGGTGCTGGACACCCCGTCGGTGCCGGTGATCCCGCTGGACGACCTCGCCGCACTGACCGGCGGGCTGCCGGAAGATAACCTGGCACCGGCAGCCCTGAGCCTGTCTGAACGTCACCTGGCGTATGTGATTTACACCTCGGGATCTAGCGGTCAGCCGAAGGGGGTGATGGTGGAGCACCGGCAGGTGGTCAATCTCTGCCAGGCACAGGGGACGCTGTTCAGCGTGACGACAGACAGCCGTGTCCTGCAGTTCGCTTCGGCCTGTTTTGATGCGAGTATTTTCGAGATCGTGATAACGCTGGGCCATGGTGGCACCCTGATCATCGTGCCGGATGATATCCGTCAGGACAGGCAGCGTCTTGCCGGCTTTATCAGGCAGTACGGGGTGACGCATGCGACCTTCCCACCGGCCCTGTTCGGCCAGCGCTATCCGGATGACTTCAGCACACTGCAATACGTTGTCTTCGCCGGTGAGTCCCCGTCGGCAGCCCTGCTGCAGGGCGCGGCGGAAACGGCGGTGGTCTTTAATGCCTACGGCCCGACCGAGACTGCGGTGTGTGCGACGGCATTACGCTATGAGCCGGCCAACCCGCTGCACAGTGAAAGAGCCATCGGTACACCGATAGCCAACACGCGGATTTATCTGCTGGATCCGCAGGGGGAGCCGGTGCCGGTGGGGGCTGTCGGCGAGCTGTATATCGGCGGTGTGCAGGTGGCACGGGGTTACCTGAACCGGCCAGCGCTGACCGCCGAACGCTTTCTGGCGGATCCGTTCAGTGCCGAGCCGGAGGCGCGGATGTACCGCAGCGGCGACCTGGCGCGCTGGCTGCCGGACGGGACGGTGGAATACCTGGGGCGTAATGACGAGCAGGTGAAGATCCGCGGGTTCCGTGTGGAGCCAGGCGAGGTGGCGGCACGGCTGGCGGCACACCCGCAGATCCGCGAAGCGGTGGTGCTGGCCCGGGGCGAGGGGGAGGCCCGTCACCTGGCCGCCTGGTGGGTGCCGGAAACGGAGGAGACGGCCTGTGATGCCGCGTCACTGCGTGCCTGGTTGGCGGGAGCGCTGCCTGATTACATGGTGCCGCGCAGCTATGTGCGGCTGGACGCCCTGCCGCTGACGCCAAACGGCAAGCTGGATAGACGGGCGCTGCCGGCACCGACGGAGGACGCCCGGGTGCGCGGGGAGTATGAAGCGCCGCAAGGTGACGTGGAGACGATCCTGGCGGCACAGTGGTGCGCGCTGCTGGGTCTCGACCAGGTGGGACGCCACGACAGCTTCTTTATGCTGGGCGGGCATTCACTGCTGGCGGTGCGCCTGATCAGTCATTTACAGAGGCAGGGTTATGCCCTGAGTCTGCAAGCGGTATTTGCCGCCCCGCTGCTGGCAGAGATGGCAGCGGCCTGTGACACAGGGCACCGGGAGGTGCCAGTCCCGCCGAACGTCATTACCCCGCAGGTGACCGCCCTTACCCCGGAGATGTTACCGCTGGCCACCCTGACGCAGGCCGAGATCGACAGTATTGTCGCCCGGGTGCCGGGGGGGATAGCGAATATCCAGGACATCTACGCCCTGTCGGCGTTGCAGGAGGGGATGCTGTTTCACCGCCTGCTCGATGAAGACCATGACCCTTACGTGCTGCGGCTGTTGTTGCGTTTTGACACTCAGGCAGCGCTGACGCGTTATATCAGCACCCTGCAGTTCAGTATCGACCGGCATGACAGCCTGCGCACGGCGATATTCCATGAAGGGCTGCAAGAGCCGGTTCAGGTGGTGCTGCGTACGGCCAGACTGGACGTTGAACAGTTCCGGCCTGATGCTGAGGGTGAAGCGGTAGCGGTACAGCTGCTGCAGTATGCACAAGGCACGCCATTGAGGCTGGAGCAGGCCCCGTTGCTGCACCTGGTGGTTGCCGACGGCGATCAGGGTGAGTGTGTCGGGGTTATGAAGCTGCATCACCTGATAGCTGACCATGTTTCGCTAGATATATTGCACCGTGAAGGGGTGTTAACGGCATCAGCGCGGGCAGCGCTGCCGCCACCGCCGCCGTTCCGTAAGCTGATTGCCGCAGGGCGACAGAAAGGTTTGCGGGCGCGTTCACAGCGCTTCTTCCGTGAGATGCTGGGCGATGTGACCGAGCCGGTACTGGCCTTCGGGCTGAATGATGTCCGGCTGGATGGGGCCGACACCACCGAGTCGCGGCAGAGGTTGCCGGCGGCGCTGAACCGCCGGCTGCGCGCCCAGGCGGCCCGCCTCGGGGTGAGCCTGGCCAGCCTGTGTCACCTGGGCTGGGCGCTGGTGCTGTCACGCAGCAGCCACTGCGAACAGGGGGTGTTTGGCACGGTACTGCTGGGTCGCAGCGGGGCGGAAAGCGAAGACATGGTGGGGCTGCTGATCAACACCCTGCCGATCCGGATCGATATCAACGGCACGGGAGCGCAAGAGGCCGTCCGTGCGGTACATGCCCGGCTGGGGGCGCTGCTGGCCCATGAGCAGGCCACATTGCCGCTGGCCCAGCAGTGCAGTGGCGTGGTGGGTGAAGCCCCGCTGTTCAATGCCCTGCTGAACTACCGCCATAACCAGAGCAACGAGACCACCACTGAAATAGAGGGCGTCCAGTGGCTGGATGAGCAGGAGCGGAGCAACTACCCGGTGACGCTGTCGGTTGAAGACGACGGCGAGACCCTGGGGGTCACGGTACAGGCCGTGGCCCCGCTGGAGCCAGCCCGGGTGGGCGGCTATATGGCGCAGGCGCTGCTGTCGCTGGTGACGGCACTGGAAACCACACCGCAAAAAGCGGTGTGTGAGCTGCCCATTCTGCCGACGGCCGAGCGTAAGCGCGTGCTGTATGACTGGAATGCCACCGGGGTGGACTACCCGCAGGGCGAATGCCTGCATAGGCTGTTTGAGCAGCAGGTGCAGCGCACGCCGCATGCAATGGCCGTGACGGCAGATGATGGCGTGCTCAGCTATGCGGCCCTGAATGACCGCGCCAACCGCCTGGCGCACTACCTGCGGGCGCAGGGGGTGGGGCCGGATGAACGGGTGGCGGTGTGTGCCGAACGCAGCAGCGCGATGGTGGTCGCCCTGCTGGGGATCCTGAAGGCCGGGGGCGCTTATGTGCCGCTCGATCCGGGCTACCCGCGTGAGCGCCTGAACTATATTCTCGGGGATGCGGTGCCGACGCTGCTGCTGGCTGACGCGCGCGGGCTGCAGGTGCTGGGCACCCCGTCAGTGTCGGTGATCCCGCTGGAGGATGTACCGCTACTGACGGGGGAATTACCCGCCGGGGATCTGACGCCAGCAAGCGCCGGGCTGTCGGCAAATCACCTGGCGTATGTGATTTACACCTCGGGATCTAGCGGTCAGCCGAAAGGGGTGATGGTGGAGCACCGGCAGGTGGTCAATCTCTGCCAGGCACAGGGGGCGCTGTTCAGCCTGACGACAGACAGCCGTGTCCTGCAGTTCGCTTCGGCCTGTTTTGATGCGAGTATTTTCGAGATCGTGATGGCGCTGGGCCATGGTGGCACCCTGATCATCGTGCCGGATGATATCCGTCAGGACAGGCAGCGCCTTGCCGGCTTTATCAGGCAGTACGGGGTGACGCATGCGACCTTCCCACCGGCCCTGTTCGGCCAGCGCTATCCGGATGACTTCAGCACACTGCAATACGTTGTCTTCGCCGGTGAGTCCCCGTCGGCAGCCCTGCTGCAGGGTGCGGCGGAAACGGCGGTGGTCTTTAATGCCTACGGCCCGACCGAGACCGCGGTGTGTGCGACGGCATTACGCTATGAGCCGGCCAACCCGCTGCACAGTGAAAGAGCCATCGGTACACCGATAGCCAACACGCGGATTTATCTGCTGGATCCGCAGGGGGAGCCGGTGCCGGTGGGGGCTGTCGGCGAGCTGTATATCGGCGGTGTGCAGGTGGCACGGGGTTACCTGAACCGGCCAGCGCTGACCGCCGAACGCTTTCTGGCGGATCCGTTCAGTGCCGAGCCGGGGGCGCGGATGTACCGCAGTGGCGACCTGGCGCGCTGGCTGCCGGACGGGACGGTAGAATACCTGGGGCGTAATGACGAGCAGGTGAAGATCCGCGGGTTCCGTGTGGAGCCGGGCGAGGTGGCGGCACGGTTGGCGGCACACCCACAGGTTCGCGAGGCGGTGGTGCTGGCCCGGGGTGAGGGGGCGTTACGTCACCTGGCCGCCTGGTGGGTGCCGAAAACGGAGGAGACGGCCTGTGATGCCGCAGCGCTGCATGCCTGGCTGGCGGGAGCGCTGCCTGATTATATGGTGCCGCGCAGCTATGTGCGGCTGGACGCCCTGCCGCTGACGCCAAACGGCAAGCTGGACAAACGGGCGCTGCCGGCACCGACGGAGGACGCCCGGGTGCGCGGGGAGTATGAAGCGCCGCAGGGTGACATGGAGACGGCCCTGGCGGCGCAGTGGTGCGCGCTGCTGGGTCTCGACCAGGTGGGACGCCACGACAGCTTCTTTATGCTGGGCGGGCATTCACTGCTGGCGATGAGGCTGGTGAGCCGACTGCGCCGCGCGGGGTATGCCCTGAGTCTGCAGGCGGTGTTTGCCGCCCCGCTGCTGGCGGAGATGGCGGCGGCCTGTGGCACAGGGCACCGGGAGGTGCCAGTCCCGCCGAACGTCATTACCCCGCAGGTGACCGCCCTTACCCCGGAGATGTTGCCGTTGGCCACCCTGACGCAGGCCGAGATTGACAGTATTGTCGCCCGGGTACCGGGGGGGATAGCGAATATCCAGGACATCTACGCCCTGTCGGTGCTGCAGGAGGGGATGCTGTTTCACCGTCTGCTTTCTGCAGAGGATGATCCTTATGTACTGACCGTATCGCTGCATTTTGACACTCAGGCGGCGCTAACGCGTTATATCGACACCCTGCAGTTCAGTATCGACCGGCATGACAGCCTGCGCACGGCGATATTCCATGAAGGGCTGCAAGAGCCGGTCCAGGTGGTGCTGCGTACGGCCAGACTGGACGTTGAACAGTTCCAGCCCGATGCCGGGGACGAGCCGGTGGTGGCACAGTTGCTGCGGCATGCACGCCGTCAGCGGGTAAACTTTGAACTTGAAAAAGCCCCGCAATTGCACCTGACGACCTCGTGGGAAGAGAATGGTGAGCTTGTCGGAGTGCTGCAGTTGCACCATCTGGTAGCTGACCATGTTTCGCTAGATATATTGCACCGTGAAGGGGTGTTAACGGCATCAGCGCGGGCAGCGCTGCCGCCGCCGCCGCCGTTCCGTAATCTGGTTGCCACAGGGCGACAGGAAGGTTTGCGGGCGCGTTCACAGCGCTTCTTCCGTGAGATGCTGGGCGATGTGACCGAGCCGGTACTGGCCTTCGGGCTGAATGATGTCCGGCTGGACGGGGCCGACACCACCGAGTCACGGCAGAGGTTGCCGGCGGCGCTGAACCGCCGGTTGCGCGCCCAGGCGGCCCGCCTCGGGGTGAGCCTAGCCAGCCTGTGTCACCTGGGCTGGGCGCTGGTGCTGTCACGCAGCAGCCACTGCGAACAGGTGGTGTTTGGCACGGTACTGCTGGGTCGCAGCGGGGCGGAAAGCGAAGACATGGTGGGGCTGCTGATCAACACCCTGCCGGTACGGGTCGATATCAACGGCACGGGGACGGAAGAGGCCGTCCGTGCAGTACATGCCCGGCTGGGGACGCTGCTGGCCCATGAGCAGGCCACGTTGTCGCTGGCCCAGCAGTGCAGTGGCGTGGCGGGTGAAGCCCCGCTGTTCAATGCCCTGCTGAACTACCGTCATAACCAGAGCCATGCGGATACTGCTGAAATACAGGGTGTCCAGCTGCTGGGAGGGCGGGAGCGAACCAATTATCCCATCACCTTGTCAGTTGAAGACGACGGCGAGACCCTGGGGGTCACGGTACAGGCCGTGTCCCCGCTGGAGCCGGCCCGGGTGGGCGACTATATGGCGCAGGCGCTGCTGTCGCTGGTGACGGCACTGGAAACCACACCGCAAAAAGCGGTGTGTGAGCTGCCCATTCTGCCGGCGGCCGAGCGTAAGCGCGTGCTGTATGACTGGAATGCCACCGGGGTGGACTACCCGCAGGGCGAATGCCTGCACAGGCTGTTTGAGCAGCAGGTGCAGCGCACGCCGCATGCAATGGCCGTGACAGCGGAAGGGGAGACGCTCAGCTATGCGGCCCTGAATGACCGCGCCAACCGCCTGGCACATTACCTGCGGGCGAAGGGGGTGGGGCCGGATGAACGGGTGGCGGTGTGTGCCGAACGCAGCAGCGCGATGGTGGTCGCCCTGCTGGGGATCCTGAAGGCCGGGGGCGCTTATGTACCGCTCGATCCGGGCTACCCGCGTGAGCGCCTGAACTATATTCTCGGGGATGCGGCCCCGGCGCTGCTGCTGGCTGACGCGCACGGGCTGCAGGTGCTGGACACCCCGTCGGTGCCGGTGATCCTGCTGGAGGATGTGCCGTTACTGACGGGGGAATTACCCGCCGGGGATCTGACGCCAGCGAGCGCCGGGCTGTCGGCAAGTCACCTGGCGTATGTGATTTACACCTCGGGATCTACCGGCCAGCCGAAGGGGGTGATGGTGGAGCACCGGCAGGTGACCAACCTGTGCCGGACGCAAAGTGAGGTGTTCAGCGTGATGGCAGACAGCCGTGTCCTGCAATTCGCTTCCATCTGTTTTGATGCCAGTGTCTTTGAAATCAGCATTGCGCTCTGCACCGGAGCCTGCCTGGTTGTAGTACCGGATGATATCCGTCAGGACAGGCAGCGCCTTGCCGGCTTTATCAACCAGCATGGGGCCACGCACGCGCTTTTCCCGCCAGCCCTGTTCGGCCAGCGCTATCCGGATGACTTCAGCACGCTGCAGTATGTTGCTTTCGGCGGTGAGTCCCCGTCGGCAGCCCTGCTGCAGAGCGCGGCGGAAACGGCGGTGGTCTTTAATGCCTACGGCCCGACCGAGACCACGGTGTGTGCGACGTTATTGCGCTATGAGCCGGCCAACCCGCTGCACAGTGAAAGAGCCATCGGCAAACCGTTAGCCAACACACAGATTTATCTGCTGGATCCGCAGGGGGAGCCGGTGCCGGTGGGGGCTGTCGGCGAGCTGTATATCGGCGGTGTGCAGGTGGCACGGGGTTACCTGAACCGGCCGGCGTTGACCGCCGAACGCTTTCTGGCGGATCCGTTCAGTGCCGAGCCGGGGGCGCGGATGTACCGCAGCGGCGACCTGGCGCGCTGGCTGCCGGACGGGACGGTAGAATACCTGGGGCGTAATGACGAGCAGGTGAAGATCCGCGGGTTCCGTGTGGAGCCAGGCGAGGTGGCGGCACGGCTGGCGGCACACCCGCAGATCCGCGAAGCGGTGGTGCTGGCCCGGGGTGAGGGGGCGTTACGTCACCTGGCCGCCTGGTGGGTGCCGGAAACGGAGGAGACGGCCTGTGATGCTGCGGCGCTGCATGCCTGGCTGGCGGGAGCGCTGCCTGATTATATGGTGCCGCGCAGCTATGTGCGGTTGGACGCCCTGCCGCTGACGCCAAACGGCAAGCTGGACAAACGGGCGCTGCCGGCACCGACGGAGGACGCCCGGGTGCGCGGGGAGTATGAAGCGCCGCAGGGTGACGTGGAGACGGCCCTGGCAGCACAGTGGTGCGCGCTGCTGGGTCTCGACCAGGTGGGACGCCACGACAGCTTCTTTATGCTGGGCGGGCATTCACTGCTGGCGATGAGGCTGGTGAGCCGACTGCGCCGCGCGGGGTATGCCCTGAGTCTGCAGACGATATTTGCCGCCCCGCTGCTGGCGGAGATGGCGGCGGCCTGTGGCGCGGGGTACCAGGAGGTGCCAGTCCCGCCGAACGTCATTACCCCGCAGGTAACCGCCCTTACCCCGGAGATGTTACCGCTGGCCACCCTGACGCAGGCCGAGATCGACAGTATTGTCGCCCGGGTGCCGGGGGGGATAGCGAATATCCAGGACATCTACGCCCTGTCGGCGTTGCAGGAGGGGATGCTGTTTCACCGTCTGCTTTCTGCAGAGGATGATCCTTATGTACTGACCGGGTCGCTGCATTTTGACACTCAGGCGGCGCTGACGCGTTATATCGACACCCTGCAGTTCAGTATCGACCGGCATGACAGCCTGCGCACGGCGATATTCCATGAAGGGCTGCAAGAGCCGGTTCAGGTGGTGCTGCGTGCGGCCAGACTGGACGTTGAACAGTTCCGGCCTGATGCTGAGGGTGAAGCAGTGGCGGTACAACTGCTGCAGTATGCACAAGGCACGCCATTGAGGCTGGAGCAGGCCCCGTTGCTGCACCTGGTGGTTGCCGACGGCGATCAGGGTGAGTGTGTCGGGGTTATGAAGCTGCATCACCTGATAGCTGACCATGTTTCGCTAGATATATTGCACCGTGAAGGGGGGTTAACGGCATCAGCGCGGGCAGCGCTGCCGCCACCGCCGCCGTTCCGTAAGCTGATTGCCGCAGGGCGACAGAAAGGTTTGCGGGCGCGTTCACAGCGCTTCTTCCGTGAGATGCTGGGCGATGTGACCGAGCCGGTACTGGCCTTCGGGCTGAATGATGTCCGGCTGGACGGGGCCGACACCACCGAGTCACGGCAGAGGTTGCCGGCGGCGCTGAACCGCCGGCTGCGCGCCCAGGCGGCCCGCCTCGGGGTGAGCCTGGCCAGCCTGTGTCACCTGGGCTGGGCGCTGGTGCTGTCACGCAGCAGCCACTGCGAGCAGGTGGTGTTTGGCACGGTGCTGCTGGGTCGCAGCGGGGCGGAAAGCGAAGACATGGTGGGACTGCTGATCAACACCCTGCCGGTACGGGTCGATATCAACGGCACGGGAGCGCAAGAGGCCGTCCGTGCGGTGCATGCCCGGCTGGGGGCGCTGCTGGCCCATGAGCAGGCCACGTTGTCGCTGGCCCAGCAGTGCAGCGGCGTGGCGGGCGAGGCTCCGCTGTTCAATGCCCTGCTGAACTACCGCCATAACCAGAGCAACGAGACGCTCTTTGAAATACAGGACGCCGATCAGTTAGGGGGCCAGGAGCGAACCAATTATCCCATCACCCTGTCGGTTGACGACGACGGCGAGACCCTGGGGGTCACGGTACAGGCTGTGGCCCCGCTGGAGCCATCCCGGGTGGGCGGCTATATGGCGCAGGCGCTGCTGTCGCTGGTGACGGCACTGGAAACCACACCGCAAAAAGCGGTGTGTGAGCTGCCCATTCTGCCGGCGGCCGAGCGTAAGCGCGTGCTGTATGACTGGAACGCCACCGGGGTGGACTACCCGCAGGGCGAATGCCTGCACACACTGTTTGAGCAGCAGGTGCAGCGCACGCCGCATGCAATGGCCGTGACGGCAGATGATGGCGTGCTCAGCTATGCGGCCCTGAATGACCGCGCTAACCGCCTGGCGCACTACCTGCGGGCGCAGGGGGTGGGGCCGGATGAACGGGTGGCGGTGTGTGCCGAACGTAGTGCGGCGATAATGGTTGCCCTGCTGGGGATCCTGAAGGCCGGGGGCGCTTATGTGCCGCTCGATCCGGGTTACCCACGTGAGCGCCTGAACTATATTCTCGGGGATGCGGCCCCGGCGCTGCTGCTGGCTGACGCGCACGGGCTGCAGGTGCTGGACACCCCGTCGGTGCCGGTGATCCTGCTGGAGGATGTGCCGTTATTGACGGGGGAATTACCCGCCGGGGATCTGACGCCAGCAAGCGCCGGGCTGTCAGCAAATCACCTGGCGTATGTGATTTACACTTCGGGATCTACCGGTCAGCCGAAGGGGGTGATGGTGGAGCACCGGCAGGTGGTCAATCTCTGCCAGGCACAGGGGGAGCAGTTCAGCGTGACGACAGACAGCCGCGTCCTGCAGTTCGCTTCAGCCTGTTTTGATACGAGTATTTCCGAGATCGTGATGACACTCGGCCATGGTGGCAACCTGATCATCGTGCCGGATGATATCCGTCAGGACAGGCAGCGCCTTGCCGGCTTTATCAGGCAATACGGGGTGACACACGCGACCTTCCCGCCGACCCTGTTCGGCCAGCGCTATCCGGATGACTTCAGCACACTGCAATACGTTGTCTTCGCCGGTGAGTCCCCGTCGGCAGCCCTGCTGCAGGGTGCGGCGGAAACGGCGGTGGTCTTTAATGACTACGGCCCGACCGAGACCGCAGTGTGTGTGACGGCATTACGCTATGAGCCGGCCAACCCGCTGCACAGTGAAAGAACCATCGGCAAACCGTTAGCCAACACGCGGATTTATCTGCTGGATCCGCAGGGGGAGCCGGTGCCGGTGGGGGCTGTGGGCGAGCTGTATATCGGCGGTGTGCAGGTGGCACGGGGTTACCTGAACCGGCCGGCGCTGACCGCCGAACGCTTTCTGGCGGATCCGTTCAGTGCCGAGCCGGGGGCGCGGATGTACCGCAGTGGCGACCTGGCGCGCTGGCTGCCGGACGGGACGGTGGAATACCTGGGGCGTAATGACGAGCAGGTGAAGATCCGCGGGTTCCGTGTGGAGCCGGGCGAGGTGGCGGCACGGCTGGCGGCACACCCACAGGTTCGCGAGGCGGTGGTGCTGGCCCAGGGTGAGGGGGCGTTACGTCACCTGGCCGCCTGGTGGGTGCCGGAAACGGAGGAGACGGCCTGTGATGCTGCGGCGCTGCATGCCTGGTTGGCGGGAGCGCTGCCTGATTACATGGTGCCGCGCAGCTATGTGCGGCTGGACGCCCTGCCGCTGACGCCAAATGACAAGCTGGACAAACGGGCGCTGCCGGCACCGACGGAGGACGCCCGGGTGCGCGGGGAGTATGAAGCGCCGCAGGGTGACGTGGAGACGGCCCTGGCGGCACAGTGGTGCGCACTGCTGGGTCTCGGCCAGGTGGGGCGTTACGACAGCTTCTTTATGTTGGGCGGGCATTCACTGCTGGCGGTGAGGCTGGTGAGCCGGCTGCGCCGCGCGGGGTATGCCCTGAGCCTGCAGGCGGTGTTTGCTGCGCCGGTATTAACGGATATGGCGAAGTGCATTTATGGCGCACCGGCATACCCGTCTGATAAGGCAATTGCAGTCAGAACTGAAGGTCACCAGGCACCTTTGTTCTTCCTGCCTTCAGGTTTTGGTGATTATTCGTATGTCTACGAACTGGCCCGTTTTATTGATAATGAGTCCCCCATTTACGCCCTGCCATGGCCGGCGGGCCTGGCGGAAAAAGGGTTCACTCTGGCGAAGGTGGTCGGGTATGCCGTGGCTATGCTCCGCAGGGTTCAGCCACACGGGCCTTACCATCTTGCGGGGTATTCATCGGGCGGGCTTTTAGCCTGGTCTATAGCCAGACATCTGCGGGAGAATGGAGAGAAGATCGCCTTTGTTGGCCTGATAGATACGTTACTGCCGGAGATGAGACATTCAGCTTCTGAGGCATTCGCCGGTGAGGCGCAGTCCCCTTCTGCTGCGGAGATAAGAGAGGAGGCGGACAGAATCGGGCTGAATATGGATTTGATTAACGCAGCCAGTATTCAGCATCACGCCCGGCTAGTGGCGGACGTGGACGTGACCCCGACGGATATTGATGTGTATTTGTTCAAGGCGAAAGAAGAGTATATGGATGAAAATACGTCATGGTTCAAAAGGATAACGCAGCGGGGATATACCCGTGAGGATGCGTCCGCCCTTCTCTGGGATACGGTGCTTGAGCCTGAAAGGATAACGGTGACGCGGGTTAACGGAAACCATGTGACTTTATTAACCGATGCCGGTAACCGGCAGGCGCTGGGTGCCCATATTTCGGCGTCGTTAAAGGCGTGTCGGGAATGATGGGTAATAACTGACTGGCGGATCGTTTAACCCCTGTATTATCCGTTGTTATTAATTTTACTGTTAACAGTAAGACAGGCAACGAGCTTGTACTGGATCCTGTGTAAATGTCTTTTCTCAGAAGTGACCGTCCAGGCGGTCACCAAACTTGATAATAAAACGGCTCATCGCCATGCGACAGTCCCTCAGCGGCATCGTCCATTTTTGCGAGGCCGCCTGGATTGCCAGCCACACCACCTTTTTCACTGGGTCATCCGTCGGGAACACCTTACGTTTTTTGATGGCATGCAGGATCACGCTGTTCAGCGACTCGATGGCGTTGGTTGTGTAGAGTACCTTGCGGATGTCCGTTGGGTAGGCGAAGAACGTGGCCAGATTGGCCCAGTTTGCCTGCCAGCTTCGGCTTATTTGTGGATACCGCCTGTCCCAGGCTCCACCGAACGCTTCCAGCGCCTGCAACCCCGCTTCTTCCGTGGGTGCCTGATAGATGGCTTTCAGGTCACGGGTGACGGCCTTGTACTCCTTCCAGGAGACGAACCACAGACTGTTGCGCACTCTATGGACGATACACAGTTGGATACATGCCTGCGGATACGCCGCGTTGATGGCATCAGGGAAGCCTTTCAGGCCGTCAACGCAGGCGATGAGAATGTCGTTCCGCCCGCAGTTTTTTAGCTCTGTCAGCACGTTCAGCCAGAACTTCGCGCCTTCATTTTCGGCCAGCCACATACCCAGCAACTCTTTCTGACCTTCAATATTGATACCCAGCGCCAGGAACACGGATTTGTTGATGACGCAGTTGTCCTGCCGGACTCTCAGGACGATACAGTCAAGATAAACAATAGGATAGACTGCATCCAGTGGTCGGTTTTGCCATTCGACAACCTGCTCCATGACGGCATCGGTGACCTTTGAGACCCGCGTCGGCGAGACATCGGCGTCTACAGCTCTTTGAAGGCGGCGGCGAACTCGCGGGTGGTCATCCCTTTGGCGTACAACGATAAAATCTGGTTATCTATCCCGGTGATCCGGGTCTGGTTTTTCTTCACCCGTTGTGGTTCAAAGGAACTGTCACGATCGCGTGGAGTACGCAGTTCCAGCGGGCCATCGCCAGTTCGCGGAATAGCCGTTGCGGGCATTAGAACCGACCTTAGGTTGATTTTTATTGTAGCCGAGGTGATGGGTCATTTTGGCATTGAGAGCGGCCTCAACGCTGATTTTTTCAGCAGCCGATCGAACTGGTTGAGAGCCTTAGGGGTTTTGAGATTTTTGGCTAATTCGTTAGCCAGAGCCTGCAACTGTTTTTCGTCCATAAACTAACCTGTTTTTGATGTTGGATTGAACATATCAAAATCAGGCAGATACACAAATTTCTAAACAGGCTCTTCCACGGCTTGCCGTGTTATACCTGTTGGCAACGCTTAGTACAATAGTGCTGTGGTTAATGGGATATCATCTTGAAAATAAAGGATTATATCTACGATATCAGGCAAATAGCACAAAACATCGGCGTGTTATTTCCTCGCTGACATTAGCGGAGAATGTCTTACGACACTCTCCGCTATTAGTAAGGCGGATAGAGCTGAGAGCTATCCTCATCCATCTATCTAAAACATACCGAAGTAGGGTGCTGATCTATTGATGAGGGATTTCTGGAGATCCTCAGCCCTAAAGGTGCGGCTTATCAGTCCAGCCGGTGCAATGCATGCAGCGGTTACTCGTCGTTGCCACCGCCCAGATTGCCTGCATTGAGTAGTTCGGCCAGGTTGGCTGTTGCTTCTTCCGCGCTGACCTGCGGAACAATCGGCGTTTCATCCTGCGCACGACGACGCATACGATCCTGATGATAAGCGTAACCCGTACCGGCTGGGATCAGACGGCCCACGATGACGTTCTCTTTCAGACCACGCAGTTCATCACGCTTGCCAGCAACGGCCGCTTCGGTCAGAACGCGCGTCGTTTCCTGGAACGATGCTGCAGAAATGAAGGATTCGGTCGCCAGGGAAGCCTTGGTGATACCCAACAAGTCACGTGAGAAGGTTGCCGGGATCTTACCGTCAGCTTCAAGCTGACGGTTGGCAATCTTAACGCGTGAAACTTCAGCTTGCTCGCCTTCCAAGAATTCGCTCCCCCCCGCACTGACAATGGTGCCTTTACGCAGCATCTGACGAACGATAACTTCGATATGCTTATCGTTAATCTTAACACCTTGTAGGCGGTAAACTTCCTGCACTTCGTTGGTGATATAGCGGGTAACCGCATTCACACCACGCAAACGCAGAATGTCGTGCGGAGACTCTGGGCCGTCGGAAACAACATCACCACGCTCTACAATTTCCCCTTCAAATACGTTGAGCTGACGCCATTTCGGGATCATCTCTTCGTAAGCGTCGCTGCCGTCCAGCGGAGAAATTACCAGCCGACGTTTGCCTTTGGTCTCTTTACCGAACGAGATAATCCCGCTGATTTCAGCCAGGATTGCCGGCTCTTTCGGACGACGTGCTTCGAACAAGTCCGCAACGCGTGGCAGACCACCGGTGATATCCTTAGTACCGCCCGATTCTTGAGGAATACGCGCCAAGGTATCACCTGCACCGATCTGAATGCCGTCTTCTAGTTGCACAATCGCTTTGCCTGGCAGGAAGTATTGAGCAGGCATATCAGTACCTGGGATCAACACGTCGTCGCCTTTGGCATCAACGATTTTCAGCGCCGGACGCAAATCTTTACCGCTACCGGTACGCTCTGCGCTATCCAGCACCACCAGGGAAGACAAACCGGTCAGTTCGTCGGTCTGGCGAGTAATGGTCTGGCCGTCAACCATGTCAGCGAAACGAATAAAACCACTCACTTCACTGATAACTGGCATAGTGTGCGGATCCCAGTTAGCCACCGTTTCGCCGCCGTTAACTTCTGCACCGTCACCTTTGCCCATCACGGCACCGTAAGGCACTTTGTAGCTTTCTTTGGTACGGCCAAACTCGTCGATCAGCTTCAACTCGGTATTACGAGAAGTAATCACCAGCTTGCCTGCTGCATTCATAACGAACTTAACATTGTTCAGCTTCAGACTACCTCTATTCTTAACCTGAATGCTGGACTCTGCTGCCGCACGCGATGCCGCACCACCGATGTGGAAAGTACGCATCGTCAACTGGGTACCCGGCTCACCGATGGATTGTGCCGCGATAACGCCGATGGCTTCGCCCTTGTTGATGATATGACCACGCGCCAAGTCACGACCATAGCAGTTGGCACACACACCAAAGTCAGTTTCGCAGCTCACTACTGAACGAACTTTAACGCTATCGACAGAGTTCTCTTCCAACAGGTCACAAGTCTTCTCATTCAGCAAGGTATTGCGTGGCACCAAGATATCAGCCGTACCCGGCTTGATGATATCTTCCGCTGTTACACGACCCAGAACGCGTTCACGCAGTGGCTCTTTAACATCGCCACCTTCAATAACCGGCGTCATCAGGATGCCGTTGTGCGTGCCGCAGTCATCTTCAGTGACCACCAGATCCTGTGCAACGTCTACCAGACGACGAGTCAAATAACCAGAGTTAGCGGTTTTCAGTGCAGTATCCGCCAAGCCTTTACGCGCACCGTGCGTCGAGATGAAGTACTGGAGTACATTCAGACCTTCACGGAAGTTGGCGGTGATTGGCGTTTCAATGATCGAGCCGTCCGGTTTCGCCATCAGGCCACGCATACCAGCTAACTGACGGATCTGAGCAGCAGAGCCACGCGCACCGGAATCGGCCATCATAAAGATGCTGTTGAAGGAAACTTGCTGTTCCACCACGCCATCACGGTTAACCACGTCTTCGACCGATAGGTTTTCCATCATCGCTTTCGCAACACGCTCGTTCGCCGCAGCCCAAATATCGATCACTTTGTTGTAGCGTTCACCCGCAGTAACCAGACCAGACTGGAACTGCTCCTGGATCTCGGCAACTTCGGTTTCCGCCTCTTCGATGATCTCCGCTTTCTTGGCCGGAATAACCATGTCATCGATACCCACTGAAGCACCAGAACGAGCCGCATAGGCAAAACCGGTGTACATGATCTGGTCAGCAAAGATAACGGTCGGCTTCAGACCCAGGATGCGGTAACAGGTGTTCAGCATCTTGGAAATCGCTTTCTTACCCAGAGGCTGGTTAACGATCGAGTATGGCAGACCTTTTGGCACAATCATCCACAGGATAGCTCGGCCAATAGTGGTATCCACGATGTTGGTCTGTGTCGTCCATTCGCCTTCGGCGGTTTTGACGTCTTCGGTAATACGCACTTTAACCCGCGCATGCAGTGACGCCAGACCGGCGCGGTAAACACGCTCAGCTTCTTTCGAACCATTTAGCACCATGCCTTCGCCTTTGGCGTTAACACAGTCGCGGGTCATGTAGTACAGACCCAATACCACGTCTTGTGAAGGAACGATGATTGGTTCGCCGTTCGCGGGTGACAGGATGTTGTTGGTAGACATCATCAGCGCACGCGCTTCCAGCTGGGCTTCTAGCGTCAACGGTACGTGAACAGCCATCTGGTCACCATCGAAGTCGGCGTTGTATGCCGCACAAACCAGCGGATGCAGTTGGATCGCTTTGCCTTCGATCAAAACAGGTTCAAACGCCTGGATACCCAGACGGTGCAGGGTTGGTGCACGGTTCAGCAATACCGGGTGTTCGCGGATCACTTCGTCCAGGATATCCCAAACTACAGCTTCTTCACGCTCAACCATTTTCTTGGCGGCTTTGATGGTGGTGGCTAGGCCACGCAGTTCCAGCTTGCCGTAGATGAACGGTTTGAACAGCTCCAGCGCCATTTTCTTCGGCAGGCCGCACTGATGCAGACGCAGGTAGGGGCCGACGGTGATGACAGAACGGCCAGAGTAGTCAACACGTTTACCCAACAGGTTCTGACGGAAACGACCCTGCTTACCTTTGATCATATCGGCCAAAGATTTCAGAGGACGTTTGTTAGAACCGGTGATCGCACGACCACGACGGCCGTTATCCAGCAGGGCATCTACCGCTTCTTGCAGCATACGCTTTTCGTTGCGCACAATGATGTCAGGCGCAGCCAGATCCAGCAGGCGTTTCAGACGGTTGTTACGGTTGATCACGCGGCGGTACAGATCGTTAAGATCTGATGTCGCGAAACGACCGCCATCCAGCGGAACCAGTGGCCGCAAGTCTGGCGGCAGTACCGGCAGCACAGTCAGGATCATCCACTCCGGTTTGTTGCCAGACTGCACGAACGCTTCCAGCAACTTGATACGCTTGGTCAGCTTTTTGCGCTTGGTTTCGGAGTTGGTTTCGTTTAACTCTTCACGCAGTTGCTCGCACTCGACTTCCAGATCCATGTTTTTCAACAGGGCCTGAATAGCCTCGGCACCCATTCTGGCGTCAAATTCGTCGCCGAACTCTTCCAGCGCATCCAGATATTGCTCTTCAGTCAAGATCTGACGGCGCTCAAGGTTGGTCATGCCGCCTTCAACCACCACGTAGGATTCGAAGTACAGCACGCGTTCGATATCACGCAGCGGCATATCCAGCAGCAAACCGATGCGCGAAGGCAACGATTTCAGGAACCAGATGTGCGCAGTCGGCGAGGCTAGCTCAATGTGGCCCATGCGCTCACGGCGCACTTTGGTTTGGGTCACTTCAACGCCACACTTCTCACAGATTACACCGCGGTGTTTTAAGCGCTTGTACTTACCGCACAGGCACTCGTAGTCTTTTACCGGCCCAAAGATACGGGCGCAGAAAAGGCCGTCACGCTCAGGTTTGAACGTACGGTAGTTAATGGTTTCCGGCTTCTTAACTTCACCGAACGACCATGAACGGATCATGTCTGGCGAGGCCAGAGCAATCTTGATCGCATCAAACTCTTCGGTCTTGGTTTGCGCTTTTAAAAACTTCAATAAGTCTTTCACGGATTGGCTCCTGTCGGAGTTAAACCTGTTGGGTATCCACAACCGCAGTAGATACCCGTGTGACCTGAACAACCACCCTCAGGCCCCCTAAGGCCGGGAGCCTGAGCTGGAAAAACGATTACTCGTCTTCCAGTTCGATATTGATACCGAGCGAGCGAATTTCCTTCAACAGTACATTGAAGGACTCCGGCATGCCTGGTTCCATACGGTGATCGCCATCCACGATGTTTTTGTACATCTTGGTACGGCCATTAACGTCATCCGACTTAACGGTGAGCATTTCTTGTAAGGTGTAAGCTGCGCCGTAGGCTTCCAGTGCCCACACTTCCATCTCACCGAAGCGTTGACCACCAAACTGCGCCTTGCCACCCAGCGGCTGCTGCGTCACCAAGCTGTAAGAACCGGTTGAACGGGCATGCATTTTATCGTCAACCAAGTGGTTCAGTTTCAACATGTACATGTAACCGACAGTAACCTGGCGTTCGAACTGCTCCCCAGTACGGCCATCGTACAGCGTAATCTGACCAGAGGTTGGGATGCCGCCCATTTCCAGCAGTTGTTTGATTTCCGTCTCTTTCGCACCATCGAACACTGGCGTTGCGATCGGCATTCCATTTTTCAGGTTCTCTGCCAGACGCAATACTTCATCGTCAGTGAAAGTGTTCAGGTCAACTTTCTGGCAAACGTCATCACCCAGATCGTAGGCCTTCTGGATGAACTCACGCAGTCTGGCCACTTCCTGTTGCTGCTTGAGCATTTGGTTGATCTTCTCACCAATGCCTTTTGCAGCCATACCCAGGTGAGTTTCCAGGATTTGGCCAATGTTCATACGTGATGGTACGCCCAGTGGATTCAGTACGATGTCTACCGGCGTGCCGTTTTCATCGTAAGGCATATCTTCGATCGGGTTGATCTTGGAAATAACACCTTTGTTACCGTGGCGACCTGCCATCTTGTCACCCGGTTGGATCTGACGTTTAACCGCCAAATAGACCTTAACGATTTTCAGCACGCCGGGTGCCAAATCATCGCCCTGAGTGATCTTGCGACGCTTGGCTTCCAGCTTCTTCTCGAAATCGGATTTCAGTTCGTCATATTGCTCCGCCAACTGTTCCAGTTGGTTTTGCTTCTCTTCCTCGGTCAAGCCCAGTTCCAGCCAGCGATCGCGTGGCAGCTTACTCAATTTCTCAGCTTCAACACCGCCAGCAACCAGCACCGCGTGGATACGTGCAAACAGGCCTGCTTCCAAGATCTGTAATTCTTCAGTCAGATCTTTCTTCACCTGTTTGAGCTGCATCTCTTCAATTTCCAACGCACGTTTGTCTTTTTCCACGCCATCGCGGGTGAAGACTTGCACATCGATAATCGTACCAGAGACGCCGTTGGGGACACGCAGTGAAGAGTCTTTAACGTCGGAGGCTTTCTCCCCGAAGATCGCACGCAGCAGCTTCTCTTCCGGTGTCAGTTGAGTTTCACCCTTCGGCGTTACCTTACCAACCAGAATGTCGCCACCGGTCACTTCAGCACCGATATAAACAATCCCGGATTCATCCAGTTTGGAGAGTGCGGCTTCACCCACGTTAGGGATGTCGGCAGTGATCTCTTCAGGCCCCAGCTTGGTATCACGAGATACGCATGCCAGTTCCTGAATGTGGATAGTGGTGAAGCGATCTTCCTGCACCACGCGTTCGGAGACCAAGATGGAATCTTCAAAGTTGTAGCCATTCCACGGCATGAAAGCGACACGCATGTTTTGACCCAGCGCCAGTTCACCCAGATCTGTAGATGGGCCATCCGCCAGCACGTCGCCACGCTCAATTGGCTCCCCCAGATTCACACAAGGCATCTGGTTGATGCAGGTGTTCTGGTTGGAACGCGTGTACTTAGTCAGGTTATAAATATCGATACCTGCTTCGCCTGGATACATCTCGTCTTCGTTAACTTTGATAACGATACGGGAAGCATCCACGTACTGGATCACTCCGCCGCGTTTAGCTACGGCGGTAACGCCGGAATCAACCGCTACAGCACGTTCCATACCGGTACCGACCAGCGGCTTGTCCGCACGCAGGGTTGGTACCGCCTGACGTTGCATGTTCGCACCCATCAATGCACGGTTGGCATCATCGTGTTCCAGGAATGGGATCAGTGAAGCACCAACGGAGACAACCTGCTGGGTGGATACGTCCATATAGTCAACCTGGTCACGGCTGAACAGGCTTGATTCGCCTTTGCTGCGACAGGTCACCAGATCTTCCACGAAGCGGCCATCATCATCCAAGTTGGAGTTCGCCTGAGCGATAACAAAGTTGCCTTCTTCAATAGCAGACAGATAGTTGATTTCATCGGTCACCATACCGTCACGCACGCGGCGGTACGGGGTTTCCAGGAAGCCATACTCGTTAGTCTGTGCGTACACGGACAAGGAGTTAATCAGACCGATGTTCGGCCCTTCCGGCGTCTCGATTGGGCATACGCGGCCATAGTGAGTCGGGTGGACGTCTCGAACTTCAAAGCCCGCACGTTCGCGAGTCAGACCACCTGGACCCAGTGCGGAAATACGACGCTTATGCGTGATCTCGGACAACGGGTTGTTCTGATCCATAAATTGAGACAGTTGGCTAGAGCCGAAGAACTCTTTCACCGCCGCCGAAATCGGCTTGGCGTTGATCATATCTTGAGGCATCAGGGTGTCCAGATCGCCCAGAGACAGACGTTCTTTAACCGCACGCTCAACACGCACCAGGCCGACACGGAACTGATTCTCAGCCATTTCGCCAACGGAACGGATACGACGGTTACCCAAGTGGTCGATGTCGTCTACTTCGCCTTTACCGTTACGGATATCAATGAGCTTCTTCATCACTTCAATGATGTCGTTTTTGCTCAAGATGCCCGAGCCTTCGATCTCGTCACGCAGCAGAGAACGGTTGAACTTCATACGGCCAACCGCAGACAGATCGTAGCGGTCTTCAGAGAAGAACAGGTTCTCGAACAGGCTTTCGGCAGCTTCGCGCGTTGGCGGCTCACCAGGGCGCATCATGCGGTAAATTTCTACCAGCGCGCTCAAGCGATCGCTGCTCGGATCGACGCGTAGAGTCTCAGAGATATAGGCACCGTGATCCAGATCGTTGGTGAACAGCGTTTCGATACATTTGTGTCCCGCCTGGCTCAGTTTGGCCAGCAGATCCAGTGACAACTCCATGTTGGCGGTACAGATCAGTTCACCGGTATTGGTATCAATATAGTCCTGCGCGACCACTTTGCCCGCGATGTACTCAACCGGTACTTCAATACTGTAAATTTCATCTTTTTCGAGCTGACGGATATGACGAGCGGTGATGCGACGGCCTTTCTCTACGTAGATTTTGCCGTTAGCTTCGATATCGAAGGAAGCGGTTTCACCACGCAGGCGCTCTGGAACTAGCTCCATTTGCAGCTTGTTACCACGGATCTCGAAAGTGATTTTGTCAAAGAACAGGTCAAGGATCTGTTCAGTGGTGTAGTTCAATGCCCGTAGGATGATGGTCGCTGGCAGCTTGCGGCGACGGTCAATACGCACGAACAGGTTGTCTTTCGGATCAAACTCAAAATCCAACCATGAACCACGGTAAGGGATGATGCGTGCGTTATACAGCACTTTACCCGATGAGTGAGTTTTCCCCTTATCGCTGTCAAAGAATACACCAGGACTGCGGTGCAACTGAGAGACGATAACCCGCTCAGTACCGTTGATCACAAAGGTACCGTTTTCGGTCATGAGCGGTATTTCGCCCATATAGACTTCTTGTTCCTTGATGTCTTTAACCGTACCTTCCGGGGCTTCACGCTCATAGATTACCAGACGCAGTTTTACGCGCAGCGGTGCAGAGAACGTTACACCACGGATCTGGCACTCTTTGACGTCGAACACCGGCTCACCAAGACGGTAGCTAACGTATTGCAGCTCCGAATTGCCACTGTAGCTTTGGATAGGGAAAACAGAACGGAAGGCGGCTTCTAGGCCGTACTGCCCCTCTGGATCTTGCTCGATAAACTTCTGGAACGAGTCAAGCTGGATAGAAAGGAGATAAGGTATGTCCAGAACTTGTGGACGCTTACCAAAATCCTTACGAATACGTTTTTTCTCGGTATAGGAGTAAACCATAGGGTTCCTCAGCTCGCTGGAAAGTCGAACCACTTTGTCCGCCCGAATAGGGAACGGCTCATGCAACACCATTTTGTCGACCGGAAAGCGGGAACACTTTCCGCAATACCTCTTTTCTATCACGCTTAAATCATTTCATTGCGCCGTGCGGCAGATTCAACTGAAGCAAAAGGGGCAGTATATTAAGTCGTCGATAGAAAAAGATATTAGGGTTAGCCAGTAGCCAAACAATGTGAAACTCTACCGACGCCCAACAGCGCAAAAAGGCTGGTGACCAAAAAGTCACCAGCCATCAGTCTGTTAAGCCAGACTGTACTCTGAAAAGTCAAACTTATTTAACTTCAACAGAAGCACCCGCTTCTTCCAGAGATTTTTTCAAAGCATCAGCATCGTCTTTGCTGATGCCTTCTTTCAGTACTGCTGGAGCAGATTCTACTAGGTCTTTAGCTTCTTTCAGACCCAGACCAGTTGCGCCACGTACTGCTTTGATAACAGCAACTTTGTTACCGCCAACAGCAGAAAGTACAACGTCGAACTCAGTTTTTTCTTCAGCAACTTCGGCTGGACCAGCAGCAACAGCCACGGCGGCAGCAGCAGAAACACCGAATTTTTCTTCCATAGCGGAAACCAGCTCAACAACATCCATGACGGACATAGCGGCAACGGCTTCCAAGATTTGGTCTTTAGTGATAGACATAACAATTGTTCCTAAAATTCAGAAATAGTTTAAATACGTTAGCAAAGGCTAAGAAAGAGAGTGGCTTATGCCGCTTCTTTCTGATCGCGCAGTGCAGCCAGAGTGCGAACCAGTTTGCCAGCAGCGGCTTCTTTCATGGTTGCCATCAGGCGTGCGATCGCTTCATCGTAAGTAGGCAGTGTCGCCAAGCGGTCAATTTGTGCCGCAGGGATCAACTCACCTTCAAAGGCCGCAGCTTTAACCTCGAATTCTGCATTCGCTTTTGCGAACTCTTTGAACAGACGAGCAGCAGCGCCCGGGTGTTCACTAGAGAATGCTATCAAGGTAGGACCGACAAACGTGTCTTTCAGGCATTCGAATGGAGTGCCCTCAACTACGCGACGCATCAGAGTGTTGCGAACAACACGCATGTAAACGCCAGCTTCACGACCTGCTTTACGCAGTTCAGTCATTTTATCAACGGTAACGCCGCGAGAATCCGCAACAACCGCAGACAGCGCGCCTTTGGCTACTTCGTTGACTTCAGCAACAATCGCTTGTTTGTCTTGAAGATTTAATGCCATTAGCTTTTTGCTCCTGGATTAGCCGGGGAACATCCCCGGGAACTCACTTCACTCAGCACCCGGTGAAAAATAAGGCGTTGAGCGCTTTAATACGGTGAGCAGAATCCAGTAAAGACCATAAAAAAATTCTTTAGGCTCTGTCACCGTCTACGCAGGAAGGATTAAGTACCTTTCGATACACCTGCGGTCTTGGACGGAGGCCTGGATAGGCCAGGCTCCAACCGAAAATTATTTTTGCTTCACTATGGAAAGGCTAATAGCGAAACCTTGGGGCATAGGATTCTAGACAAAACCCAACCCCAAGTCAAAGCGATAATCGCGAGGCGATCAGTTCGCTACAGCAGTCAAGCCGCTTTGATCGATAGCAACGCCAGCACCCATGGTGGTGGAAAGGCTAACTTTCTTGATGTACGTACCTTTAGCCTGAGATGGTTTTGCTTTTTTCAGCGCAACCAGCAGGGCCTCCAGGTTTTCTTTTAGCTTGTCTGACTCGAAATCAACCTTACCGATAGTGGTATGGATGATGCCATTTTTATCGTTACGGTAACGAACCTGCCCTGCTTTAGCGTTTTTCACCGCTTCAGCAACGTTCGGAGTCACAGTACCTACTTTCGGGTTTGGCATCAGGCCACGTGGCCCCAGGATCTGGCCCAATTGACCAACAACGCGCATTGCATCCGGAGAAGCAATAACAACGTCGAAGTTCATTTCGCCTTTCTTGATCGAGTCTGCCAGATCGTCCATACCTACCAGCTCTGCGCCAGCGGCTTTAGCTGCTTCGGCGTTAGGGCCTTGAGTAAATACTGCAACGCGAACGCTACGACCAGTGCCGTGTGGCAAAACGGTAGCGCCACGGACGTTTTGATCAGATTTACGCGCGTCGATACCCAGATTAACGGATACATCAACGCTTTCTACAAATTTAGCGGTGGCCAGCTCTTTCAGCAGAGCAACGGCTTCAGTGATGTCATACTGTTTAGTCGCATCAACTTTGTCACGGATCACACGCATGCGCTTGGTCAGCTTAGCCATCTCTTAATCCTCCACTACCAAACCCATGGAATGAGCAGTACCTTCGATGGAGCGAATCATCGCTTCAACGTCTGAACCAGTCATATCCGCAGCTTTGGTTTCTGCGATTTCACGTACCTGAGTACGCGTCACTTTACCGACTTTGTCTTTGTTCGGCTTGCCGGAACCAGACTTGATACCAGCCGCTTTTTTCAGCAAAACTGCTGCTGGCGGGGTTTTAGTCACAAAAGTGAAGGAGCGATCAGAATAAACGGTAATAACAACCGGGATCGGCAGACCTTTTTCAATGCTGTCAGTCTTAGCATTGAACGCCTTACAGAACTCCATGATGTTAACACCTTGCTGACCCAGAGCAGGGCCGACTGGCGGGCTTGGGTTAGCCATACCGGCTGCGACTTGCAGCTTAACGTAGGCTTGTACTTTCTTGGCCATTTAAACTTCCTCGATTTGGGTAGTATCGCCTCTTAAGAGGCTCCCCGTGTTCACCTCGCTCAAGACCATCAAGCAAGGCATCTAAAAACAAGAGGCGCGAAATTGTAGTTGAATTTCGTGCCCCTGACAAGTGGGAAAACGCCGCCAGCTATTGATCAACTCTCAACCTTTTTCAACCTGGCTAAAGTCCAGTTCCACCGGTGTCGCACGGCCAAAGATAGAAACAGAAACTTTCAGGCGGCTCTTCTCGTAATCCACTTCTTCGACCACACCGTTAAAGTCAGCAAACGGGCCATCGTTAACGCGAACCAGTTCACCTGGTTCAAACAGTGTTTTCGGACGCGGCTTATCACCCACCTGTTGCAGGCGATTCATGATCGCATCCACTTCTTTATCGCTGATCGGTGCCGGACGGTCTGAAGTACCGCCGATAAAGCCCATGACGCGTGGAACGCTACGCACCAAGTGCCAACTGGCGTCATTCATCACCATCTGCACCAATACATAGCCAGGGAAGAACTTGCGCTCGCTCTTACGACGTTGACCACCACGGATTTCAACCACTTCTTCCGTAGGCACCATCACTTCGCCGAACAGCTCTTCCATATCGTACAGTTTGATATGTTCACGCAGCGATTGCGCTACGCGACCTTCAAAACCGGAAAACGCCTGAACGACGTACCAGCGTTTTTTTGGAGCTTCAGACATTTTAGAACCTCAGGCCAGTAATAAACGAGACCAAACGAACCAGAACACCATCCAGCCCCCACAGAATCATTGACATCACGGCAGTTACCGCAGCAACAATCAACGTAGTATGTAGCGTTTCCTGACGAGTTGGCCAAATCACTTTACGCACTTCGGTTCGCGCTTCGCGCGCAAACGCAACTGTGGCTTTGCCTTTGGTGGTCATCAGCGCCACTGCACCTGCAACGGTGATGATCAGCACAACTGCCAGCGCACGCAATGGCAGGCTTAAATCACGATAGTAATAATTACCGACGATAGCCACAACCAACAGAATGGCAACGATCAGCCACTTAACCGCTTCCAGGCAGCGCCCGCTCCCTTGAGCCTCGGTATTCGCACTCATAAACCAACCTGTTACAATAATCCAAAACAAACCACTTTGCCTCGCAATGCGAGGCAAACCAAACCGATCAGATACTGTTTTGCCAGTATCTCGGCGTATACGCTATGACACATTAGCCACACACTTTAAGAGCCTATCTCACCAATGATTGTGACTGCAAGATCGCTGGTGAGATAGGTTCTTGTTCACAGCGTAGAAAAAGGGCATCAAATGATGCCCTTTTACCGCGCGTCGCGTCAAACGTTATCAGCGATTAAGCGATAACTTTAGCAACAACACCGGCACCAACGGTACGACCGCCTTCACGGATGGCAAAACGCAGGCCGTCATCCATCGCGATTGGGTGGATCAGGGTGACTTTCATGTTCACGTTATCACCTGGCATGACCATCTCGACACCTTCTGGCAGCTCAATGGTGCCGGTTACGTCAGTGGTACGGAAGTAGAACTGCGGGCGGTAACCTTTGAAGAATGGCGTGTGTCGGCCACCTTCCTCTTTGCTCAGGATGTACACTTCTGAATCAAACTGAGTGTGAGGCTTAATGGAGCCTGGTTTAGCCAGAACTTGACCACGTTCGATATCTTCACGCTTGATACCACGTAGCAGAACACCCACGTTCTCACCCGCACGGCCTTCGTCCAGCAGTTTGCGGAACATTTCAACGCCGGTACAGGTAGACTTAACGGTGTCTTTGATACCAACGATTTCAACTTCTTCGCCAACTTTGATGATGCCGCGCTCAACACGACCAGTAACAACGGTACCACGACCAGAGATGGAGAATACATCTTCGATCGGCAGCAGGAACGGCTTGTCGATAGCACGCTCTGGCTCTGGGATATAAGAATCCAGTGCTTCAGCCAGCTCAATAATTTTAGCTTCCCACTCCGCATCGCCTTCCAGTGCTTTCAGCGCAGAGCCACGAATCACCGGCAAGTCATCACCAGGGAAGTCGTAAGCAGACAGCAGTTCACGAACTTCCATTTCTACCAATTCCAACAATTCTTCATCATCAACCATATCGCACTTGTTCATGAATACGATGATGAAAGGAACGCCAACCTGACGACCCAGCAGGATGTGCTCACGGGTCTGAGGCATTGGGCCGTCAGTCGCAGCAACTACCAAGATAGCACCGTCCATCTGAGCAGCACCGGTGATCATGTTTTTCACGTAATCGGCGTGCCCTGGGCAGTCAACGTGCGCGTAGTGGCGTGTCGGGGTGTCATATTCAACGTGAGAAGTGTTGATGGTGATACCACGCGCTTTTTCTTCTGGTGCGTTATCAATCTGGTCGAAAGCGCGTGCGGAACCGCCGTAAGTTTTAGCCAAAACGGTGGTGATCGCGGCAGTCAAGGTGGTTTTACCGTGGTCAACGTGGCCGATAGTACCGACGTTAACGTGCGGTTTTGTACGTTCAAACTTTTCTTTAGACATCGATTGTCCCTCTAAGACACGGATAAATCGGTGGTATCACCACATCAACCAAGCATTTGCTCATTGAATTCAGAACAGAAAGAAAATCATAGGCGAGAAGAGTGAGAAGTGGTGCTAATAGGCAGATTCGAACTGCCGACCTCACCCTTACCAAGGGTGCGCTCTACCAACTGAGCTATATCAGCACGTCTTGGAGCGGGCAGTGGGAATCGAACCCACATCATCAGCTTGGAAGGCTGAGGTAATAGCCATTATACGATGCCCGCATCCTGGAACTCGGCTACCAGATTTTTCTGTAAAATTTAGGAATAGAGCAAGATTGTTTGTCACTTGGCTCTTATCTTTCGAGCCGACTGTGTTTAGCGCAGCAAAACCTAACCTCGCTAAATATTTTTCGCCTTTCCCTTTCGCATTGAACTAACTGCTGCGAGATTTACCGCGCTTTAGTCAATTGCCAAAGGCAAGATTTGGTGGTGGGGGAAGGATTCGAACCTTCGAAGTCTGTGACGGCAGATTTACAGTCTGCTCCCTTTGGCCGCTCGGGAACCCCACCAACTTTTAATTATTGCAACTTGAATGGTGCCGGCTACCGGAATCGAACTGGTGACCTACTGATTACAAGTCAGTTGCTCTACCAACTGAGCTAAGCCGGCATCAAGTGCAGCGCATTCTAGGTAGAGCTGGCGGCCTATGCAACAAAAAAATTGCGTTACGCGCACTTTCGCTCATAAATCAGCCAATTTTGCATACTATCTTGCAATTCATTGTCCACGACGTACAAACATTCATCAATCGCAGTCATCACTCTGTACAATTTTGCTCACCTTTTACCAGCGTTGCACCACCTCGTATTATCCGTATTGGTCGTCCCAAATCGATTAAGTCGGGGTGCCAAACCGTGAACGGGATCAATACACCAGAAAAGTGAAATCTACCCTGCGCCAAAGCATTAACGGCCATAAAACCCCACCTCTGTTACCACCGCCGCGCGCTTTAACATTCTGGCTCAGTTATTGCTTTCTTCATGATGCCCCTTTCATCTAGGAGAAATGACCGATGAAAAGTGTGTTGATAAACGCCGCCACGCTGCCCATTTACCACGATATACTGTCCCACCTGTTGACTGATGCAGTCACACATGGCACTTCGATGGGCTATGACACGCAGATCCTGCATGAAGATACCGAAAGCTATTTCCACAACCTGAAACTGACGCTCACCAAGGGGAGAATGCTGCTATGGATCGCTAGAGCCGAACGCAGTGTCATCGGTACCATGCAACTGGCACTGTGTCCAAAGCCCAACAGCCCCAACCATGTGAAGGTTTAAAAGCTGTTGGTTCATAGCCACACGCAACATCACAGCCTGTTGCACCGGCTCCGCCTCAGAAACGCTGTACCACTGCTGTCTGGGAGATCTGCCCGACTATGCCGCCATCCCGATGGCTACTATCACCCGACGGTGATTTATTACCAATGTCTGTTCGTGATTAACCAGCTTTCCCGCACTATCTATCACCAACTAGTGCGAAAACGGTATCATGGTTCCTGGATACCGCTGCACAATTGACATAAACTGCTGCAATCGACAACTTTTCGAAAAAAGTCTACGCCAAATACGCAGCTATCTATAATATGCAGTTTGTTTATTATCTGGAGTTGGCGTCCTACCGCCTTTCCCAACCTGCGTTAACAGGCAGAATTTGGCTTATGATAAAAAGAGATCAATCTTTAGCGACGCCTTATCTTCAGTTCGATCGTACCCAGTGGGCTGCATTGCGAGATTCGGTGCCGCTGACGTTGTCAGAAGAAGAGATCCTTAAACTGAAAGGGATAAACGAAGATCTCTCTTTGGATGAAGTGGCGCAGATTTATCTGCCGCTGTCGCGACTGCTGGACTTCTATATCAGCTCTAACCTACGCCGACAGGCGGTTCTCGAACAATTCCTCGGCACCGACGGGCAAAAAATTCCCTATATCATTGGCATTGCTGGCAGCGTCGCCGTGGGTAAGAGCACCACCGCACGCCTGTTGCAGGCGCTACTCAGCAGCTGGCCGGAGCACCGCAGCGTAGAGCTGATCACTACCGACGGATTCTTGCACCCCAACAAGGTGCTGAATGAACGCGGACTAATGAAGAAAAAGGGGTTCCCGCAATCTTACGATATGCGTAGTATGGTAAAATTCGTTTCAGAAGTGAAATCCGGTGCCAAACACGTAACGGCTCCGGTTTATTCGCATCTGATTTATGATGTAGTGCCTGATGGCAATAAGGTTATCGAACAACCGGATATTCTTATTCTGGAAGGACTCAACGTATTGCAGAGTGGGATGGATTATCCCCACGATCCGCACCGTGTATTTGTTTCCGACTTCGTTGATTTTTCAATCTACGTCGATGCGCCGGAAACATTACTGCAAAACTGGTATATCAACCGCTTCCTAAAATTCCGTCAGGGGGCGTTCTCCAACCCTGATTCTTATTTCCATAACTACTCTAAACTACCGGAGCCTGAAGCAGTCAATATCGCTACACAGCTATGGAATGAGATTAATGGCTTGAATTTGCAGCAAAACATACTGCCGACGCGTGAGCGAGCAAGCCTGATTATGACCAAGAGCGCCAACCATGCGGTAAAGAGCGTACGCTTAAGAAAATAATCCTGAGAAATACGAGGGGACTTCTGTCCCCTTAATTAAAATCTTTATTCCGCGCTGCGCAGAGATATTTCCCCACCAATAAAGGTTTTAATCACCCCCTGTTGATCGAGCAATAAAGCCCCCTGCTGATCGATGCCTCTAGCAATGCCAAAGATCTGCTGATCACCAATCAGCAACTTGACCGGCCGATCAATAAAGTTATCTAATGAGTGCCAACGCGCTACAAATGGCGTCAGTCCATCATTTTCAAACTGCTTCAACGACTGTCGCAGCTCATTGAGCAGGGTAGCGGCAAGCTCATTGCGATCGATGCTAATCCCTGCCTCCTGTAGGTTGATCCACCCCTGATTAATGGCGTCAGCATTGGTACCGCACATCGCCAAGTTTATGCCAGCTCCCATCACCAGATGAGCCGCATCACCAGTTTTTCCTGTCAATTCGACCAGGATACCCGCCAATTTGCGATCGTTAAGATACAAATCATTCGGCCACTTAACCCGAACATCCTCCGCACCTAGACGCTGTAAGACTTCGGCCATCACAATACCAATCACCAGGCTAAGCCCCATAGCAGCAGCTGGCCCCTGTTCCAAACGCCAGAACATCGATAGATATAGGTTAGTGCCAAAAGGTGAGACCCACTGCCGCCCGCGGCGGCCGCGGCCAGCCTGCTGATACTCGGCAATACAGGCGTCACCGGACTGAAGCATACAGATACGATCCAGCAAATATTGATTGGTTGAATCCACTACCGGCAACACAGTCACGCGTTTGTCTTCCAGCAGCTTGAGAATACGATCGGCTTCCAGCAATTGAATCGGGTTTGGAAGACTGTATCCCTTACCTGGCACGGTGAATACATCCACCCCCCACTCGCGGATAGTCTGGATATGCTTGTTAATCGCCGCCCGACTCATACCCAACGACTCACCGAGATGTTCCCCTGAATGGGAGCCGCCATCAGCTAACAGCGCAATCAGCTTCAACGGCACCTTGCTGTCTTTCATGACAACACCTCCACTGCATTCAACTCACCCATCACGCCGATAAAACGCACCTCAGGCTCCAACCATACATCGAATCTGGACGCTACTGTGTTACGCACATGGCGCGCCAGAGCGACGACATCCTGGCTGGTAGCATTATCCGCATTTACCAACACTAACGCCTGATGGCGATGTACGGCAGCCCCACCTACCCGATATCCCTTCAACTCGCATTGATCGATTAGCCAACCCGCAGCCAACTTAACCTGTCCATCTGCCTGCGGATAATGTGGCATACCCGGATACTGAGATATCAGTGATGCAGATTTCTCTGCACTCACCAGCGGATTTTTGAAGAAGCTGCCAGCATTCCCGATCTCACGGGGATCAGGCAGCTTACTGCGACGCATCGCACAAACGGAATCGAATATTTGACTCGGTGTCACAGTTACCGGATCCAGCTTAGTTAAATCTCCATACTCAAGCATTGGCCGCCACTTCTTGCTCAAGCACAAGCCAAGACCAACGATAATGTGTCCAGTCTGAAATTGATGTTTAAAAATGCTCTCACGGTAACCAAAACCACACTCAGCTACCGGAATACGATCAATAGCGCCGGTAAATAAATCCAAAAGATCGACATATTCACAAACGTTTTTCAATTCGATGCCGTAAGCACCGATATTCTGAATCGGTGCAGACCCCACTAAACCCGGGATCAGCGCCAGGTTTTCCAACCCGGCAATACCAACTTGCAGAGTGTGACAAACCAGATCGTGCCAATTCTCACCAGAGCCGACATGGAGGTGCCACGTATCCAGTTCCTCTCTGATATCTATGCCTTTTAATTGGTTGACCATCACCGTACCGGCAAAGTCTTCAAGAAACAGCACGTTGCTTCCCTCGCCGAGCACCAGCAGTGGCATCTGGCGCTTTTGCGTTTGTTGCCAGACTTTGAGCATTAATTCAATTCTATCTGCCAGAACCAGATGCGCTGCGTTGACCGGGAGCGCAAAAGTATTGTGATGTTTTAAAGACGCGCTTTCAATAGACATAATGTTCAATACCCATACGGAAATAATCTTCCACCTAGTCTACTCGATTCGACGCTTGTCGCTAATATTTGTTTTTAACTACTGCTATTTTAATCAGAATAATATCTGATGGAATACGGACTTTTCTTATTTAATCAGCGTTTTTTATATAAGGTAGGAGCGCTATAGATATAATTAATTATAAATCAATAAGTTATAAGATGTATCGCCATCAATATATATACTTCAGTTTATTTAAATATATTAAATATCTTATTATTATGGATAGATACCAGTCTTAATATTCCTTAAATAAATAGATAAATACCGATTAGCTTATTTTTATCATAACAAAAAAACCATGGTAATGCCGATCGTTTAAGAGTACTTGAACGATCCTGCCAGTAAGAGACAATCCGGGATCAGTCCTCTGCTCCAGGATTTAGTGATGCCTCCAATGAG
The DNA here is from genome assembly GCF_000821185.2 of Serratia symbiotica. Taxonomy (NCBI): domain Bacteria; kingdom Pseudomonadati; phylum Pseudomonadota; class Gammaproteobacteria; order Enterobacterales; family Yersiniaceae; genus Serratia; species Serratia symbiotica. The sequence continues at coordinate 3,277,083 of NZ_CP050855.1, read as the reverse complement.
TTGAACATGTATTTTTCAATGAAAGCCCTGATGACCTTTTCGTGGAATTCGACAGAGCGCGAAAAACAAATTATCTTGCGAGTCAGTCGTTTGATGCGGGTGTGCAATGTCAGATTATTGCGTTCAATACGCTGAGTAAAAATCTTTCCCGTCAGAGGCTTATCCTTCGGGACTGCTCTGCCATAACTGCCCCAGTCATCGCTGGTAAACATACCGACAGTAAATGGAACCAGTAACGCCAGTCGCTCCCGGTGGAGTTGCCAGGGCATTACGCCACTGCCCGACACACTCCATCAGCATCAGCAGTTAGTGAGAGGGCTGAACCGATAATTCGGTGTGCATATAAATCAACGACAAGTGCGAGATAGCCTCATTTGTCCTACAGGCGAATAAAACTGATATCGCCGTACCAGACGCGATTTAGTGCGACTGGGTTAAACTGCCGACGCAATAAGTTTGGCAAGGCCGGGCTGCTGTCATGGTTTATCCGGTCGCGGTGTTTAACCGGCTGACTACGTGTCAGCGTGCATTCCTTCCATCAGGCGTCGAACCAGCCATCGGCCTGCATCAACCCCACTCTGTCGCAGCATCTGGCTGATTGTTCGGCTACCTGCGGCACCACAACTGAGAACATGACATGTTCTCACCCGACTTCTTATTCCGACTCGTCGTACATCAATGGGCCGCTTCACCTGTGCCTAATCAACGCTACAGTGAACACCGAACAAATTACAGAGAACCCATATGGGCCACTTTGCTTTCAGCCATGTGATTAGCGCGAGCGTTTTCCGGGGGGGAGTGCTCATCAGCACGGCAGCCTGCTTTAGTATTGCTTTTTCCATCTCAAGACGCTATATCTGCGCTTTAAGCTGCTGAATTTCACGTTACTCAGGCGTAATAGCATTCCCAACCGACTCAATACCCTGAAGCGCTTGCTTATACAGTCGTATCCATTGACGCAAAGGATCAGGATTGAGTTCGTGTGCCTGGACGACTTCACCGGCATCGCGCTAGTCATTAACAACCTGCTCGATAGCGTCGAGTTTGAACTCCGGGGAAAATGTGCGTTTGGTTCGACGAGTTTTGATCATTCATCACCTCATGTTCACTGTTTAACACTAACAGGATTTAGACGTGTCCTGAATTACTGATCCACTACAGTTCCGACTCCAAACTGCCACAGTAAACCGTTCACTCTCGGTAACTCACAAAGCAAAAAGCCCCATGCTTTCGCATGAGGCTTTCTACTTTATTTGATGCCTGGCAGTGTCCTACTCTCACATGGGGAGACCCCACACTACCATCGGCGCTACGGCGTTTCACTGCTGAGTTCGGCATGGAATCAGGTGGGACCACCGCGCTATCGCCGCCAGGCAAAGTCTGTTTCATTCTCGGCCGTTACTCACGTAACCACCAGAACCAATCTCGGAACTCGCTGAAAATAACTCCACCCCTGCCTATAACACACCTTCGGTGTTGTAAGGTTAAGCCTCACGGCTCATTAGTACTGGTTAGCTCAAAGCATCGCTGCTCTTACACACCCAGCCTATCCACGTCTTCGTCTTAAACGTGCCTTCAGGGACCTCTCAGACCCAGGGAAGACTCATCTCGAGGCCAGTTTCGCGCTTAGATGCTTTCAGCGCTTATCTGTTCCGCACTTAGCTACCGGGCAATGCCATTGGCATGACAACCCGAACACCAGCGGTGCGTTCACTCCGGTCCTCTCGTACTAGGAGCAATCCCTCTCAATCTTCCTACGCCCACGGCAGATAGGGACCGAACTGTCTCACGACGTTCTAAACCCAGCTCGCGTACCACTTTAAATGGCGAACAGCCATACCCTTGGGACCTACTTCAGCCCCAGGATGTGATGAGCCGACATCGAGGTGCCAAACACCGCCGTCGATATGAACTCTTGGGCGGTATCAGCCTGTTATCCCCGGAGTACCTTTTATCCGTTGAGCGATGGCCCTTCCATTCAGAACCACCGGATCACTAAGACCTACTTTCGTACCTGCTCGAGCCGTCACTCTCGCAGTCAAGCCAGCTTATGCCTTTGCACTAAACTCACGATGTCCGACCGTGATTAGCTGACCTTCGTGCTCCTCCGTTACTCTTTGGGAGGAGACCGCCCCAGTCAAACTACCCACCAGACACTGTCCTCACCCCGGGTCACGGGGCAAAGTTAGAACATCAAACATTAAAGGGTGGTATTTCAAGGGTGGCTCCTCGCAGACTGGCGTCCACGATTCACTGCCTCCCACCTATCCTACACATCAAGGCTCCATGTTCAGTGTCAAGCTATAGTAAAGGTTCACGGGGTCTTTCCGTCTTGCCGCGGGTACACTGCATCTTCACAGCGAGTTCAATTTCACTGAGTCTCGGGTGGAGACAGCCTGGCCATCATTACGCCATTCGTGCAGGTCGGAACTTACCCGACAAGGAATTTCGCTACCTTAGGACCGTTATAGTTACGGCCGCCGTTTACTGGGGCTTCGATCAAGAGCTTCGCCTTGCGGCTAACCCCATCAATTAACCTTCCAGCACCGGGCAGGCGTCACACCGTATACGTCCACTTTCGTGTTGGCACAGTGCTGTGTTTTTATTAAACAGTTGCAGCCAGCTGGTCTCTGCGACTGGCTTCAGCTCCCTCCGATACGGAGTTCACCTACATGCCAGCGTGCCTTCTCCCGAAGTTACGGCACCATTTTGCCTAGTTCCTTCACCCGAGTTCTCTCAAGCGCCTCGGTATTCTCTACCTGACCACCTGTGTCGGTTTGGGGTACGATTAAAGGTGACCTGATGCTTAGAGGCTTTTCCTGGAAGCAGGGCATCAACAGCTTCTGCACCTTGGTGCATCGTCATCACGCCTCAGGGTTTCTGTATGGCGTTCCGGATTTACCCAAAACGCCCCCCTACACGCTTAAACCGGGACAACCGTCGCCCGGCCTGCCTAGCCTTCTCCGTCCCCCCTTCGCAGTCACACCCAGTACAGGAATATTAACCTGTTGCCCATCGACTACGCTTTTCAGCCTCGCCTTAGGGGTCGACTCACCCTGCCCCGATTAACGTTGGACAGGAACCCTTGGTCTTCCGGCGAGCGGGTTTTTCACCCGCTTTATCGTTACTTATGTCAGCATTCGCACTTCTGATACCTCCAGCACCCCTCACAGGACACCTTCAACGGCTTACAGAACGCTCCCCTACCCAACAACGCATCAGCGCCGCTGCCGCAGCTTCGGTGCATGGTTTAGCCCCGTTACATCTTCCGCGCAGGCCGACTCGACCAGTGAGCTATTACGCTTTCTTTCAATGATGGCTGCTTCTAAGCCAACATCCTGGCTGTCTGGGCCTTCCCACATCGTTTCCCACTTAACCATGACTTTGGGACCTTAGCTGGCGGTCTGGGTTGTTTCCCTCTTCACGACGGACGTTAGCACCCGCCGTGTGTCTCCCGTGATAACATGCTTCGGTATTCGCAGTTTGCATCGGGTTGGTAAGCCGGGATGGCCCCCTAGCCGAAACAGTGCTCTACCCCCGAAGATGAATTCACGAGGCGCTACCTAAATAGCTTTCGGGGAGAACCAGCTATCTCCCGGTTTGATTGGCCTTTCACCCCCAGCCACAGGTCATCCGCTAATTTTTCAACATTAGTCGGTTCGGTCCTCCAGGTGGTGTTACCCAACCTTCAACCTGCCCATGGCTAGATCACCGGGTTTCGGGTCTATACCTTGCAACTCTTCGCCCAGTTAAGACTCGGTTTCCCTACGGCTCCCCTATGCGGTTAACCTTGCTACAAAATATAAGTCGCTGACCCATTATACAAAAGGTACGCAGTCACACCTCAACGGTGCTCCCACTGCTTGTACGTACACGGTTTCAGGTTCTTTTTCACTCCCCTCGCCGGGGTTCTTTTCGCCTTTCCCTCACGGTACTGGTTCACTATCGGTCAGTCAGGAGTATTTAGCCTTGGAGGATGGTCCCCCCATATTCAGACAGGATGTCACGTGTCCCGCCCTACTCATCGAACTCACAGCCAGTGCATTTTTGTGTACGGGGCTATCACCCTTTACTGCGCGACTTTCCAGACGCTTCCACTAACACACCCGCTGATTCAGGTTCTGGGCTGGCCCCCGTTCGCTCGCCGCTACTGGGGGGATCTCGGTTGATTTCTTTTCCTCGGGGTACTTAGATGTTTCAGTTCCCCCGGTTCGCTTCGTCAAGCTATGTATTCACTTAACGATAGTGTGACGTATCACACTGGGTTTCCCCATTCGGGTATCGCCGGCTATAACGGTTCATATCACCTTACCGGCGCTTTTCGCAGATTAGCACGCCCTTCATCGCCTCTGACTGCCTAGGCATCCACCGTGTACGCTTAGTCACTTAACCTTACAACCCGAAGGTGTCTCACTTCGCATTGCAAACAGGTGAGTGTCACCATGACAGCTTGACCCTTACCCCAATACCTCTACGCAGGGATAAGCTTCAGCCGCCATTTTTCAATTTTCAGCTTGTTCCAGATTGTTAAAGAGCAAAATACTTCACAGCATACTGCTGCCAGTACACTCTGAAGTAGTGAAACACCGCACTCGGACTTTATGGTGGAGCTAAGCGGGATCGAACCGCTGACCTCCTGCGTGCAAGGCAGGCGCTCTCCCAGCTGAGCTATAGCCCCATACTGTCACTTGCAGAGACCTTTGAGATCACAACTTCTTTTCTAGGCAAGGCATGGTGTTGCGACGCATATTTCAATATGCGAGCGGTACTATGACGCAGCATAGAAGAGAAGTGGTAGGCCTGAGTGGACTTGAACCACCGACCTCACCCTTATCAGGGGTGCGCTCTAACCACCTGAGCTACAAGCCTATTAAGGTATTTCTGCTCGCTACTTTCATCAGACAATCTGTGTGAGCACGCCACACAAATCAATATCTTTCGGTAAGGAGGTGATCCAACCGCAGGTTCCCCTACGGTTACCTTGTTACGACTTCACCCCAGTCATGAATCACAAAGTGGTAAGCGCCCTCCCGAAGGTTAAGCTACCTACTTCTTTTGCAACCCACTCCCATGGTGTGACGGGCGGTGTGTACAAGGCCCGGGAACGTATTCACCGCAGCATTCTGATCTACGATTACTAGCGATTCCGACTTCATGGAGTCGAGTTGCAGACTCCAATCCGGACTACGACGTACTTTGTGAGGTCCGCTTGCTCTCGCGAGGTCGCTTCTCTTTGTATACGCCATTGTAGCACGTGTGTAGCCCTACTCGTAAGGGCCATGATGACTTGACGTCATCCCCACCTTCCTCCGGTTTATCACCGGCAGTCTCCTTTGAGTTCCCGACTTTATCGCTGGCAACAAAGGATAAGGGTTGCGCTCGTTGCGGGACTTAACCCAACATTTCACAACACGAGCTGACGACAGCCATGCAGCACCTGTCTCAGAGCTCCCGAAGGCACCCCTCCATCTCTGGAAAGTTCTCTGGATGTCAAGAGTAGGTAAGGTTCTTCGCGTTGCATCGAATTAAACCACATGCTCCACCGCTTGTGCGGGCCCCCGTCAATTCATTTGAGTTTTAACCTTGCGGCCGTACTCCCCAGGCGGTCGATTTAACGCGTTAGCTACGGAAGCCACCCCTCAAGGGCGCAACCTCCAAATCGACATCGTTTACAGCGTGGACTACCAGGGTATCTAATCCTGTTTGCTCCCCACGCTTTCGCACCTGAGCGTCAGTCTTTGTCCAGGGGGCCGCCTTCGCCACCGGTATTCCTCCAGATCTCTACGCATTTCACCGCTACACCTGGAATTCTACCCCCCTCTACAAGACTCTAGCTTGCCAGTCTCAAATGCCGTTCCCACGTTGAGCGCGGGGATTTCACATCTGACTTAACAAACCGCCTGCGTGCGCTTTACGCCCAGTAATTCCGATTAACGCTTGCACCCTCCGTATTACCGCGGCTGCTGGCACGGAGTTAGCCGGTGCTTCTTCTGCGAGTAACGTCAATGCAATGTCTTATTAACACATTACCCTTCCTCCTCGCTGAAAGTGCTTTACAACCCGAAGGCCTTCTTCACACACGCGGCATGGCTGCATCAGGCTTGCGCCCATTGTGCAATATTCCCCACTGCTGCCTCCCGTAGGAGTCTGGACCGTGTCTCAGTTCCAGTGTGGCTGGTCATCCTCTCAGACCAGCTAGGGATCGTCGCCTAGGTGAGCCGTTACCCCACCTACCAGCTAATCCCACCTGGGCACATCTGATGGCGTGAGGCCCGAAGGTCCCCCACTTTGGTCTTGCGACGTTATGCGGTATTAGCTACCGTTTCCACTAGTTATCCCCCGCCATCAGGCAGTTTCCCAGACATTACTCACCCGTCCGCCGCTCGTCACCCAGAGAGCAAGCTCTCTTGTGCTACCGCTCGACTTGCATGTGTTAGGCCTGCCGCCAGCGTTCAATCTGAGCCATGATCAAACTCTTCAATTCAAAGCTTGATATGCTTCAACTTGTGAAGCGCTGCTCAAAGATTTACTGCATGAATGTTACTTCAGGTAGTCACTCTTCAAGACTTGATATTTTTTCGTCCCAACAGGGACGGGATATCGTCTTGTGGAGTGCCCACACAGATTGTCTGATAAATTGTTAAAGAGCGGTAAGTCAGCCGCAGCACGGCGGCAAACTTGAGGTGGCGTATACTACGCTTTCCCTCTGAAGAGTCAAGCCATTATTTTGACTTTTCCCTTGCTGATCCGGCAGCGTATCTGCCGAAATACCGGGCCAGTGGGGGCGCATTATAGGGCGTTCTCGGCAGCCCGCAACAGGTATTTTTTAAAATTTCATCAACCGTTTAATGTTTAACCAAAAACCTGCTAAAGCGGCAGTGCCTCCAATGTTTTGAAACCATATCTCTGTAAAATGGGCAATAAAGCATCCGTATTTTCATCTAGTGCCATGCAATACGCCAGATTGTCTTCTTGAGTCGATAATAAATTTTCCTGCGTCGAAATAAGCCAGGCGGTGCGACGGGCAATAGCGGCACCGGAATCCACCAGCCGGGTACCTTCAGGCAGTACAAGTGTCAGTTCTTCTGCTAATAATGGGAAATGGGTACAACCCAGCACTACGGTATCCGGCGGCTCGCTCATCTTCAGCCACGGATGCAGGATCTTCTTCAACGTTACCAGCGGTACGGTTTCACCATGCAGCTTAGCTTCCGCCAATTCCACCAATTCAGAAGAACCCAGCAGTTCGATTTTGCAGTCAGTAGCGAAGCGGGCGATCAATTCGTGGGTATAACTGCGTTGAACAGTGCCTCGCGTGGCCAGCAAGCCAACGATACCGTTGGCGGTAAGACGGGCGGCGGGTTTGATGGCAGGCACAACACCCACAACCGGGAAACTGAAGCGTTTGCGCAATGCCGATAGGGAAATGGTACTGGCGGTATTACAGGCGATAATCACCATTACCATAGGATGGCGTTGTTGCACCGCGCTGGTAATCTCCAGCACACGTTCAACAATAAACTCTTCAGATTTCTCGCCATAAGGGAACGCCACGTTATCAAAGGTATATATATAGTGGAGATCAGGCAGCAGTTGCCGAACCTCCTGATACACCGACAACCCACCAACGCCAGAGTCAAATACCAGCACAGTCGGGCGGGGAGTTGTGGTACTGCTAGAAAGTATCGCTTCCTGTGAGGTAGTATTCCCTGCCTGGCGTAACGTAGCCATAAGCCGTCTCATGATTTTTATCAAACAGGTTGGCAATTCTACCACGAACTATCAGATGAGATGTGACCAGATACCAAACTGCGACATCCTATAGGCTAACGCCGCCGAGTTCTCAATCGTTACGAGTGACGCCGGAAGTTGGTGCCAGCAAGGAAGCAACCGGCCCGGGGCGATGACTCCACACAGTCTCATACAGAATAAACGCAACAAAACTGGACTTCATTGGTTGATTCCCTACAATCCCCGCTGATCAACTTTGCTCGACGAGAAGAAAATCATGACGCCCGATAATTTGCCGATTGAACGTTACGATGATCAACTGGCGGAGAAAACCACCCGGCTAAAGACATTGCTGGCACCGTTCATGGCACCCGAACCGGAGGTGTTCCACTCACCAGTGAACCATTACCGCATGCGCGCCGAATTCCGTATCTGGCATGATGCAGATGAGATGTACCACATCATGTTCGATCAGCAGACTAAGCAGCGCTTGCGCGTCGATCAGTTCCCCGCTGCCAGCAAGTTGATCAACCGCCTGATGGGCGCGCTGATTGCTGCCATCAAGCCGAACCCGGTGCTGCGCCATAAGCTGTTCCAGATCGATTATCTGTCGACGCAAAGCGGCAAAATCATCGCTTCGCTGTTGTATCACCGCAAGCTGGACGAAGCCTGGCAGCGAAACGCCGAACAGCTGCGCGACGATCTGCGCGCCCAGGGTTTTGACCTGCAACTGATTGGCCGCGCATCGAAGATGAAAATCATGCTCGATCAAGACTTTGTGGACGAAGTTCTGCCAATCGCTGGCCGCGATATAATCTACCGCCAGGTGGAAAATAGCTTCACCCAGCCCAATGCGGCGATAAACGTACAAATGCTGGAGTGGGCGTTGAAGGTAACCGCAGATTCAAAAGGCGATCTGCTGGAACTGTACTGCGGCAACGGTAACTTCTCGCTGGCGTTGGCACGCAACTTCGAACGGGTATTGGCTACCGAGATAGCCAAGCCTTCCGTTGCAGCGGCGCAGTACAACATCTCGGCTAACCACATTGACAACGTGCAAATTATCCGTATGGCGGCGGAAGACTTTACGCAGGCGATGAATGGAGTGCGCGAGTTTAACCGGCTAAAGGGCATCGATCTGAGCGGCTACAACTGCGAGACGATTTTTGTCGATCCGCCGCGCAGCGGGCTGGATGACGATACGATAAAAATGGTGCAGGCTTATCCGCACATTTTGTATATCTCATGCAATCCGAAAACACTGTGCGCCAATCTGGCAACGTTGCAGGAAACACACCAGATCAGCCGCCTGGCGCTGTTCGACCAATTCCCGTATACCCACCATATGGAATGCGGCGTACTGCTGGAAAAACGCAGCTAATATAACCGAGGTGCCAATGCGGCACCCCTGATTTATCACTCTTGGGCATTTTCATTCAGCGCCTTGCGCGCCTTAAGTTTGAACCCTATCCAAAACACCAGCGCCACGCAGAGGATAGACGGCAAGAAATTGGAGCCAATTTGCGGGTGCTCCACACGCATGATGACACTGTACAGCAGCAACCCCAGCAGGAAACAAGCAGCGGCCAGCTTCGGCGTGCCATCTAGCATGGCGCGATTCAGATAAAGTTGATGCAGGCAGTAAACTGCCAGCAACAGTGCAATTATCGGGAAGACTGAAAACGGCACCACCGAGCTGAACAAGGCGGCGAACGAACCGTTGATCGAAAAGCCGACAATCAACGTTAGCAGTAAGGTGCCATTCTCACGGTCGGGTTTTTCCATCACTTTTACCTTTTTATTTACACGTGGAACACAGGAGCTTTTTCTTGCTCACGGCGATACCAGTAATAAGCACCTTTGGAAATCATCCGCAATTGCAGCACTAACCGTTCTTCCAACTGTCGCCGTTGTTCAAGATCAATATCCAGCGCTTCTGCGCCCGCGCTGAACACGATAGTCACCATGGCTTCCGCCTGCGCTTCGGTAAAGCTGCGCGGCATGTGGTTTTCCAGCTCAAGATAATCCGCCAGTTCGGCGATAAAATGCTGGATCTCTCGCGCTACCGCCGCACGAAATGCAGAGGAGGTGCCAGAACGTTCACGCAGCAGCAAGCGAAATGCATTAGGGTTGTCGCCGATAAACTCCATAAAGGTGGAGACGGAAGTACGGATCACGCTGCCGCCCTTGGCGATGCGCTGGCGCGCCTGACGCATCAACTGACGCAACATCAGGCCACTCTCATCGACCATGGTCAGTCCTAACTCATCCACATCACGGAAGTGGCGATAGAACGAGGTAGGCGCGATCCCCGCTTCGCGTGAAACTTCCCGCAGGCTTAGGCTGGCAAAGCTACGTTCGGCGCTCAATTGACTGAATGCGGCTTCGATCAGAGATCGACGCGTCCGCTCTTTTTGTTGTGCTCTGACGCCCATATGCATATCCAGAGTAAGTTACATTCCATCAGTCTAACGCCTTAAACTCGGCAATAAAGCAAATTTTATTGCAACAGCATTAGACTAATGCGCTCAATCACAGTTCCGGCCTAAACCGACTATGTTCTGCCCCAAAAAGCCTGATGGTGATTGGGTCATATAACGCTATGATGTTAGGATACCGTTATGATTTTGTATAAAAATAGGGCTTTCCTGCATGCAACAACACTATCAATTTGATGCCATTGTAATTGGTTCTGGCCCTGGTGGTGAAGGTGCCGCTATGGGGCTAGTGAAACAGGGCACCCGTGTAGCTGTTATCGAACGCTACAATAACGTCGGCGGTGGATGTACCCATTGGGGCACTATCCCATCCAAAGCCCTCCGCCACGCCGTCAGCCGCATTATCGAGTTCAACCAGAACCCGCTTTACAACAACTCACGCACGCTCAGCGTGACATTCCCTGACATTCTACGCCACGCCGACAACGTCATTAATCAGCAAACCCTTATGCGCCAGAGCTTCTATGACCGCAATCAATGTAAGCTGTTCGTCGGCGAGGCACGCTTTATCGATGCTAACACTGTCAGCGTCAGTTATATAGACGGCACCCAAGACACCATCCGTGCCGACCATATCGTGCTCGCCTGCGGCTCGCGCCCTTACCATCCGGCGAACGTCAATTTTAACCACCCGCGTATTTACGACAGCGACTCGATCCTTGAGCTGCACCACGAACCGCGCCATGTGATTATTTACGGTGCCGGGGTCATCGGCTGCGAGTACGCTTCGATTTTCCGGGGCTTGAATGTCAAGGTGGATCTGATCAACACCCGTGATCGCCTGCTGGCGTTCCTCGATCAGGAAATGTCGGATTCCCTGTCTTATCATCTCTGGAACAACGGTGTCGTTATCCGCCACAACGAAGAGTTCGAGCAGATCGAAGGCACTGAAGACGGCGTGATTATTCACCTGAAATCAGGCAAGAAAGTGAAGGCGGACTGCTTGCTTTACGCCAATGGCCGTACTGGAAATACCGATTCATTAGGGTTGGAAAACATCGGTTTGGAGCCTGACAGCCGCAGCCTGCTGAAAGTGAACAGCATATACCAAACCACACTGCCGCATGTTTATGCGGTAGGTGATGTGATCGGCTACCCAAGTCTGGCATCAGCCGCCTACGATCAGGGTCGCATTGCCGCGCGGGCCATCACTGCCAGCGAAACCAAAGGCCATTTGATCGAAGACATTCCAACCGGTATCTATACCATTCCGGAAATTAGCTCCGTCGGCAAAACAGAGCAAGAACTGACGGCAATGAAGGTGCCATACGAAGTGGGCCGTGCCCAGTTCAAACATCTGGCACGCGCACAAATCGCCGGGATGAACGTTGGCTGCCTGAAGATCCTGTTCCATCGTGACACCCTGGAAATCCTTGGTATCCACTGCTTTGGCGAACGTGCGGCAGAGATCATCCACATCGGCCAAGCGATCATGGAACAGAAAGGTGAAGGCAATACTCTCGAATATTTCGTTAATACTACCTTCAACTATCCAACCATGGCCGAAGCCTACCGAGTCGCCGCGCTAAACGGCTTAAACCGCCTGTTTTGACCCGTTGCTGATGTAGTTCTGCATGTGTTCGCGGATCGCCTCAGCCAATTGTTCATAACGGCTGCGCAACGGGGAACCGGGGCGGTACACCAAGGCAATGGTGCGCTTCGGTTCAGGTTTGTAGCAGTCCAGATAGCAGATACCATCACGCTCCCGCTGCGGCGGCACGGCCAGCAAAGGCAGCAATGTGATGCCGCTGCCAGCCGCGACCATATTGCGCAGCGTTTCCAGGCTGGTGGCACGAAAGTGGGTATCCTCGTCCGCACCTGCCTGAAAACAAAAGCCCATTGCCTGATCGCGTAGACAGTGGCCATCTTCTAACATCAGTAATTTCTCTCCCGCCAAATCTGGCATCGCCACACGCTCACGCTGCGACCAGGGGTGGTCAGAATATATCGCCAGCTTCATCGGTTCATCAAACAGCGGTACTTCGATAAAGGCTTCCGTTTCCTTCACCTGCGCCAGAATGGCACAGTCCAGCTTGCCGCTATCGAGTTGAGCCAGCAGCGACTGAGTTTGTGCTTCGTGCAGATACATTTCCAGCTTGGGAAAAGTGTTATGTAACATTGGGATGATTTGTGGCAGCAGATAAGGCCCCACAGTCGGGATCAGGCCGATATGCAGCGGCCCAGACATAGCTTCGCCTTGCTGGCTGGCCATCTCTTTCAAGACTTTGACTTCACGTAGCACGGTACGCGCCTGTTCCACTAGCAACAAGCCTGCTTGGGTAAACAACACTTTGCGGCTGGTACGTTCGAGCAGCATCACGCCCAGCTCGTCTTCAAGTTTGCGGGTTTGTCCGCTGAGCGTGGGCTGGCTGACATGGCATGAATCGGCGGCACGGCGGAAGTGCCGATGCTCAGCCAAAGCGACCAAGTACTCTAAATCACGAATATTCATTGTATCCCTCCAATCCATGATAATTGATGGCAATAAATAAGATATCAATGAGTGATTAGAACTATCAAGCACTAGTCTTAATAAATTGATACAGTGCTAAAAGATAAAAAATTATTTTGATAATCATAAGATTAGTTAATGTTCCACACGTTATTTTCCATACCATAATCATTACTGCCGATTACGGTGACATAATCTCCTGAGCTATCGCAGTAAAAGACAATACCAGCACTGTGATCGCATCGATATTCGCAACGGATTAAAAAGTGACGCCAAAGCCCCTGCAACACATTTAAGGGACTCACCCCGTATGGCTGTTATAAATCGTTTTGATTTCCCCCTTTAACTTTCGCCACGATACACCATCGACGTGTCGCACCGTTGATACTTCTCTTCTCGCGTGGCACTGACCCCGTTAAATGACCCCACGCATAGTAGACCTTCAGTAAGCGCCAGGCGAACTCACATTGTTAACAAAACTCCGCTATCGCATTCTCACCTCATTCAATAAAACGCCCCTGAGGTGAAAGAGGGTAAAACGGTATTCTCACAGTGAACAGCAACAATTACATTATTTTAATCACACAACGCGGATTCACCGTTCGGTTACGAAACGCCTTCAGGCGACCACAAAGAAAGTTGTCGCCACCTGAAAGACAACGCTGAATAAGCGGTATACCCGCTCACCTTTGAAAGCAGGTATCGCGCATCTGGAACGTGACGATGAAGGTTCCTTAAACCAAGAGACGGCTAATACTCCCCAATGAAAAGGGTGTTCCGAAGCCTGAAAAGTGAATGGATACCGGGCGTGGGATATAGCGCTCTCCATCACGCCTCACAGGATATCCGGTGCTGGCTGCACAGTGGATACAACCAGGTGCATCTACACAAGCACAACGGCGAGTTATCGCCGCGAGTATGAAAATCAATGGAAAGAGACTACGCAGGAGTCCTGATTTTGTGATCCACTACAGTTTAAACCAAACGCTGCTTCGTTGCGGCAATCGCTGCGGCAACCTGCTGTGGAGCAACTCCACCTTTGGCGGCACGCTTGTCCAGACAGGATTGTAACGCCAGGATCGGGTATACGTCGTCGCCGATTACCATGCTGAACTTTTGCAAATCGGCCAGCGGCAATGCTTCCAACGCCTTGCCCTGACGGATCGCTTCCATTACCGCCTCACCAACAATATGGTGCGCCTCACGGAACGGCACACCCTTGGCGACCAAATAGTCCGCCAGTTCAGTCGCGTTGGCGTAACCCTGCTCCGCCGCTTCTTTACAACGCAGTCGCTTCACCTGAATACCATCCAGCACCAACGCTGCCATTTGTAGGCAGTCCATCCAGGTGTCAAGCGCATCAAATAGCCCCTCTTTGTCTTCCTGCATATCTTTGTTATACGCCAGCGGCAAGCCTTTCAGCGTCATCATCATGCCGGTCAACGCACCCTGTACCCGGCCACATTTGCCACGGATCAATTCCAGCGCATCCGGGTTTTTCTTCTGCGGCATCAGCGAAGAGCCGGATGTCACGCGGTCAGACAGCTCCACAAAAGCCGCTTCGCCACTGTTGAAAAAGATAAGATCTTCGGCAAAGCGCGACAGGTGTACCATGCTGATAGCAGCGTTAGACAGCAGCTCTAGCACGTGGTCGCGATCGGAAACACTGTCCAGGCTGTTACTGGTCGCCGAGGCGAAGCCTAACCACCCAGCAAGCTGCTCACGATCAATCGGGTAGGCGGTTCCAGCCAGTGCACCGCTGCCCAGCGGGCTAACGTCCAAGCGTTTTAAGGTGTCTTGTAGGCGGCTTGCGTCACGTGCAAGCATCTCCACATAGGCCAGGCACCAGTGGGCAAAAGTCACCGGCTGCGCGCGTTGCAAATGGGTGTAACCCGGCATCACCGCGTCCTGATGGGCTTCGGCTGTTTCCACCAGCACCTGTTGCAGGTGCACGATGCCATGATGCAGTTGGCTGACCTGTTGTTTGCACCATAGTTTTAGATCGGTCGCTACCTGATCATTACGGCTACGGCCAGTATGCAGTTTTTTACCCAAATCGCCGACTTTGTCGATCAGCTTTTGCTCCAACCAACTGTGAATGTCTTCCGCATCGCTGTTGACGATCGCCGACGGATCAGCCTGCACCTCTGCCATTAGCACGCCTAGCGCCTGCTCTAGCCGCTGTTGCTCCGCCTCTGTCAACACCTTGACCGTCACCAGCGCTTTTGACCAGGCCACAGAACTCATAATGTCCTGCTCCGCCAGGCGATAATCGAAACGCAGAGAATCGTTTAATTGTTTGAACCGTTGATCCGCCGCCTGTGTGAACCGTCCACCCCAAAGTGCCATACTTTTATTCCTGAATTTTATGCGTGTAAAAGCGCAGCATGCTGCGCCCTTACCTATAAGTTGCAGCGTTGTTGGCTGCGTCGCTTACCCCATGCATTCACTTACTTAAGTAAACTCCTGAGGCTTCCCACATTTGCCGCCTAGCGGCAACGCTAAAAAGTTATTTGTTCTTTTTCTCGTTCAACGCACGGATGCGGGAAGACAACGAGAATAGGCGGATAAAGCCACCAGCGTGGCGATGATCGTAAACCTCATCTTCACCGAAGGTGGCGAACTCTTCAGAGTACAGGCTGTTGGTGGATTTCTTTTGGATCACCGTCACTTGGCCTTTGTATAATTGCAACACTACTTCGCCGTTGACCTCTTTGGCCAGCGCCTCGGCAGAAGCCTGCAATGAACGGCGCAACGGGGCGAACCAGCGGCCGTCATACACCACATAAGACATTTCCAGCCCCAGTTGCTCGCGCCATTTGAAACTATCACGATCCAGCACCAGTTGCTCAACGCCGCGCAGCGCCGCTACCATGATGGTGCCGCCTGGGGTTTCGTAGCAGCCACGGGATTTGATGCCCACCAGACGGTTTTCCACGATGTCGATGCGGCCCACGCCATGTTTAGCGCCCAGTAGGTTCAGGGTTTCCAGACACTTGTACGGGGATTGATGCTCGCCATTCACTGCTACTACGCGGCCTTTTTCCACGGTGACGGTCACCTGCTCCGGCTGATCCGGTGCTTCCTGCGGGTCTACGGTCCACACCCAGCAGTCTTTATTCGGCGCGTTCCACGGGCTTTCCAATACGCCGCCTTCCGTCGAGATATGCCAGGCGTTTTCATCACGGCTGTAGATTTTCTCCAGCGATGCTGTGGTTGGAATGCGGCGCTCTTTCAGGTAATTCAGCAACGCCTCGCGAGAACGCAGGTTCCACTCACGCCAAGGTGCGACTACTTTCAACTGCGGTGCCAGCGCGGTGTAGGTGGTTTCGAAACGCACTTGGTCGTTGCCTTTACCCGTCGCGCCGTGGCACAGCGCATCGGCACCGACTTTCAGCGCTAATTCAACTTGGGCTTTGGCGATGATTGGGCGCGCCATCGAGGTACCCAGCAGGTAGCTACCTTCATATAACGCGCCGGTCTGCAACACGGGGTAAACGTAATCTCGGATAAACTCTTCTCTTAGATCAACCACATAGCACTCTGAGGCACCGGATTGCAGGGCTTTTTGCTCTATGCCTTCCAGATCGCTGCGCTCCTGGCCGATGTCTGCGACAAACGCCACCACTTCACAACCACCATGATTTTCTTTCAGCCATGGAATGATGGCCGAGGTATCTAAGCCGCCAGAGTACGCCAGAACGATTTTTTTGATGCCTTGATTTTGCATGATCTATTCCTTTTTAATTCTAAATTTAAGCGAGGATCCGGGTGCCAATGGGCACGCCGTTAAACAGAGCAGGAAGCTGATCGGCATGACGCCAACTGGCAATATCCACTGACCGATCCAGGGTGCGGGCAGCATCAAGCGCCGCATTCACCTTCACCACCATACCATCGGTGATAATGCCCTGGGCAATCAGTTGTTCCGCTTTCTGCGTGGTTATTTGCGTGATGCGCTGCCCTTTGCCATCAAGGATGCCGCTGACATCCGACAGCAGGATCAAATCCGCGTCCAACGTGGCGGCCAGGGCCGTTGCCGCTTGATCAGCGTTTATATTCATTAACTGCCCATCGGCGGTAATGCCGATGGAGCTGATTACTGGAAAATAGCCAGCATCCAGCAGGGTATTGAGCAATGCTGGCGAACCCGGCTGCACATTGCCGACATGGCCCAGTGCCGCATCAAGTTGGGTCACTGTGACGCTGCCGCCATCTGCTAGGCTTAGACCAACCGCATTAATCCGCTGTTTTATCGCCCACGCCAACAGTGTTTTGTTGGCGGTGCCAGCCAACGCGCCGGTAATAATGTCGATCTGATCGGCAGGGGTCACCCGCAGGCCATTTTTCTTCACCACGGGCAGGGAAAGCTGTTTCATCAGATCATCCACTACGCAGCCACCACCGTGCACGATAATCAGTGGGCGTTGATGCTGCTGAAGGTAGCTATCCAACGCGGTAAACAGGCGATCCAGTGCTTCTTCACTGCCTAATAACATGCCACCTAATTTGATAATTAACGGGTTCATCGTTTTACTCATACTGGTTTAAAAGAGTGACTGGGTTTCCGGGAAGCCGAAACGGATATTCAGGCATTGCACCGCCTGAGCGGCTGCGCCTTTCAGCAGGTTGTCTTCTGCCACTGCGGCGATCAGGTGCTCGCCCTGCACTGCAAAGCCGATGTCGCAAAACGGCAGGCCGATCACCGCTTTTAACGCTGGCATGCCTTGGTCGTACAGCCGCACCAGCGGTTTGCCATCATAGGCAGCGTGATAGACGCGGGCCACATCCTGCACAGCCACGCCAGACTTCAAACGGCAGGTAATGGTTTCGAGAATACCGCGCGGGAAGTGAGCCAAATGTGGCGTGAAGATCACCGGTACACCCAGGTGCGCGACGATTTCTGGGTGGTGACGATGGGTGAAAACGCCATACGGTTGTAGGCTTATCTCGCAGAAGCTGGTGGTGATGTTGGCTTTGCGACCAGCACCGCTGACACCACTGGTGGCGTTGATCACCGGCCATTGGTCAAGGTTTAGCAGCGCTTGATCAATGAGCGGTTTTAGCGCCAACTGAGCCGCCGTTGGGTAACAACCCGGCACGGCGATCAACTGCGCCTGTTTGATCTGTTCACTCTGCCATTCCGCCAGACCGTACACCGCCTGATCCAGCAGATCGTCGTGCTGATGTTCGAAACCGTAATACTGGCGGTAAAAACTGGCGTTGCGCACACGGAAGGCAGCGGAAAGATCGAAGACCACGCAGCCTGCCGCCAGAAACACTGGCGCGATATCGTGACTGACTTCATGGGCGGTGGCGAGGAACACCACGTCGATACCTTTGGCCGCTTGCACAACATCAACCAATGGCTGCAGTGGGAGATCGACAATGCCTTTCAACTGAGGATGCAGATCGGAGAGCAACTTTCCTGCATCTGCACTTTGCGCTGAAACCGCTAAAGCGGTTATGTTCATGCATGGGTGGCGATTGAGGTAAGCCGTCAGCTCTGCTCCGGCATAACCACTGGCACCAACAATCAGCGTATTCAACATGGGGCTGTTCACCTTTTTGGCTAATGTCTTGTTGTATTCAAGGGGGCACCCGCGATGTTGCGCAGTTCACCCACAGAGTAGTCGAGCATTGATGTTTTTATAACCATCTGAGTGCCGGGTTTCCTTATGCCCTAATTTAATGTATTTTTATTCATTAAAATTGCATGAATATTGATACTACCCTCACCAAAGGCTGTCAACAGTGAAGATGAAATTACCGCCATTTATTGAGCTGTACCGGGCATTAATCGCCACTCCTTCGATCAGCGCCATCGACAGCGCCCTCGATCAAAGTAATGAAGCATTAATCAACTTACTGGCTGGATGGTTTGCCGATTTGGGTTTTCACGTCAACGTACAACCAGTGCCGGACTCCCGCAATAAATTCAATCTGCTGGCCAGCTACGGCGAAGGCCACGGTGGCCTGCTGTTAGCCGGCCACACCGATACGGTGCCTTATGATGCAGGCCGTTGGACGCGCGATCCTTTTACCCTGACAGAACACGATAACAAGCTGTATGGCCTAGGTACCGCCGACATGAAAGGCTTCTTCGCTTTTATTCTGGATGCGGTGCGCGATATCAACGCCGCCAAGCTGACCAAGCCGCTGTACATTTTGGCCACCGCAGATGAAGAAACGACGATGGCTGGTGCACGCTATTTCGCCGCTTCTACTGCCATTCGCCCAGATTTTGCCATTATCGGCGAGCCGACCTCACTACAACCAGTGCACGCGCACAAAGGCCATATCGCCAATGCCATTCGCATCGTCGGCCAGTCTGGCCACTCCAGCGATCCGGCGCGCGGTGTCAACGCGATCGATCTGATGCACGGATCCATTGGTCAACTGATAGCGCTGCGCAACACGCTGCAACAACGTTACAACAATCCAGCCTTTGCGGTGCCTTATCCCACCATGAACTTTGGCTATATCAATGGCGGTGATGCAGCCAATCGTATCTGCGCTTGCTGTGAGCTGCATCTGGACATCCGCCCACTGCCGGGCATGACACTCGACAATATCAACCAGTTGGTGCATCAGGCACTAGAGCCGATCAGCCAGCGTTGGCCAGGCCGCCTCACCATCGAGGAACTGCACGCCTCAATTCCCGGCTACGAATGCCCGACCGATCACCCCATGGTGGCAGTGATTGAGCAGTTGTTAGGCACCCATATTCAGGCCATTAACTACTGCACTGAAGCGCCGTTCATTCAGCAATTGTGCCCAACATTGGTACTTGGCCCTGGTTCCATCAATCAGGCACATCAACCGGACGAATATCTTGATATAGGGTTTATCGAGCCAACCCGTACATTGCTGGGGCAGTTGATAGATCATTTTTGCTATCAGTAAATTTAGGGTAAGTAGGGGAATCATCGTATGATCCCCCTATCGCCAAATAAGCATAAAAAGGCTGAAATAAGCCTGGCTGATCACCGGAACACCGTAATTGAATTTCAGAAAATATGCCGATTTTGATGTTTTTTTGCTAAAAATAGTGTCAATTGACCATGGGGCAAACATGTGGTGCGCCGGAAACAGGCGCTCTTTGTCTAATGCGTGAAATTGACTTACCAGACAAAAAGTCATCGACCCCATTGATTTCAAATTGCAGCCAGGCGGTAAGCACATGCCTCCTTGGACGCTTGACTCCAACAAGTGACCAGAGTGATAAATCAGCCGGGACAAATCGGTCGGGAACCGATTCAAATGCCGCAAAGCAGCAGCCCGAAGGGGCGTGGGCCATTTAACTCAGTGAAGCCAACGCCACTGCGGTTTGAAAGATGAAGGGTAAATACAGAACTGGGCCAGGGGTTATATGAACGAACAATATTCGGCAATGCGCAGTAATGTCAGTATGCTCGGCAAATTGCTCGGCGATACTATTAAAGAAGCGTTGGGTGAGCCTATTCTCGACCGCGTTGAAACTATCCGTATGCTTTCCAAATCTTCACGCGCCGGTAACGAAGCGCACCGTCAGGAACTGCTCTCCACATTGCAAAACTTGTCCAACGACGAGCTGCTGCCAGTGGCGCGTGCCTTCAGTCAGTTTCTCAACCTGACCAACGTTGCCGAGCAGTACCACAGCATTTCGCCCAACGGCGAAGCCGCCAGCAATCCAGAAGCGCTGACTCAGTTGTTCACCCGGCTGAAGGATAAAAAACTCAGCACCAAAGAGTTGCAAGACGCCGTGTCCCAACTTTCCATTGAGCTGGTGCTGACTGCGCACCCAACGGAAATTACCCGCCGTACCTTGATCCACAAACTGGTTGAGGTCAACACCTGCCTCAGCCAACTCGACCATAACGATTTGGCTGACTACCCGCGTAACAAGATCATGCGCCGCCTGCGTCAGTTGGTGGCCCAGTGTTGGCACACCGACGAGATACGCAGACATCGTCCTTCGCCTATCGACGAAGCCAAGTGGGGCTTTACGGT
This sequence comes from Serratia symbiotica, assembly GCF_000821185.2. Classification (NCBI taxonomy): domain Bacteria; kingdom Pseudomonadati; phylum Pseudomonadota; class Gammaproteobacteria; order Enterobacterales; family Yersiniaceae; genus Serratia; species Serratia symbiotica. The sequence goes on along the minus strand of NZ_CP050855.1, from coordinate 3,256,410 downwards.
AGTGGAAAACAGCCTGTGGGATGGCGTGCCGGCCTTCCTGCGCGAATTCAACGAACAGCTAGAAAACTCTATCGCTTACAGCTTGCCAGCGGAAGCGGTGCCGGTACGCTTCACTTCCTGGATGGGCGGCGACCGCGATGGCAACCCAAACGTGACCGCCGAGATCACCCGCCACGTTCTGCTGCTCAGCCGTTGGAAAGCCTGCGATCTGTTTATCCGCGATATTCAGGTGCTGGTGTCCGAACTGTCGATAACCGAATGTACGCCAGAATTGCTCGCCCTCGCTGGCAACGGCGAAAAGCAGGAGCCGTACCGAGAAATAATGAAACGGTTGCGCAGCCAATTGATGAGCACCCAAGCCTATCTGGCGGGTCAACTGAAGGGCGAGCGGGTATTGAAGCCACGCGATCTACTGGTAAATAACGACCAGTTGTGGGCCCCCCTGTACGCCTGCTATCGGTCGCTACAGGCCAGCGGCATGAGCATCATCGCCAATGGCCAGTTACTGGATACCCTGCGCCGCGTGCGCTGTTTTGGCGTGTCGCTGGTGCGCATCGATGTGCGCCAGGAAAGCACCCGCCATACCGAAGCCATTGCTGAGTTGACCCGCTATCTGGGCTTGGGTGACTATGAAAGCTGGTCGGAAGCCGATAAACAAGCGTTCTTGATCCGTGAGCTGAACTCCAAACGCCCACTGGTGCCACTGAGGTGGGAGCCAAGTGCTGACACTCAGGAAGTGTTGGAAACCTGCCGGGTGATCGCCGAAGCACCTCAGGACTCAATCGCCGCCTATGTGATTTCGATGGCACGTACCCCTTCCGATGTGCTGGCAGTGCATCTGCTGTTGAAAGAAGCCGATTGCCCATTCGCGCTACCGGTCGTGCCGCTGTTTGAAACCCTTGACGATTTGAACAATGCCGACGATGTCATGACCCAACTGCTGAATATCGACTGGTATCGTGGCTTTATTCAGGGCAAACAGATGGTGATGATCGGCTATTCCGACTCGGCGAAAGATGCCGGCGTGATGGCGGCATCTTGGGCGCAGTATCGTGCGCAGGATGCGCTGATCAAAATCTGTGACAAAGCCGGAGTGGCGTTGACGCTGTTCCACGGGCGCGGCGGCTCCATCGGCCGGGGTGGGGCACCTGCGCATGCGGCGCTGCTGTCACAACCGCCAGGCAGCCTGAAAGGGGGCCTGCGCGTTACTGAGCAAGGTGAAATGATCCGCTTTAAATTTGGTCTACCAGAAGTCACCATCAGCAGTCTGGCACTGTATGCTGCCGCCATTCTGGAAGCCAACCTGCTGCCGCCTCCGGAACCGAAGAAAGAATGGCGCACGCTGATGGACGAGCTATCCGAAACCTCGTGCAACATGTACCGCAACTATGTGCGTGAAAATCCTGGCTTCGTGCCGTACTTCCGCGCCGCGACGCCGGAGCTAGAGCTGGGCAAACTACCGTTAGGTTCGCGCCCGGCCAAACGCCGACCAAATGGCGGTGTAGAGAGCTTGCGCGCTATACCGTGGATCTTCGCCTGGACGCAAAACCGCCTGATGCTGCCAGCCTGGTTGGGTGCCGGTGCCGGTTTGCAGGAAGCCGTGAAAGCCGGCAAGCAAAACCATCTGGAAACCATGTGCCGCGACTGGCCATTCTTCTCTACCCGTATTGGCATGCTGGAAATGGTGTTCGCCAAGGCCGACCTGTGGCTGGCGGAATACTACGATCAGCGCCTGGTGGGCAAAGCGCTATGGCCGTTGGGCCAGCAGTTGCGCCACCAACTGGAAAGCGACATCAAGGTGGTGTTGACCATCGCCAACGACGCGCACCTGATGGAAGACCTGCCGTGGATCGCCGAATCCATTGCGCTACGCAATGTGTATACCGATCCGCTGAATGTCCTACAGGCCGAACTGCTGCACCGCTCACGCCAACAAGAGCACCCCGATGCACGGGTTGAGCAGGCGCTGATGGTCACCATCGCTGGCATCGCCGCCGGAATGCGCAACACCGGCTAGAGGGTATGCTGCAACACAGCTCCTGTTCGCTGGGGGGTTGGCAATCAAACCCAAAAGGGCGTTGCTTTTACACAACGCCCTGCTCGCATAATCAGTGGATCAGGCGGCAGCCATTGGCCGCACGCCCAAAGTATGGCAGATCGCATAACTCATTTCGGCGCGGTTCAGCGTATAGAAGTGAAAATCTTTCACCCCTTCGCGGCTGAGGATCTTCACCATATCCATGGCGATATTGGCACCAACCATTTTGCGAGTTTCCGCATCATCGTCCAGCCCAGCAAACATGCTGGTCATCCAGCTTGGCACACGCACGTTGGTCAAGCTGGCGAAGCGTTGCAGTTGCTTGAAGTTCGATACCGGCAGCATGCCCGGTATGATTTCCACATCAATGCCTGCGGTGACACAACGGTCACGGAAACGCAGGTAACTTTCCACGTCAAAAAAGAACTGGGTGATGGCGCGGTTGGCACCAGCATCAACTTTACGTTTCAGGTTGATCAGATCTGCCTGAGCACTTTTCGCTTCCGGGTGCACTTCCGGGTAAGCAGCGACGGAGATATCAAAGTCACCAATGTCTTTTAGCAGCGTCACCAGATCGGTGGCGTACATTTCAGGCCTGCCACCGTCCGTCGGCGGCAGATCGCCGCGCAGCGCCACGATGTGGCGGATGCCGCTGCTCCAGTAATCGCTAGCGATATCGCGCAATTGAGCCGGGCTGGCGTCGATGCAGGTTAGGTGCGGGGCAGCATCCAAGCCGGTGCGATCCTTGATCCCCTTAATGATGCTGTGGGTGCGTTCCCGCTCGCCGGAGTTAGCACCGTAGGTCACCGAAACGAATTTAGGTTTGAGGCTGCTTAGACGATGGATCGATTGCCATAGGGTGTCTTCCATCTCGCTGGTACGCGGTGGGAAGAACTCGAATGATACGTTAATCTGACCGTTTAACTCCGCCAGACTCTGATTCAGCGCTTCCCGCTGGTTTGCGTGATAAAAACTCATACCCTGTCCGCCTCTTATCGATCATTGCATTGCCACAATAAACATCTATACGTTTAGACGTCTATATAGAAATTGCCGCAGGTCGGCTAAAGAGTCAACAGGAAAGTGGGAGTAGTAAGATGATTAATCTTCACCCACTAAGCGAAAGAATTTCATGATGAAAACAGCTGTCATTAATTTGGCAGGAAAAGTGCGGGGGCGCGGTGAAGCGCCCCTAGAGAATTACAGTAGTTGCGTCAGACGGTTTAGGTCTGACTGGATCGCGCCCGCAGTCACATCGCGGCCAGCGCCCGGCCCACGGATCACCAACGGATTGTCGCGATACCAGCGGCTTTCGATAGCGAACACGTTGTCGCACGGCAGCAGCGAAGCCAGTGGGTGTTCAGGACGCACTGCTTCCACACCGACCCGCGCCTTACCGCTAGCGTCAAAACGTGCTACATGACGCAATACTAGCCCCATTTCTCTGGCAGCGTCAAAACGCCGCTGCATATGCTGGTTCAGTGCATCGCCGTTCTCAAAAAACTGGTCAATGGAACCCTGCTCACAGCCCGCTGGCACCAGCGACTCGACCCGTACCTGATTAGGCTCAATGCCATAGCCGGCTTCGCGCGCCAAGATCACCAATTTGCGCATTACGTCCTGACCGGATAGATCGACCCGTGGGTCTGGTTCAGTCAGCCCTTGCTGCCAAGCTTGATCGACTAATTCGGTGAACGGCACGGTGCCATCGTACTGTAGGAATAGCCAAGACAGAGTGCCGGAAAAAATGCCGCTGATCGCCAGAATGCTGTCGCCGCTGTCGCGCAGATCGCGCACTGTATGGTTGACCGGCAGGCCAGCCCCCACGGTAGCGTTATACAACCAATGGCGACCAGTCTTGGCGAAAGCATCGCGGATTTGGCGATAAGTGCCACCGTCCGACGCCCCGGCCAGCTTGTTGGCGCTAATCACATGAAAGCCATAGCTGGCGAAATCCAGATATTGCTCAACCAGGTGCTCACTGGCGGTGAGGTCAAGCACCACCAGATCATCAAACGGGTGCGCGCGCATCCACAAGAACAGCGACTCTTCGTCCAGCGCCTGCGCTTCTTCTTCGAAGAACGCCAGCACGCGGCTAGCGCCTAGCCCACTGTAGTTCAGTAGGCTACGGTGGCTATCCACCACCCCCGCTAGACTGAACTCAAAGCCGCTGCGGGCGGAAATGTTCTTCTGTTCACGGGCAAACAGTTCTAACCAGCGTGAACCGATATTGCCTTTGCCGAACAACACCAAACCGATACGTTTTTCAGCGCGGAACAAACTCTGGTGCAAGCCCTGAATCAGTAGTCCGGTCGGCCCCTGGCGTAACACTGCCACCAGGCTGATGCCGTCTTCCGCTTGCCAGAAAAACTCGACTGGCTGGTCTTTCAACTGCTGATAGAAGCGATGGCTGTGCAGTGGGTTTTTACTCACGCCCGCACCTACCATCGCCACCAGTGCCAAACCTTCGCGCAATTGCCGCTTGCCCGGCAGCGCAGCGTCCTGCAAAATGCGCAGGATGCTGCTGGCTACTTCAGAGGTGTAACATAACTGCACCAGATTGCGGTCTGGATGGATACCTATCGCCAGCGGTTTGATCTGCGAGCGCTTAAACACCAAATCCAGCTCTTGTTGCGCCAGCTTGAAATCATGTTGGCTGGCAACACACAGCTCGATCAGGCAGACATCATCGTGACTGGTAATAATCTTGGCACCCGTGCCAGAAGCCAGCACGCGCTCAATACGCGTCGAACCTTGCTCAGGTTGATAGCTGCAACGCAGTTGGAGATCGATATTACTGCCAGAAACCGGCTGCAAGGTGCGGGTGTGCAGCACCGGCGCTGCCAGACGCGCCAACTCGCTGGCCTCGTCCAACCGCAACAATGGCAGCAGGCAGGCATCTTTCACCTTACGTGGATCGGCGCTGTATACCCCGGCCACATCGCTCCAGATGGTCACACGCACCACACCCGCCAATGCACCAATTTGGGTCGCGGAATAGTCACTGCCGTTACGCCCCAATAACACGGTTTCACCGGCGTGGTTACGTGAAATAAAGCCAGTCACTACCAGACGTTTGCCCGGATGCTGCGCCAATAACTGTTGCAGCAATGGATAAGAACGGCCCTTATCCACCTGCGGTTGTGCAGCGCGCTCCGCACACAGGAATTCACGCGCATCGAGCCATACTGCCTGCATGTCCCGCTTATTGAGCACTGCCGCCATCAGACGCGCTGACCAAATTTCACCGTGGCCAACCACTTCAGCATAGCAGGCGTCAGTGATTTTACCGTCCAGCAACGCCGCCAGACGTTCCAAATCCTGAGTAAATTCAGTGATCAACGGCTCTGCGTTCTCCGGCGGCAACAAACCACTGATCAACTCGCTGTGATAACGGCGCAGCGCTTGCTGTATCTGATGCGCAGAGAGGCGATCACTTTGGCTAAATTTTAGCCAATCAATCAATTGGTTGGTGGTGCTGCCAGCGGCCGACACCACCATCATGTCGTCCGGTTGACTATATTCGGCCATGATGCCAGCCACACGCAGATAACACTTCACATCCACCAAGCTGCTGCCGCCAAACTTGTGCAATTGACGCCCATTCACTGGCTCTGCTACCTCGATTGCATTCATGCTTACCTCGTTGCCGCCGTCTGGAAAGCACGTTCCAAATCGGCAATCAAGTCTTTACTGTCTTCAATACCCACTGAAATGCGCAGCAGGCTATCGGAGATGCCTGCCGCCGCCCGTGCTTCCGACGTCATACCGGCGTGGGTCATGGTTGCTGCATGCGAGATCAGGCTTTCTACGCCACCCAACGATTCTGCCAACGTAAACAGCGTTAGGGCAGAGAGAAAGCGACGCAGTAGTGCTTCGTCACCGTCCAGTTCAAAGCTCAACATCGCACCAAAACCGCGTTGCTGGCGACGGGCAATTTCATGCCCTGGGGTTTCAGGCAGAGAGGGATGATACAGCTTTTTCACCAGTGGTTGTTGCTGTAAATAGCTGACAATTGCTTCGGCGTTTTTTTGCGCCGCCTTGATGCGTAGCGACAATGTGCGCATGCCGCGTAGTAGCAGATAGCTATCGAAGACGCCGCCGGTCACCCCGATATTATTGGCCCACCAGGCCAGTTCATCCGCCAGATCCGGGTCTTTGGCGATCACCGCACCGGCCACCACGTCAGAGTGGCCGTTGAGGTATTTGGTGCAGGAATGAACCACTAGATCAGCACCCAGTTTGATCGGCTGCTGCAACGCCGGGCTGAGAAAAGTGTTATCCACCATCACCTGCGCACCCACCGCATGCGCAGCGTCACAAATCGCCGCAATATCTACCACCCGCAGCAACGGGTTGCTGGGGCTTTCGATCAGCACCAACTTCGGCTTTTGCGCTAACGCCTGCTGTAGCGCTTTTTCATTCCCCTGATCGACAAACAGCACCCGGTAGGCATCGCGTTTGTTCAGGCTATCGAACAAACGGTAGCTGCCGCCATAGCAGTCATGCGGTGCCACTAGCAGTTCACCAGGCTTCAGCAACAAGGTCGTCACCAGGTGGAGCGCCGACATCCCGCTAGCGGTCATCACCGCACCGCTTCCACCTTCTAGCACCGCCAACGCGCGTTGTACCACGTCACGCGTGGGGTTGCTGCGGCGCGAATAGTCATGAGCGCGTGGTTGGTTGAAACCAATAAAGTTATAAGTGCTAGACAGATGGATCGGTGGAACAACGCAGCCGTGCTGTTTGTCGTCATTCAGGCCGCTGCGCACGGCAATGGTGGCTAGTTTACACGTCATACTCAGCTCTCTGGATACGGGTAAAGAAGCCTCAAAGATTAGTCGCAATAAATATGGACGTCAACACATCTAGCCGTCTAAACACCTTTGCGTGTAGATTGAGAAACCCCCTAATACCCGCTAAAATTAAGTCAGTTTGATATGACGATAGAATGTTAATTGGAATTCATAGATAGGGTCTATTGAGCGTCAGTACTCAATAAATTGAGTCGCACCAGAAGGGACATTTATTTAGTGAGAACAGTGAAAATCGGGCATAATTGGCCAATTTTAGAATTTTGTAATTTTTCTGATAAATCTAAGGTGCCCTATGGCTGAGTGGAACGGCGAGTATGTCAGCCCTTACGCTGAACACGGTAAAAAAAGCGAGCAAGTAAAAAAAATCACGGTATCCATTCCACTGAAGGTGCTGAAAATTCTCACCGACGAACGAACCCGTCGCCAAGTGAACAACCTGCGCCACGCTACCAACAGCGAATTGCTGTGCGAAGCGTTTCTGCATGCCTTTACCGGCCAACCGCTACCGAATGATGAAGACCTGTGCAAAGAACGCAGCGATGAGATACCAGAAGCCGCAAAAGTGCTGATGCGTGAACTGGGTGTCGATCCCGATGCCTGGGAATATTAACGAAAAGGGCACCTTCGGCGTAATGCTTGTCAGTTAAGCTTTTGAGGACGCCGCAACGGGTAACGTTGCGGCTTCTTTTTTACCGCTCTTGGATAATGTCTTTGCCGTCGGGCTGGCAGGACGAAGCTTTCAGCCATCGCCAGGATTTCATTCATCACTTTCGGCACCTTTCCCGGAGCCACCGCTGGCAGTATGCTCAGTTGCGCTGTTAGATACAGTGCAGCCTGTTTAAACCCTATCTGGTAAGGCTCCACGTTTTTCAGGCTGTAAGCCATCTGTGCCATCATGAACCTCAGCAGGTTATAAGCCAGCACTACACCCCAGAGTTCCTGTCTTATTAGCTCTGGCTTTCTGCTTCTCAGCGTCAGTTCATTTTGCAACAGATGCTGTTTCATTTCTCTGAAGCCCTGCTCGATTTCCCAACGCTGCCCGTAAAGGTCAACGATATCAGCTTTAGGGTAACGTAACGGATCGCACATTGACGTCAGGATCTGTATTGTTTTTCCGTTGATTTCTTTACTTATCAACCTCGCCGTCAGTGTTTGAGGCGCATCTTTCCATTTCTTACGGGCCTGAGGGGGTAAGCTGAGTTCGACCAGTTCATGTCCTGCACCCAGCTTCTCGCGCACCTGATACTGCGCGCCTTTGCGCAGTGGGATCATCCAGTGTTTTTCTGTTCCTGATGACCACCAGTGGTGAAGCAACCCGAGTGCATAGAAGCCTTTATCCAGTATCGTCAGTGAGTGGTCCTGCGTCTGCCCGGCCAATTGAGCGGCAAGGTCAACTTCGCTGGTTTCTGACACGCTGCCAAAGCTCACACCGGATAACAGATGACTGGTCACTTCCATCTGACAGACCATACGCAGCTGTGGCCAGTCGGACTGGGCATACTCATTAGCTGTTCGTCCAAAAGCAGCATCATTTTCCGGCGTGTCCGGTGTTCTCCACAGAGTGCCGTCTACAGCCATCAATGTCAGACCGTTCCAGTGGGATAACGGTGTTTTCTCGAACCAGAGTTGGCGTGTTTTCTCGAAAACCAGTCTAACCACATCTTCCCCGAGCCGCTGACGGGCTTGTACCACGGCGCTGGGTGCGACAAAAGGACGCTTACCCGGCAGCATAATATCGAGATGTGAAACCAACTGATTCATGGAAAATGAGCGGAACAAGGACATACCGGCGACAGCCCAGACCATCATCTCCATGGGGAGACGGCGCTTGCGAAGCGTCACGACCCCGGTATCAGCCAGGCACTCATCGATAAGCTCAGGTGAGAGCAAATCAGACAGTGCAGCAAACTCTTTAGGAGAGAATTTAAGAACGGCATCAAGCGCCTGACTCAGTAACATAAAAAAATCCGTAATCTCAGGGAGATTACGGATTTTCACACAGAGGTAGGATCGTTCAAGTGATCCTTAACTGATCGGCATTACACCTTCGGCGCCCTTTTCATCTGACAGTAGGATAATCTTATTTCTTAGCGCCGAGTACGCTGAAACGCTTGTTGAAGCGGTCTACACGGCCACCGGTAGCAACATCACGCTGCTTGCCAGTGTAGAACGGATGGCATGCGCCACAAACGTCCAGGTTCAGATCGTGCCCCACAGTAGAGCGAATTTTGATCACGTTACCGCAAGAGCAGTTAGCAGTAACTTCTTCGTATTTTGGGTGGATACTTTGCTGCATGGGAAACCTCAGTTAAGGCCGTGTCGCTATCCAGCCCTGTTTCGCCAGACACCACACGAGGTTGATAATAGAATTTGGTATCGAATTATACCAAAGGCGCTAAATTATACAGAATTAAAAGTACTACGCAATCGGAACCGCGCATTTGCCCGTGCGCCGTGTAAACTGACAGACTGTTTTGTTCACTCTGGATCACCCCATGCCCGTTGTGCGCGTTGCTTTGCCCGTTCCCCTCGCCCGCACCTTTGACTATCTGTTGCCGCCAGGTTCACAGCCGCTGGCAGGCGCGCGCGTTTGTGTGCCTTGGGGCAAGCAGCAGGCGATAGGCATTGTCACTGATTACAGCGAAACCAGCGAGCTGCCGCTAGAGAAGCTGAAACTGATCGACAGCACGCTCGACAATGCCTCGCTATTCTCCCCTTGTCTGTGGCGCATCCTGCGCTGGGCTAGCGATTACTATCATTATCCGATCGGTGAGGTGTTGTTCCACGCGCTGCCTATTTTGCTGCGGCAAGGCAAACCAGCCGAAGCCACGCCGCTGGAGCAATGGTTTGCCACTGATCTAGGGCATGCCACCCTGCTGGATAGCTTGAAACGCGCGCCCAAGCAGCAACAAGCGCTGGCGCTGCTCAAGCATCGCCCGGTCTATCGCCACCAGGTCAGCCTGCTGGAACTGACGGAAAGCGCTTTACAGGCGCTACGTAACAAGGGGCTGATCGATCTGCGTTACCAACTCGCCACTCCACAGGACTGGCGTCCCAGCTTTGCCGTGCTGGGCGAACGGCTGTCACTGAACACCGAACAAACCACCGCAGTGGGGGCGATCCGCAGTGAAGACGAACAGTTCGCCGCTTGGCTACTGGCCGGGGTCACTGGCTCCGGTAAGACCGAGGTCTATCTTAGCGTGCTGGAGAATATCCTAGCCAAGGGTAGGCAGGCGCTGGTGCTGGTGCCGGAAATCGGCCTGACGCCGCAAACTATCGCCCGCTTCCGCGAGCGTTTCAACGCGCCGGTAGATGTGCTGCACTCTGGGCTGAACGACAGCGAGCGGCTGGCAGTATGGCTGCGCGCCCGCAGCGGCGAAGTGGCTATTATTATCGGCACCCGTTCGGCGCTATTCAGCCCATTCCAGCGGCTGGGGCTGATCATTATCGATGAAGAACACGATAGCTCATATAAACAACAGGAAGGCTGGCGCTACCATGCCCGTGACCTGGCGGTATTGCGCGCCAAGGAGGAAAACATCCCGATAGTGATGGGTTCCGCCACCCCGGCACTGGAAACACTGCACAATGTGCAACGGGGCAAATACCGCCAGTTGACACTCAGCCTGCGTGCAGGCAACGCCAAACCGGCAGCGCAGCATCTGATCGATCTCAAGGGTCTGCCGCTTAAGGTTGGCCTGTCGCCACCGCTGCTGAAAAGCATGCAACACCATCTTAAGGCTGGCAATCAGGTGATGCTGTTCCTGAACCGCCGTGGTTACGCCCCAGCGCTACTGTGCCATGAATGTGGTTGGATCGCCGAATGCCAGCGCTGTGACTACTACTACACTTTCCATCAGAATCAGCACCAGTTGCGTTGCCACCACTGCGACAGCCAGCGGCCAGTGCCGCACCAATGCCCGCAATGCGGTTCTACCCACTTGGTGTCAGTCGGCATCGGCACCGAACAACTGGAAAACGGGCTGGCACCGCTGTTCCCCGACACGCCCATCACCCGCATCGATCGCGACACCACCAGCCGCAAAGGTTCGTTGGAACAGTATTTGGCGGATATTCACCGTGGTGAATCGCGCATTCTGATCGGCACCCAGATGTTGGCAAAAGGGCATCACTTCCCCAATGTCACCCTGGTGGCGTTGCTGGATGTCGATGGCGCGCTGTTTTCCGCCGATTTCCGCTCCGCTGAACATTTTGCCCAACTGTATACCCAAGTTTCGGGGCGCGCCGGCCGAGCAGGTAAGCAGGGGGAAGTGCTGTTGCAAACTCACCATCCAGACCACCCGTTGCTGCAAATTTTGCTGCAACAGGGTTACGACGCCTTCGCCAAACAGGCGTTGGCGGAACGCAACAGTGTGTTCCTACCGCCGTATACCCATCATATTATCGTGCGCGCAGAAGACCACGATAATCAGCAGGCTCCGCACTTTCTCCAGCAACTGCGCAATTGGCTAGAGACCAGCCCGCTAAAGGATGATTCGCTATGGGTATTAGGCCCAGTGCCAGCACTGCATGCCAAACGCGGCGGCCGCTTCCGCTGGCAACTGCTGTTGCAGCATCCATCACGGCAGGTATTACAACAATTGATGAAGAACTTGCTGCCACTGGTCAGCACCCTGCCACAAGCCCGCAAGGTGAAATGGACGCTGGACGTCGATCCAATAGATAGCTGATGCCAATCAAAGTCTGATTCAGTGGTTCTAATACCAACGTTTACCCTCGAAATTGCGGACGAACGCTAAAAAGCGTTTTCTATTCACACTTTTTATGCAAATTAGGTAACAAATTTAGGACATATTCTGTTTAGAATGTCTGCTCGCGGCGTACAGAATATTAAAGCGCAAATGACGCTAGACAATAACTCTACCGCCCGACAGCAACTCAGTAGTCGCTTAGACGTGGGGCTGACGCAAGGAGATAATCTTTGAAAAATAAGAAAAAATTACCGATGGCGACGATGAAAGACGTTGCTAAAATGGCAGGCGTTTCAACAGCGACCGTATCGCGCGCGCTAATGAATCCGGAAAAAGTGTCAACACCGACGCGTCAGAAAGTGGAACAGGCCGTGCTGGCCTTGCGCTATTCCTTTCGTGGCCTGTCACGCACTATCAAACGCCAGGAATCCCGCACTATTTTAGTGATCACCCCCGACATCTGCGATCCATTTTTCGCCGACGTGATCCAGGGGATCGAGCACACTGCTACGCAACAGGGCTATCTGGTGTTGATCGGCGACTGCGCGCACCAACATCAACAGGAACACACCTTCTTCAACCTCATCATTACCAAACAGATAGGCGGCATGCTGTTGCTAGGCTCCAACCTGCCTATTGACGTTAGCAAGGAAGAGCAGCGCCATCTACCACCGATGGTGATGGCCAACGAATTTTCCCCCGCGTTGGAATTGCCAACAGTACATATCGATAACCTGACCGCCGCCTTCGAGGCCGTGCATTATTTATACCAGTTAGGCCACCGGCAGATCGCCTGTATCGCCGGGCCGGAACAGATTTCACTAAGCCACTATCGGCTACAAGGTTACATTCAAGCGCTACGTCGCAATGGCATTAGCGTCGAAAGCAGCTATATTACCCGAAGTGACTTTACCTACGAAGCAGGCGCTCAGGCGCTGGCGGCGTTGATGGTTCAGCCTAAACCGCCTACGGCGGTCTTCTGCCATAGTGATGTAATGGCGATAGGCGTACTGTCACAAGCGAAAAAAATGAGCTTGCGGGTGCCGCAAGATCTGTCAATCGTCGGCTTTGACGACATCAAACTGGCACAATATTGCGATCCACCGTTAACCACAGTGGCACAGCCACGCTACCAGATCGGCAGACAGGCGATGTTGCTACTGTTGGAGCAACTACATGGGCAAAAGGTAGCGAGTGGCTCGCGGCTATTGGACAGCGAGTTGATTATCCGGGGCAGCACCGCTGCCCCTAAACGCTAGTCAAATATCTTATGATTCAGTAACATGGTAGACTTACCCTCTAATCATGACACAGCGGAATAATAGTGGCACAAAAAGACTATGTAAGCCGTGGACACGTGGCAGGAGCTAGGCACAAACCCTCTAGCCGTAAAAAACGTGGCTCTACCAAGGTCTCCAAAACCGTACTGGCACTGGCCGCCGCCCTGCTGGTGATCTTTATTGGTGGCCTCTATTTCATCACGCACAACAAGCCGAACAGCGTGCCATTGCTGCCAACGCCCAACAACCGCCCAAGCAATAACCTGCCACCAAAACCTGAAGAGCGTTGGAGATACATCAAGGAGTTGGAAAACCGCCAGATTGGCGTGCAAACCCCAACCGAACCTACAGCCGGCGGTGAAGTGAACGCCAAAACCCCGCTGACCGCCGAGCAGCGCAAACTGCTGGAACAAATGCAGGCCGATATGCAACAGCCTCCAACACAACTCAATGAGGTGCCGTACAACGCCCCTTCACAAGCCACTGCGCGTGGTAATAGCCATCAGCAACAGCAGGTCGCCCCACCACGCAATCTATTTAACAAAGGAGCGACCAGCGCACCGGTTCAGCCTCCGATTGAACCGAAGCCGGCAGTGAAACAGGACAGATTTAAGCAGGAAGCCAAGACGGGATCCAAACAAAAATGGACGGTGCAGTGCGGCTCCTTCCGCGCTACCGATCAGGCTGAATCCGTCCGCGCACGCTTGGCGTTTGAAGGTATCGAAAGCCACATCACCACGGGTGATGGCTGGAATCGTGTCATACTCGGCCCCTACAGCAGCCGCGAAACGGTAGACAAGACCCTCGCTCGCCTGCACGGTGTTGGCATGTCAAGTTGTATTACCCGCGCCGTGGGGGGTTGAAAAGCGCCAATTCTCCCCCATCTATGCTCTCAATATGCCTCATAGTCTCTGCATATGCAGAGACTATGAGGGCTTTCTTTCTGTCTTCAACCAGGATCTGCTCGTGACAACAATAGTAAGCGTTCGCCGCCACGGCCAGGTAGTGATCGGCGGTGATGGCCAGGCTACCTTGGGTAATACAGTGATGAAGGGCAACGTCAAAAAAGTACGTCGCCTGTACAATGACAAAGTGATTGCTGGTTTCGCTGGCGGCACCGCTGACGCTTTCACACTCTTTGAATTGTTTGAACAAAAATTAGAAATGCATCAGGGCCACCTGGTGAAAGCCGCTGTTGAACTGGCGAAAGATTGGCGCACTGATCGTATGTTGCGCAAACTTGAGGCACTGCTAGCCGTTGCCGATGAACACGCCTCGCTGATTATCACGGGCAACGGCGATGTCATCCAGCCTGAGAACGATTTGATTGCCATCGGCTCCGGTGGCCCATATGCCCAAGCTGCGGCGCGAGCGCTGTTGGAAAATACCGAATTGAACGCCTGCGAAATCGTTGATAAATCTCTCGGCATTGCTGGCGATATCTGTATTTACACCAACCATTTCCACACTATTGAAGAATTGCCTTCCAAAGCGTAAGGATCAAATACCATGTCTGAAATGACCCCGCGCGAGATCGTCAGCGAGTTGGACAGCCACATCATTGGCCAACACAAGGCCAAACGTGCTGTCGCCATTGCCCTGCGCAACCGCTGGCGTCGGATGCAGCTCAATGAGATGCTGCGTCATGAAGTGACACCAAAAAACATTTTGATGATCGGCCCGACGGGTGTCGGTAAAACCGAAATCGCCCGCCGTCTGGCGAAGCTGGCCAACGCACCGTTCATCAAGGTTGAAGCGACCAAATTTACCGAAGTGGGCTACGTGGGTAAAGAAGTGGACTCCATCATCCGCGATCTGACCGACGCTGCAATCAAAATGGTACGCATACAGTCGATCGAGAAGAACCATGCCCATGCCGAAGAACTGGCCGAAGAACGCATTCTCGATGTGCTGATCCCACCAGCCAAGAACAACTGGGGCCAGTTGGAAGAGCATAAGGAACCGTCAGCCGCCCGTCAGGCATTTCGTAAGAAACTGCGTGAAGGTCAACTGGACGACAAAGAGATCGAACTCGATTTGGCAGCCACCCCGATAAACGTGGAAATCATGGCACCTCCGGGCATGGAAGAAATGACCAACCAGTTGCAGTCGATGTTCCAGAACCTGGGTAGCCAAAAGCAGAAGCCGCGCAAACTGAAGATCAAAGAAGCTTTCAAGCTGCTGGTGGAAGAAGAAGCCGGCAAGTTGGTTAATCCAGAAGAGCTGAAAGAGCAGGCGATCGAGGCAGTCGAGCAGCACGGTATCGTGTTTATTGATGAGATCGACAAAATCTGCAAGCGTGGTAACCAAAGTTCCGGCCCGGACGTATCGCGCGAAGGCGTGCAGCGCGACCTGTTGCCGTTGGTGGAAGGCTGCACCGTTTCCACCAAGCACGGTATGGTGAAAACCGATCATATCCTCTTCATCGCCTCCGGCGCATTCCAGACCGCCAACCCGTCAGATCTGATCCCAGAATTGCAAGGTCGCCTGCCCATCCGCGTTGAGTTGCAGGCGCTGACCACTGAAGATTTCGAGCGTATCCTGACCGAACCCAGCGCCTCACTGTCCGAGCAGTATAAAGCGCTGCTGGGTACCGAAGGCGTCAACATCGAGTTCACCACCGATGGCATCCGACACATCGCTGAAGCTGCATGGCAGGTTAACGAAAACACCGAAAACATCGGCGCGCGCCGTCTGCACACCGTGCTGGAACGTCTGATGGAAGATATTTCCTACGATGCGAGTGAAATTAACGGTCAAACTATTACAATCGATGCGGATTATGTGCGTAGTCATCTGGATGAACTGGTTGCGGATGAAGATTTGAGTCGTTTTATCCTATAATCGCTCAATCATTGTCCTGTCAGTTATTTATGTGGGAGACATACCTCCCACAACTATTTCTAACAGACACAGCAATTTACTGATAGAAGCGAAACATGAACGCATCAGTCCCCACTCCGATCACCGCTTGGTTGGAAAGTTTACGCCCCCGCACCCTACCGCTGACTTTCGCCTCTATTGTCGTTGGTTCTGCGATCGCCGCCTGGCATAACAGCTTGAAGCCCGGCGTAGCATTGCTGGTGCTGCTGACCGCTGGCCTGCTGCAAATTCTCTCCAACCTGGCTAATGACTATGGCGATGCAGCAAAAGGCAGTGACAAAGAAGATCGTATCGGGCCGTTACGCGGCATGCAGAAAGGTATGATCACCCAGGCGCAGATGAAACAGGCACTGGTGATAACAGTGATGTTGAACGCCATCGCCGGCGGTTCACTGATCGCCGTGGCCTGCGAGCAGCCCAGCGACATTATCGGCTTCCTTATGTTGGGTGTGCTTTCGATCATTGCCGCCATCACTTATACCGTTGGCACCAAACCTTACGGCTACCTAGGGCTAGGAGACGTCTCGGTACTGGTGTTCTTCGGCTGGCTGAGCGTGGCGGGCACCTACTACCTACAGACGCATAGCTTTAACAACATGGTGATGCTGCCGGCCACCGCCTGTGGTCTGCTGGCAACAGCGGTGCTCAACATCAACAACCTGCGCGATATCGACAGCGATCGCGCGAACGGCAAAAACACTTTGGCGGTGCAGTTGGGGCCACAGAGGGCGCGCGTCTACCATGTGCTGCTGCTGAGCAGTGCTGTGCTGTGCTTTGCCCTGTGCAATCTGCACAGTCCGTGGGGCTGGCTGTTCTTGCTGGCGATCCCGCTGCTGGTTTGTCATGCCCTGCGTGTACTACGCAACCCAACGCCAGTCGGTATGAGACCGATGCTGGAGCACATGGTCAAGGCGGCGCTGCTAACCAACTTGCTGTTCGCCATCGGCGTGGCACTCAGTTAAAAACTGATGATTTTGCCAACAGGGCGAATAAAGGAATATAATGGACATTCCAGCGGCAAACCGATGCAAATTCCTATGAAATACGATACTTCCGAACTTTGCGACATCTATCATGAAGAGGTGAATGTTGTTGAACCTCTTTTCTCCAATTTTGGCGGGCGTACTTCATTTGGAGGGCAGATCACCACGGTGAAATGCTTTGAGGATAACGGCCTGTTGTTTGACCTGCTTGAAGAAAACGGCCGGGGCCGGGTGCTATTGATAGACGGTGGTGGTTCCGTGCGTTGTGCGCTGATCAACGCCGAACTGGCGCGCCTAGCCACCCTGAACGAATGGGAAGGCATAGTGGTTTATGGTGCAGTGCGCCAGGTGGATGATTTGGAAGAGCTGGACATCGGCATTCAGGCAATGGCGGCAATCCCGGTAGGCGCAGTTAGCGGGGGCGTAGGTGAAAGCGATATCCGCGTTAACTTCGGTGGCGTCACTTTCTTCTCCGGTGACCATCTGTACGCCGACAACACCGGTATTATCCTTTCCGAAGATCCCCTTGATATTGAGTAAGCCACAGCAATGAAAAAGGCGCTTAGTGCATAATGCCGATCAGTTAAGGATCACTTGAACGATCCTACCTCTGTGTGAAAATCCGTAATCTCCCTGAGATTACGGATTTTTTTATGTTACTGAGTCAGGCGCTTGATGCCGTTCTTAAATTCTCTCCTAAAGAGTTTGCTGCACTGTCTGATTTGCTCTCACCTGAGCTTATCGATGAGTGCCTGGCTGATACCGGGGTCGTGACGCTTCGCAAGCGCCGTCTCCCCATGGAGATGATGGTCTGGGCTGTCGCCGGTATGTCCTTGTTCCGCTCATTTTCCATGAATCAGTTGGTTTCACATCTCGATATTATGCTGCCGGGTAAGCGTCCTTTTGTCGCACCCAGCGCCGTGGTACAAGCCCGTCAGCGGCTCGGGGAAGATGTGGTTAGACTGGTTTTCGAGAAAACACGCCAACTCTGGTTCGAGAAAACACCGTTATCCCACTGGAACGGTCTGACATTGATGGCTGTAGACGGCACTCTGTGGAGAACACCGGACACGCCGGAAAATGATGCTGCTTTTGGACGAACAGCTAATGAGTATGCCCAGTCCGACTGGCCACAGCTGCGTATGGTCTGTCAGATGGAAGTGACCAGTCATCTGTTATCCGGTGTGAGCTTTGGCAGCGTGTCAGAAACCAGCAAAGTTGACCTTGCCGCTCAATTGGCCGGGCAGACGCAGGACCACTCACTGACGATACTGGATAAAGGCTTCTATGCACTCGGGTTGCTTCACCACTGGTGGTCATCAGGAACAGAAAAACACTGGATGATCCCACTGCGCAAAGGCGCGCAGTATCAGGTGCGCGAGAAGCTGGGTGCAGGACATGAACTGGTCGAACTCAGCTTAACCCCTCAGGCCCGTAAGAAATGGAAAGATGCGCCTCAAACACTGACGGCGAGGTTGATAAGTAAAGAAATCAACGGAAAAACAATACAGATCCTGACGTCAATGTGCGATCCGTTACGTTACCCTAAAGCTGATATCGTTGACCTTTACGGGCAGCGTTGGGAAATCGAGCAGGGCTTCAGAGAAATGAAACAGCATCTGTTGCAAAATGAACTGACGCTGAGAAGCAGAAAGCCAGAGCTAATAAGACAGGAACTCTGGGGTGTAGTGCTGGCTTATAACCTGCTGAGGTTCATGATGGCACAGATGGCTTACAGCCTGAAAAACGTGGAGCCTTACCAGATAGGGTTTAAACAGGCTGCACTGTATCTAACAGCGCAACTGAGCATACTGCCAGCGGTGGCTCCGGGAAAGGTGCCGAAAGTGATGAATGAAATCCTGGCGATGGCTGAAAGCTTCGTCCTGCCAGCCCGACGGCAAAGACATTATCCAAGAGCGGTAAAAAAGAAGCCGCAACGTTACCCGTTGCGGCGTCCTCAAAAGCTTAACTGACAAGCATTACGCTTAGTGCGCCCTTTTCGTTTTTGTGTGACCACCAAGGATCAAACTTCTTCCATTTTCCCCAGCAGGGTGCGTAGGCGATCTTGCCATACAAGCTGCTCTTCTTTCAGTTGTTGGTTCTCGCGCAGCAAAGATTCATGGTTACCGGAGGCTGCTTGAACTTCCTGCGTCAGAGCGATATTTTTTTCTTTCAGCTCTTCAATTTCCATCTGCAACAAGGTGATAGTATCAATCGCCTGCTGAACTTTTGCTTCCAATTTCTCAAATACTTCAAATGACATTCTTCAGTCCCCTCATGATAGCAAGGCGTACATCTATAGGTAGCGGCTGCAAATACGCATCGCGCCAAGTGACACACACATTGTTATTAAACATAATGCGCACGTCTCGATAAAAACGATTGTAAGTAGCCTGCCTACAACTGTCTAGCATCATACCGACTCATCACGCAGTCTGTTGCAATTTTCCTGCCGCCACCATCAGCAAAAATCGAAAATACCTTCTCCCCAACCGCCGCCACACGATTAACCACTGCCGGATAACCATTGGCCTAATCACTGCTTTATCGCTCAAAAAGAACACAAAATGACACAAACTCGCTCATATTTATGACGAATCACACACATTTTTATTTCGCTATTTCTCGTTTATTTTCATTAACGATAAATTAATCACCTCCCTTGATCTAATAATTGGACGAGATGAAAAAATTGTACCCACAGGCTGGGTGATACCGAACCCTAACCCCATACCCCTCGTTTTGCAGGACGACAACATTATGACGAACCAAACTACCAAGCCAACATTAAAAGGCCAGTGTATCGCGGAGTTTCTTGGCACCAGTCTGTTGATCTTCTTTGGTGCAGGCTGCGTTGCCGCGCTGAAACTGGCGGATGCCAGCTTCAGCCAATGGGAAATCAGCGTCATTTGGGGCTTGGGCGTTGCCATGGCCATTTATCTGACCGCTGCAATCTCCGGCGCACACCTCAACCCGGCTGTTACCATTGCCCTGTGGCGGTTCGCCTGCTTTGATGGATGCAAAGTACTGCCTTATATCCTGGCGCAAATCGCTGGTGCCTTCTGCGCGGCAGCCCTGATCTACGGGCTGTATTACAACTTGTTCTTCGATTTCGAAGTGGCGCACCACATGGTGCGTGGCAGCGATGAAAGCCTGGCTCTCGCTGGCATCTTCTCCACTTACCCTAACCCGCATCTCTCCGTTGGCCAGGCTTTCTTGGTAGAAACGGTGATCACCGCCATCCTGATGTGTTTGATCCTGGCGTTGACCGATGACGGTAATGGCATCCCGCGTGGCCCGCTGGCTCCCCTGCTGATCGGTGCCCTGATTGCCATCATCGGTGCCTCAATGGGGCCATTGACGGGATTTGCGTTGAACCCAGCGCGTGATTTCGGCCCGAAGCTGCTCGCTTATCTAGCTGGCTGGGGCAAAGTGGCTTTCACCGGCGCTCGTGACATCCCGTACTTCCTGGTGCCGATCTTTGGCCCAATCATCGGCGCAAGTCTGGGCACCTTCGGCTACCGTGCGCTGATTGGCCGCCACCTGCCTTGCGATATCGGCACCACGAAAGAAACAGATTGATATAGCTTTAAACAGTGACCAACAGCAGGATGACTATCATGACAGTAGAAAAAAAATACATTGTCGCACTCGATCAGGGAACCACCAGTTCACGCGCTATTGTGCTCGATCACGATGCCAACATCGTCGCGGTGTCACAGCGTGAATTCGTGCAAATTTACCCGAAAGCCGGTTGGGTTGAACACGATCCGCTGGAAATCTGGGCGTCACAAAGTTCCACGATGGTAGAAGTGCTGGCGAAGGCCGATATCAACACCGATCAGATCGCCGGTATCGGCATCGCCAATCAACGTGAGACGACCATTGTCTGGGAAAAAGAAACCGGCAAGCCGATCTACAATGCCATCGTCTGGCAATGCCGTCGCACCGCCAGTATCTGCGAGAAACTCAAGCGCGATGGCCTGGAAACATACATCCATCACACCACCGGCTTGGTGGTTGACCCCTATTTCTCCGGCACCAAAGTCAAGTGGATCCTGGACAATGTGGCAGGCGCACGCGAGCGTGCTAAACGCGGCGAACTGCTGTTCGGCACCGTTGACACCTGGCTGGTGTGGAAGATGACCGAGGGGCAGGTGCATGTGTCTGATTACACCAACGCATCGCGCACCATGATGTTCAACATCCACGAGTTGGACTGGGATGAACGCATGCTGGAGGTGCTGGATATTCCCCACGCCATGTTGCCGAAAGTCCGCCCGTCTTCTGAGGTGTACGGCCATACCAACATTGGTGGCAAAGGCGGCACCCGTATTCCTATCGCTGGTATCGCCGGGGATCAACAGGCGGCGCTATATGGCCAGCTATGCGTCCAATCGGGCATGGCGAAAAACACTTACGGCACTGGCTGCTTCCTGCTGATGAACACCGGCAAGAAAGCGGTGCGATCCCACCACGGTTTGCTGACCACCATCGCCTGCGGCCCACGCGGTGAAGTGAACTACGCGCTGGAAGGCGCAGTATTTATCGGCGGTGCGTCAATCCAGTGGCTGCGCGATGAGCTGAAACTGTTCAGCGACGCTGCCGACTCTGAATATTTCGCCACCAAGGTGAAAGACAGCAATGGCATCTACATCGTGCCGGCCTTCACCGGCCTGGGCGCACCTTATTGGGACCCGTATGCACGCGGCGCGATCTTCGGCCTGACTCGCGGCGTCAACAGCAACCACATCATCCGTGCCACACTGGAGTCCATCGCCTATCAGACCCGCGACGTGCTGGACGCCATGCAGGCCGATGCCAACACTCGCCTACGATCGCTGTGCGTGGATGGTGGCGCGGTCACCAACAACTTCCTGATGCAATTCCAGGCTGACATCCTCGGCATCCGCATAAAGCGCCATGAAGTGCGCGAATCGACGGCACTCGGTGCAGCTTTCCTGGCAGGTCTGGCTATCGGCTACTGGAACGATCTGAATGAGGTGAAGAGCAAAGCGGTTATCGAGCGTGAATTCCAGCCCAGCATCGAAACCACCGAGCGCAACTACCGCTATAGCGGCTGGAAAAAAGCGGTGGCGCGCGCTCAAGCATGGGAAGAGCACGACTAATCGCCTATCCCTGTAAGCGCACATCGTTGCAGCCAGTTTGCCCACAGACAGCGCGCAACTACAGGAGTGCGTGGGGATTCTGCTCAGGGCCAAAATGGCAAATAAAATAGCCTAATGGGATAGGTTCTAAACCTGGCTTGCGGTTTGTGGTGTGGGCGGCATTTTTTTAACTGGCAGGCGACAAATGGCTGGAGCGCGGCGAGCCGACTAACACCGCGACCATAACCTATGGTTTTATCTGGTATTATCCTGATGCTGTACCCGATTGGATAACGGCCACCAGCACAGCAATATCAACAGCGCCATGGCGAACATCAACAGCCCCAGGCTGAACTGCCCAGTCTGCGGCAACGTAGCGGAAAACCAGGCCGCCAGGCCTGAACCCAGGTTCTGCATACCACCAACCAATGCGCCCGCCGCACCCGCCAGATAAGGGAAAGGCTCCATCGCGCCAGTAGTAGCCAATGGGAACATCATACCAGCACCGAAGAAAAACAGCGTGGCTGGGACGATCAATGTCCAGATATTCATCACCCCAAACCAGCTTGGAGTCCACATCATCAACCCTGCCAGCAGGCAACTGAGTACCGCGTGCCACATCAAGCTGTGGAAAGTTTTTCCATCACGTCCGGCGTACCAGGCACCGAAGAACGCCGCAGGGATCGGCAAGATAAACAAGATGCTAACGGTTACGCCGCTCAGGCCCAGTATGCCCCCCATCAATACGCCACAACTGGCTTCAAACACCACAATCCCCGCCAATGCGCCGATCAGCATCACCAAATAACAGGTAAAGGTGCCATCTGCCAGCAGTTGGCGGAAGCTGGCCAACATGCGGCGCTTTTCCGTCAGCGCTGGCCGGGTTTCTGGTAGCCAGCGGAACATGGCGTAGGTGACCCCAATGCCCAACGCTAGCAGGAAAGCATAGTTAGCACGCCAGCCAAATAGCATCGCCAATGCCCCACCGATCAGCGGTGCAAGCAGTGGGCTGATCAGGATACCCATATTCAGCAGGCTATTGGCATAACGTAGTGCAATGCTAGCGTACAGGTCACGCGGCAAGGTACGCGCCATTACCCCCGCTACGCCGGTACCCATGCCCTGAATGGCGCTGGTAACCACCAGCATGGATAATCCGTTGGATAGCAAAGCCCCCAGCGAGCCGATCAGGAAGATCATCATCCCGGCCAAGATCACCGGCCGACGACCTATGCTATCTGACAGCGGGCCGTAAATCAGTTGAGAAAAGCCGTAGGTCATCAGATATGCTGCCATCACATGCTGCACGGTGCCGGGGAGAACCGACAGATCATGCGCGATATCAGCAATAACGGGAACATAGATAGTTTGCGCCATTTGCCCAACGGCCACCAACAGGATAAGCATCACCAACAGGTGAAGATTTTCAATTTTTTTCATTAATCTTTTTCTTCATCTTTGCCCAGGTATTAACGGGTCCATAGCCCGTTGCAGCAGCCAAAATGGCGAGCAGCCCTCTCTAGGCGGCATAAGCTAACAAATCTAATTTTTTTAGCGAGTTTCAGGAAAAGATTGATCTAAGTTACACTGGCAGCAAACGCAACCAGATCCGTAAATTAATTGGTACATCTAACGCTTAGAGAGTAAAAAAGCCGAATGAACCGTGGCGTTGTTAGGTTATGCCCATCAGCGCCGCTGGCGGGCATAACCTAACATTTAATCGATAATTACTTCCAGCAAATTAAAATAACATTATAGGAATGAGATTTATGAAAACACCAACGCTGATTTTATTCGACCACGGGAGTCGTTGATTATGGCTGAATGGGTTAACGGCAAGGTTGTAAAGGTAGAACAATGGACTAGCGGGCTGTTTAGCATCACCATTAACGCGCCGATCGCTCCTTTTATCGCAGGACAATTTACCAAACTGGCACTGGAAATCGATGGCATAAGTGTGCAACGTGCCTATTCCTACGTCAACGCTCCCAGCAGCCCAAACTTGGAGTTTTACCTGGTTACCGTACCGGAGGGCAAGTTGAGTCCAAGGCTCGCTCAATTGCGCCCTGGCTCGGAGGTGATGCTCACCAAGGAAGCAGCCGGGTTCTTCGTGCTAGATGAAGTCCCTGAGTGTGAAACGCTGTGGATGTTGGCGACCGGCACTGCCATCGGCCCTTACCTGTCAATTTTACAGGAAGGCACCGGGCTGGAGCGAATCAAACAAGTGGTGCTGGTGCATGCCGCTCGTTTTGCACACGATCTGAGCTACCTGCCGCTGATGCAGCAATTGCAGCAGCACTACAACGGCAAGATGCGCATTCAGACTATTGTCAGCCGCGAAGCAACAGCTAATGCCCTGACCGGGCGCATACCCGCACTGATCGAGGATGGCTGTCTGGAAGCTGTAGTAGGATTAACTATCGACGCCGACACCAGCCATGTGATGCTGTGTGGCAACCCACAGATGGTGCGCGATACCCAGAAAATCCTGCAAGAGCAACGCCAGATGCGCAAACACCTGCGCCGCAAGCCGGGGCATATCACCAGCGAACACTACTGGTGATGCCACCTGCTTATCATTTATCTACACTTCCAATACCTCAGGTGATTTTGTAAGTAATGAAATGGCGGTTACACGTGGAAATCTTAATATGTCGTTTCTGCCACCTCTTTCGTTATCCAGGCTGAGGGGGTTACTGATATCGCCTTCGGCTGCAAGCTGTAATCGTGGTGACCCTATCCCCCCACTCTATCTACGCTTTTTTTGCGCATTTTTGAGGATAACGCCCAACTAAACTGACAGCAAACATTCATAATCTGAATGTTTGCAATGGCGAGTTATGCAGCAAAACAGGGCATTTAGGGGCCAATGGCTTTGGCCCCTGGAGAAGCTACGCTGTGCCGCCGACCGTCAGGCTGTCCAGCTTCAAGGTAGGTTGGCCGATACCCACCGGCACACTTTGCCCTTCTTTGCCGCAGACGCCGACACCTTTATCCAACGCCAGATCATTGCCAACCATTGAAATCTGTTGCATCGCCTCAATACCGGAGCCGATCAGCGTGGCACCCTTCACTGGTTTGGTGATGCGGCCTTTCTCGATCAGGTAAGCTTCGGTGGTGGAGAATACAAATTTGCCGGAGGTGATATCCACTTGACCACCGCCAAAGTTCGGCGCATACAGGCCGTACTCAACGCTGGCGATGATCTCTTCAGGTATTGACTTGCCCGCCAGCATGTAGGTATTGGTCATACGCGGCATCGGCAGATGTGCGTAGGACTCACGGCGTCCATTGCCAGTTGGTGCCATGCCCATCAAGCGCGCATTGAGTTTATCTTGCATGTAGCCTTTCAGAATGCCGTTCTCGATCAACACGTTGTACTGACCCGGCACACCTTCATCATCAATGGCCAACGAACCACGGTACCCCTGTAGGGTGCCATCATCCACCACAGTGCACAATTCGGAAGCCACCCGTTGGCCCATCTGGCCACTGAATACTGAGGTGCCGCGCCGGTTGAAATCGCCTTCCAGGCCATGGCCTACCGCTTCGTGCAACAGTACTCCCGGCCAGCCAGCTCCCAGTACCACCGGCATATTGCCTGCAGGGGCTGCCACAGCGATAAGGTTCACCAGCGCCATGCGCACCGCCTCTTTGGCGTAGGTGTCGGCGCGCGTTTCGCCGTCAATGTTTTCTAAGAAGTAGTCATAACCGAAACGGCCACCGCCACCGCTGGAACCGCGTTCACGCTTGCCGTCTTGTTCCACCAGCACATTGACGGAAAGGCGCACCAGTGGGCGCACATCCGCCGCCAAGGTGCCGTCGGTAGCCGCTACCAGCATCTGCTCGTAGATGCCGGTTATGTTGGCGCTCACTTCTTGCACGCGTGGGTCGGTGTTACGCGCTACTTTGTCAACGCGGTGCAACAGGGCAATTTTCTCTTCGCGCGACAGGCTCTGCAACGGATCGAGCAACGGATACCGCGCCTGATGGCTGATTTCACCCAGGGTGTGTGCCCTGCCATTGCCGCTGTCGCGCACGATGCTGCGCGCTGCCTGGGCGCTTTGCTGCAACGCATTTAGGGTGATCTGGTCAGCATAGGCAAAACCGGTTTTCTCGCCGCTAACGGCGCGAATCCCGACACCCTGATCGATATTGTAAGACCCATCCTTGATGATGCCGTCTTCAATCATCCAAGCTTCGTGATAGCTGGACTGAAAATAAAGGTCAGCGTAATCGAGGCGGCGTTCTGCCAGTTGGCCCAGTACCTGGTATAGGTCTTGATGGCTCAGCTTATTCGCCGCAAGTAACTGCTCACTGACAAATGTCAGACTCATAATTTTTTCACTCTTGAAAGGAAGATATTGCCTCAAACGGTGCTGTCAGCGGCCTCTGCTCGCGCAGGGGGTGCAAGCCAGTGGGTCAGTGTTTTCCAGTTAGTATTCCTCATGGCGCTTTATCCTTCTTTGGCTTACGCAATACTTCGTTGATTTTCGGCTGTTCCAGATCGCCGCTAATGTGGTAACGAATCAAGGAAATCTTGCTCCATAATGGCCCCAACACCTGCGAAGCAGCAAACACCGCTGCACCGACGATGGGGTTGACGACAAACGCCGTTGCTACGCCAACGGTGGCTGAAATCGCCGGTGCCACCACCGCTTCCATATCGATCCGGTTGCGCGACAGGTCAATCTGACCGCTCATGGCGATATCCGCCGCCAATCCGTCAACCAATAAGTCATCGGTATGCATTATGCCATCTTTCAGCGATGCGGTACTGCGGATGGAATCAAAGTAAAAACCTTTGCCGAAGGTGTCGCTGAAATCGAACTGCAACTTGCGCAACAACGCGTCAAAACTCACCAGGCGCAGCAGTTGCCCAGCGCGACCACCGCCGATGCTGTCAATCTCGCCCTTGCCTATCTTGACCTGCAATGTACCGCTGAGGGTATCCACCTGTGGCTGCCAGGGCTGCCCATGCCAGTACAGATCAAAATCCACATTATATGGCCCGCATTTCAGCGGCGTGGTAATGCCAAGGAAGGCGGTGGTTTCGTCGAACTTGCTGCCCAGTAGCTTGCCTTTCAGTGAGCTGCGCGCTCCCTGTATACCTTGCTTCCACTGGCCGCTGGCGGTCATACGCCCCTTGCCAGTGTCGATCAGCCCGTGCTCCAGCATCAGGCTATCTCCCTGATGAGTCAGATCGGCCTCAACCTTGCCGAGGTTTTGCCCCAGCAACCAGCATGACTTGCAGCGCAGCATCAGCGCAGGCCAGTTGCGCAAGGAGATCCTCTCAGCCTTAGGGTCAACCGCCGCCAGCGGGCTTTTGCCGTTCGCAAACTGTGGGTTGTAATAGAGATAGGTGATATTGGCACGCCACGGCCCGCGATCCACCATCTGTAGGCTGCCGTCCACTTCGTTGCCCTTGGCGCTCACCTGCACTCTACCGTGCTGCTGCTCGGCCGATAGTGTTAGCTTGTGCCAAACCTGGCCGCCCAGCAGCAACTGTGGCGTTTTAAGCACCACAGTGTTTGGGAAACTGAAGCCGCCCAAGCCGCCACCCTGTTTCAGCACTGGCGCTAATAACGCCAGCCATTGCCCGCCGTCTAGTGGCGGTAGGCTGAGGGTCAGCGACTTGCTGGTCGGTAGCGGCGGTGCGCCGCTACCGGCGTTTTGCCATGCGGCGCGTGCCAGCGTCACCTGCTTTTTGGCAAAAAGCCATTCACTATTGAAATGACTCTGTTTACCCGTGCTGCCAGTCAGCGTAAAGCCGTTCAACCCACCGCTGACCTTCACCCTCAATGGCAGTGCTTCACCCGCTGGTTTGCCTAACGGAGAAGGTAAGTGACTGCTTACTTTTGTGAGATCCGCATCTACGCCGATGTCATAACTGACCCTACCCTGATGCGGTAGCACAATAGCAATCCGACTCTGCCAAGACGCGCTGCCGCCAAGCTTGTCGGCCAGGTCCTGCGGCAGGCCGAGAAACTTGGCTGGCTGCCAGTCGGCCTTCAAACTAACGTCAACTTTGTAATCGCGTTCGCCTTCTTGAGTATTGAAGTCCACGACCATCGGCTGCCCAAACCAGTTGGCCGACAGGGTGTCGCTTTGTAGGTTGCCATTGTCAAAGCGAAATTTGCCGCTCAGTTGATGCAGTTCGCTTCCCAGCGGCTTCACCCGCAGCGAGTTGTTGTGTAAAGCCACTTCCCCCGTGGCTCTCACCTGTTCGCCATCCAGCGGGATATCAAGATGTAAACGCCCGCTGACATTGCCGCCAAGTTGCAATTCATCTAGCGCTGCGCCAAGCGAATCTTGCAGCGGGGTCTGTTTGAAATAGTCGTGAACGTCAGTACCAGCTCCCACCAGCTCGGCGTCAATCAGCAACCGTTCCTTAAGGTAGTCTGGGATCACCGCACTGACATTTTTGCCGTCAACCTTACCCAGCTTGGTGTGCGCCGCTTGCATCCACAGCCCGTCGTTGATGAAATCGAGGTCGATCGCCAGATCGGTCAGCACCGGCCAGCCCGGCTGGAACTGGAAGGTCGAATGACGCAAAGGAACCAACACCTCAAACAGGCCTTCGTTTTTGTGATACGGGAAGTGCTGTGGATCGCCTGCGTAGATCAGTGTGGCGTTATCTACTTGCCCGCCCTGAATGGCTCTACTGAGGTAATCCACCAGTGGTTTGCCCATCAGCGGTTCCGGGAAGTAACGCCAAGCGTCCGCGCCGTTATACAGGCGGATGCCCGCTAGGATACTTAGCCAAGGGGTGCCCTTGGCTGGCTGCTGGTAGCGAAAATCGCCGTTGACCCACAGTGATTTGGCTTTGACCTCTAGCCCCTCGCTCGCCAATTCCCAGCCTTGATCGTGGTAACGCCAGGTCAGCGCACCATGTGCGCTGCTAATTTCCAACGGGGCGCGGAACATGTCGCCGTAGGGCAACGTGCTGTCGTTAAGACTTAGCGTCAGGTGCCCCTCTGCCACCCCGCCGCTCAACACACCGGAGAAGTGATCGATGCCGGGCAATAGTTTCCAAGGCTGCCAACTGACATCCTGCCAAAGAGCCTGAAAGCGGGTCTGTTCCGGCTGTTTCACTGGGATGTCCAGCGCCAGCGCCGTAAGCTTGCCCTGCGGCTGTACATCATTCCAGCGCTCCAGCAACTCCGGGCTAAGGAACGAGAAGGTCGGCAACAATGCCGACAGGCGCTCTAGCTGAATGTCCGTCGCACGTATACGCAATTCTGCGTTCTGGCTCGACGCGGTGCTTTCCGGTAGCCACAGTGCGTAAAGCGCACCCTGCGGCCAAGCCTGCCCATCGGTGCTCAGCCGCCACTGAGGCACATCGATCTGCCACCCCGTACTCTGACGGCGCATCGACAGCACCAAATTATCCACGTCCAACTGGTGTTGTTTGGTGCCTGTACCCCAGTTAGCCGTTCCTTGCTTCAGTAGCGCATTGCCGCCAGCGATTTCGCCATTCTGGATCTGCAACCAAGCCGCCAGGCTAAAATCTGCATTTTCCAGTCCGGTGTTGGCATGCAGCCAGCGGGTAAACCAGGGCTTGATGTCGATATTGTCGGCTTGAAGATAAATTGTACCGGTATTCAATAATCCTTGGTTATCACGTAGATCCATGCGCAATTGTACCACGCCATGCTGACCGTTCAGCGTCGATAGGCTAATCTGCCCTTCAGCGCGATGGCGGTTGCGGCTGTTGAGCCAGGTGAGCTGCGGAATGTCTAATTCGGCGCGTGCGCCAGCGGGCGTTAGGAAAGAGATGCGGCTGTCGCGCAGGTCAAAATGATCGAGCTGGCGCAGCACCAGATCGCTGATTTCCCCCGGTTCAATAGGGTTAGCTTGATGGTCGTCACCGCCCAGTGTGACGTTCAGATCAAGCTGGAATTGGTGGAATGTGAGGTCGCGAAACTGCCAACGCCAGTGCAACAGCGATTGCCACACGTCCAGCGCTAGTGTAAGGCGTTCAATACGCAGGTTGCCTTTGGGCAGAGTGGCACCTATGTTGCGCATTTCCAGCCGTGGGCCGTAGGCTTGCCAACTACCTTGCATAAAATCAACCTGCACGGGTACGCCGGAGAGACTGGCTACTTTCGCCAGCAACTGCGGGCGATAGTGGTTCAGTTCGGGCAGCACCAAGCGCAGCCCGCTGATCAGCAACGCCACAATAACAATCACCGTGGTGCCTGTTGCTAACAAAATCCCAGGCAGTCGCCTCACGCAGTTCTCCTTGCTTCCGTTGCCTGGCAACGGAAATATCTATGTATTAACAGGCTCAGCGCCTGGCCGGACGGGTTACATCATGACAACGTCGAACTGCTCTTGGCTGTAAAGCGGTTCGATCTGCACCTTCACCTGCTTACCGACAAAAATCTCCACTTCGGCCATCGCGTGAGACTCTTCACTCTTCAGCGCTTCGCCGACCGCCGCCGAGGCATATACCAGGAAACGATCAGAATCGTAAGCGTGATGTACACGTACAATCTCACGCAGGATCTCGTAACATACGGTTTCCACCGTTTTCACTGTGCCGCGCCCGTTACAGGCAGAGCAACTGTGGCATAACACATGTTCAATGCTTTCACGCGTCCGTTTGCGCGTCATTTCAACTAAGCCTAGCTGAGAGAAACCGTTGACCGTGGTTTTTACCCGATCTTTATTCAACGCCTGCTCCAGCGAATGCAGCACCCGGCGGCGATGTTCTTCATTATGCATATCGATAAAATCAATGATGATAATGCCGCCTAAATTGCGCAAGCGTAGTTGACGGGCGATGGCTTGAGTGGCCTCGATATTGGTGTTGAATATGGTCTCGTCGAGATTGCGGTGACCGACGAAAGCGCCAGTGTTGATGTCGACGGTGGTCATCGCTTCGGTTTGATCGATGATTAGGTAGCCACCCGATTTTAGCGCTACCTTGCGCTCAAGCGCCCGCTGGATCTCGTTTTCCACGTCGTACAGGTCAAAGATCGGCGGGTTGCCAGTGTACAGCTCCAGCTTACTGGTGATATCCGGGATGTATTCATCGGTAAATTCCACTAGCAGATCGTACGTCAGCCGTGAATCAACGCGGATACGTTCTAGCGCTGCGCCAGCAAAATCGCGCAAAATACGCTGCGCCAGCGCCAGCTCGCCATACAACTTGTACTTGGTTCGGTGGCGTTTTTTACGCTCCAGCACTTTGGCCCACAGGCGCTTAAGGAAGTCGGCATCCTGCGCTAGCTCTTCTTCGCCGATACCCTCTGCTGCGGTACGAATAATAAACCCACCCAGTTCGTCGCAGTAAGCAGCAACGGCGTTCTTCAAGCGTTCACGCTCGGCTTCGCTGTCAATGCGCTGCGATACCCCAACGTGTGCTGCCCCCGGCATAAACACCAGGTAACGCGAAGGCAGAGTGATGTCGGTGGTCAGGCGCGCGCCCTTAGTGCCGAGCGGATCTTTCACCACCTGCACCACCAGATCCTGCCCCTGGCGCACCAGTTCAGCAATATCGCGCACATGGAAATTCTTTTGCTCATCGCCGGCGACGCATTCAGTATGCGGCATGATATCGGAAGCGTGCAGGAAGGCAGCCTTATCCAGACCGATATCGACGAACGCCGCTTGCATCCCCGGTAAGACACGGCTAACGCGACCTTTGTAAATATTGCCGACGATGCCGCGTTTGGATCCGCGCTCAATATGGATCTCTTGCAGAATGCCGTCATCGATATAGGCAACCCGTGTTTCAGACGGTGTGATATTAACCAGTAGCTCAGTTGTCATGCCTTTTCCTCAGAGCCGATTGATAGTCGCGTCCATCAATTGGCTCTCACATCACCTAATGCGACAAAATTACTGAGTAGCTCATGGGTTTCAACCAGCGGCAGACCCATCACAGCGTGATAACTCCCGGTTATCGTTCTGACGAAACAACCGCCTTTTCCTTGAATTCCGTAGGCTCCCGCTTTATCCATAGGCTCACCTGTTGCAATATAGTCGCGTATGTCTCGCGGCGACAGATTGCGGAATGTTACGTCGGTCACCACCCGTTGGCACAGCACTTTATGGCGATCGGCGATAGCCACCGCCGTCATTACCTGATGCTGTTTACCCGACAGCGCCGCCAGCATTTTCGCGGCATGCGTTTCATCCTGCGGTTTCTCTAGTACCCACCCGTTGAGCACCACTAGGGTATCCGCCCCCAGCACCGGAAGATCCTGCGGTGCCAGCATCACGCCCGCTTTGGCCTTATCCTGCGCCAGGCGACACACGTAGGCGGCGGCGGCTTCACCTTCCTGACGCTGCTCTGTAGTATGCGTCAGCAAAATGTCAAACGGCACACCCAGCAGCGTCAGTAATTCGTGTCGGCGTGGAGAGCCGGAAGCCAAATAAAGCGCAATCATTGATATACCCTTACTGTACCGCGAACTGACGGCGAATTTTGCGCATCAGTAGGAATAACCATGGCCACAGAATGCCGTTTACCACACTGTTCCAGAACACCTCTGGGCGGAAAGAGAGGTTGATCACTAAAAATTCTGCCCATAACACCACTACATCCATCACCAGTGACAGCAACACCACGATCAATGCTTGTTGCCACAGCGCTATGTTGCGGAAAAGCTGACATTTGAATGCCACCAGATAGGCGATGATACCCAGCGCCAACGCACGTACGCCAAGCGTGGAGCCGAGGATCAGATCGATAATCAGTCCGAGCAGAAAGCCGGTGCCGACATTGACCCGGTGCGGCAACGCCATCACCCAGTAAATCAGCACCAACTCCAGCCAGGACGGGCGAAACATATAGATTTGTTCCGGCCACGGCATGACTTGCAACACTAACGCCACCAAGAATGACAACCAGATGATCCAACGCCCGTGGATGCAGTAGCTATTCATTAGTGGGTTCCTGCGGCCAGCAGCGGTGATGGTGGCCCAACAGCTTCAACTGGCGGCAGCACCTGCGGCATCATCTGCATTAAGCGCTCATTAGCCACCCGGTGTACTTCGCCCGGCGGCAGCGGCATATCGCCGTTGCGATCTGTACCCCACAGCAGCAGCAGGTAACGCAGGCGTTGTAGCCCAGCGGTGGGCCGAGCCTGAATCACAGTATAGGCGCGCTGGTTATCCACCTTGACGGACGAAACCACCGCCACCGGATAACCTTCCGGGAAGCGGCCACCCAGACCAGAGGTGACCAGAACATCACCCACCCGGACATCGGCACTGCTCGGCAAATGTTCCAATTGTAAATCGTCGGCGCAGCCGCTACCTGCGGCTATCACCCGTATATCGTTGCGCAGCACTTGGATTGGCAGCGCGTGTGCAACGTCGCAAATCAGCAGCACGCGGCTGGTAACCTTGGCCACCGCCACCACTTGACCAACCACCCCCTTGTCGCTGATCACCGGCTGGCCTTCATATACGCCGTTGTCCGATCCCTTGTCGATCACCACCTGATCGCTGTACGGATCAGCACTGGTGGAGATCACCTGGGTGACCATCATGTGCTCGTCCTGGCGCAACGGCGACCCCAACAGCTCGCGCAATCGGGTATTCTCCTGCTTAAATTGGTCAAGAAGAAGAAGGTCGCTGTTTTTCAGCAGCAGTTCCTGGCGCAGAGCGCGGTTTTCCAGTTTTAATTGTTGGCGGGTGGCCAGCGTTTCTGACAGGCTGTCTAAAGCTTTGCGCGGCCCATTGGCGAGAAAATAGAAAGGACTGACGGCGGTGTCCATGTAGTTGCGTATCTGCACGAATGCATCGAGCCGTCTGTCAGCAACGATCAGGCTAATGGCTACAATCACCGCCAAAAAGAGCCGTAATTGTAGGGAAGTCCCTCTGCTGAAAATTGGCTTCATAAATTATGCGAGTTCCTCGACAACAGAAAGAGAAATCGTACCCAATTCTCGCGGTGCACAATCATCCGATACGATCCCTCCTCACAGGGCAGGCTAATCTTCGCTGAACAAATCACCGCCATGCATGTCGATCATTTCCAACGCCTTGCCTCCGCCGCGAGCCACGCAGGTTAGCGGATCTTCTGCTACAACGACCGGAATGCCGGTTTCTTCCATCAGTAGGCGATCGAGGTTGCGCAGCAACGCACCGCCACCGGTCAATACCATGCCGCGCTCGGAAATATCGGAAGCCAGCTCCGGTGGGCACTGTTCCAACGCCACCATCACCGCGCTGACAATGCCGGTCAACGGTTCCTGCAAGGCTTCAAGGATTTCATTGGAGTTCAGGGTAAAGCCGCGCGGCACGCCTTCGGCCAGGTTACGACCGCGAACTTCGATTTCTCGCACTTCGTCGCCAGGGTAAGCCGAACCGATTTCATGCTTAATGCGCTCGGCGGTGGCTTCACCGATCAGTGAACCGTAGTTACGGCGCACATAATTAATGATGGCCTCATCAAAGCGATCACCGCCGATGCGTACCGAAGAGGAGTAGACCACGCCGTTCAACGAAATCACCGCCACTTCAGTAGTACCGCCACCGATGTCCACCACCATGGAACCAGTGGCTTCTGATACCGGCAAACCTGCGCCGATCGCCGCAGCCATCGGTTCTTCAATCAAAAACACTTCACGCGCGCCAGCTCCCTGGGCAGATTCGCGGATAGCGCGGCGTTCAACCTGGGTTGCACCGACAGGCACACAGACCAACACGCGCGGGCTTGGGCGCATAAAGTTGTTGCTATGAACCTGTTTTATAAAGTGTTGCAGCATTTTTTCGGTCACGAAGAAGTCAGCGATAACGCCATCTTTCATCGGGCGAATTGCCGCGATATTACCAGGGGTGCGCCCCAACATCTGTTTGGCGTCATGGCCTACAGCCGCAACGCTCTTCGGAGAACCGGCACGATCTTGGCGGATGGCAACCACCGACGGTTCATTCAATACAATACCTTGTCCCTTAACATAAATCAGGGTATTAGCAGTACCCAAGTCGATGGACAAGTCATTGGAAAACATGCCACGGAATTTCTTAAACATAACTAAAGGATAATCCTGCAAGCTAGGGGCAGAAAATAAAATCCGCCTACTTTACCAACCACACGAAGTAGCGACAAGGCGCAAAAACGTTCTACTTCGGTGAAAAATAGTCTGTATTGTTGCTGTTCGAATGCAGGAAAATGGGATGAGCACTGAATTCCCTAAACAAAGGTTCAGCTTGCCCCCTTTTCCGCGCCCAAAACGGCGTTACACAGCGCATATACCCGTCATACTTCAAGTTGCCTGTGCGTTAGCTTCCCTCGCTCACCCCAGTCACTGACTGGGGATCAATGAACCTCATCCCCGAAGTTCAGCCCGCAGCCCAGAGCAAGCGCTGTTCAAATCAGTTCCCGACCGATTTGTCGCTACATTGCCACCTTCCAGCAACTCGAATTATTTAGGGTATAAAATCTAACATACTTCCTAATTGTCGCCAGTGGTAAGCGCCGACCTACGTTCGGCCAGAAAAAGGCTGATAAATAGCCTATCTCAATTAGACATCATTGTCGCAGGCCGTTGACGATTAAAATAGCTCAGATGAATTGGCGCTCATTCTACGTCAATTTTTGCCCGGCATTCAGGTTAAACACGATAATCGTGAATATTTTTTACACCCAACATCTATCGGCTGTGGTGGTGTGAAAAAGTTTCCCTGCCCGCCGCAGAACCCACGATCTTTCAGCGTTTGCCATTCGTTGCACGTGCGCACGCTGATGGCGAAAACTTGGGTGCAGATCAGGCTTTGTACAAACAACTGATCCTCATCCCGCTTGGGAAACGGCAAAACGACAGCCCAGCGCTGACAGCAATCTCAGCACTGGGCGCAAACGGTCAATATGTTGACAGACATCTGCTTCTTCAAGTTCAATCATAATCCGCCACCGATGACTTTTTGCACGCTGTAACAGGGTATCGCGCAGGCGCACCTTCATTACGATGCCGTGCGAACCCTTTTCTTCCAACTGGGTGATCCGTTGGTTATCGAAGAACAACCGGTTATTCAAGCCAGTTTTGACATCCTGCGTGCGAAGGCGCGGATCACCAGCGAATCAAAGCGACGTTCTAACCCGATCTTGGGTGACGTAAAAGAAACGGTAGCAGCACGCCAGTAGCATCAAAAACATCGCCAACCCGAGCAACAAAGTGATCAATACTGAGAGTTTGGTGGTAAATCGCATCCCTGTGCCTCATCCGCTATGATTAAATGAGTATTCGCCCGTTGATAAATAAAGGTGCCAATCCTGCTCAATAAATGTAACTTAATGCCTTGATATTTAATTTAAACTGACTTTTATCTCAGGTTAGGTAAAGGCCCCGATAAAGAAGACCTGAAAGCATCATTTTTCCCCAATCAGGCTCCAGGTTGCTTATGCTCAGAGCCTATCCCAGTAGGCGTTCATGAAGTACGTGAGGATTATAAACACTGTCCAGGGCCAAAATGGCAAATAAAATAGCCTAATGGGATAGGTTCTTATTATGCAAATAGTCAAATAAATCTAATTCAACCACTTTATAGTTTTAGAAAAATGTAAAGAGATGAAAAGTGACATGCGAGCACTGTTGCCGCCTGCGGGCTGGCCGGCGGCTACCAACTGCTCACCCCCGTGATGCCGTTTATCCTGCGCAACGTGCGCCTACAGGGGATAAATTCAGCATATACGCCGCAGCGCTGCCGTCAAACCACTTGGGAGCGACTAGCTATCACCCTGCCAGACAGCTTCTATCAGCAGGCCACCGACGAAATATCCCTGGAAGAAGTGCCGGCTACCACTGCGGCACAGCTGGGCAATGACTATAAGGCCACCGATCGCACGCTGGTGAAGATCCGCTGACGTGCATGAGATGCTAGCAACGGTTCTAAGCGATTTATCGGTTCCCGTGATGTCACCCTGTGGCCGATGAAAACCTGCTCAGCTCGGCGCGCGTTATTGACGCGTGCCGTAGGCGAGAACTTTTCTCTGTGTTCCCCTTCACATTCCCACAATGATTATCTGGACTGACTAATTAGGTTTTAAATATCTTCGCTGCTAAGATCAGTATTCAGCTGCTAATTGCTACGATATCGTTATAATACCCTACCTTGATCCTGTTCTAAGGGAAAATTCCCCCCTTAACAGGTGACAAATCGGTGACATCGGGTTATTTTCTACGATGTTGGTTTTATTGCCGGAGATACCAGCACAATGTCGGATAAATTTCACATTTTGCTTCTAAACGGCCCCAATCTGAATCTGTTGGGGACGCGTGAGCCAGAGAAGTACGGCAGCACAACACTAGCAGAGATTGTTAATGAATTAGAAAACCAGGCGTCCGCACTGGATATAACACTGAGTCATCTGCAATCCAACGCCGAGTCTCTGCTGATCGATCGCGTTCATCAGGCACGCGGCAACACGGATTTCATTTTGATCAACCCGGCTGCGTTCACGCACACCAGTGTGGCGCTACGCGATGCATTGCTGGCGGTGCAGATCCCCTTTATCGAGATCCATCTGTCCAACGTGCACGCTCGTGAGCCTTTCCGCCATCACTCTTACCTCTCTGACGTAGCGGTAGGCGTGATCTGCGGGCTGGGTGCAAATGGCTACACTTTTGCTTTACAGGCAGCGGTTAACCGTCTGTCAAATACCTACTAATTGCTACACAAAAAGAGTACGGAATCACACTCATGGATATTCGTAAAATCAAGAAACTGATCGAACTGGTTGAAGAATCAGGTATTTCTGAACTGGAAATCTCTGAAGGCGAAGAATCAGTTCGCATCAGCCGTGCCGCACCGGCGCAGGCTTACCCAATGATGCAGCAGGCATACGCACTACCGGCACAGCAACAGCCAGCCCTGGCTGCAACAATAGGCAGCGTGTCAGGTGCAGAACCCCCTGCAGCGATGAGTGGCCATGTCGTTCGCTCCCCAATGGTCGGTACCTTCTACCGCACGCCAAGCCCCGACGCGAAAGCCTTTGTGGAAGTTGGCCAGAGCGTGAATGTCGGCGACACGCTGTGCATCGTTGAAGCAATGAAAATGATGAACCAGATCGAGGCAGATAAATCCGGTGTTGTTAAAGCTATTCTGGTGGAAAGCGGCCAGCCGGTTGAATATGACGAGCCACTGGTCGTCATCGAATAACGAGGCGTCTCATGCTTGATAAAATTGTTATCGCCAACCGTGGCGAGATAGCGCTACGTATTTTGCGTGCCTGCAAAGAGCTGGGCATCAAGACCGTGGCGGTTCA
The DNA here is from genome assembly GCF_000821185.2 of Serratia symbiotica. Classification (NCBI taxonomy): domain Bacteria; kingdom Pseudomonadati; phylum Pseudomonadota; class Gammaproteobacteria; order Enterobacterales; family Yersiniaceae; genus Serratia; species Serratia symbiotica. The sequence continues at coordinate 3,218,361 of NZ_CP050855.1, read as the reverse complement.
CTCCATAGCCGACCGTGATCTGAAACACGTACTGCTGGCTGATGAGACCGTGTGTATCGGCCCGGCACCATCGGTAAGAAGTTACTTAAACATCCCGGCTATCATCTCTGCGGCGGAAATCACCGGTGCAGTGGCGATCCACCCTGGCTATGGCTTCCTGTCCGAGAATGCCGACTTTGCCGAGCAGGTTGAACGCTCAGGCTTTATCTTTATTGGCCCAAAAGCGGAAACTATCCGCCTGATGGGCGATAAGGTTTCTGCGATCAATGCCATGAAGAAAGCCGGGGTACCTTGTGTGCCTGGCTCCGATGGCCCGCTGACCGACGATATGGATAAAAACCACGCCTTTGCCAAACGTATTGGTTACCCGGTGATCATCAAGGCATCCGGCGGTGGTGGCGGCCGTGGCATGCGCGTTGTGCACAGCGATAAAGATCTTGAGCAGTCCATTAACATGACGAAAGCGGAAGCCAAAGCGGCTTTCAACAACGACATGGTTTATATGGAAAAATACCTGGAGAACCCACGCCATATTGAAATTCAGGTATTGGCTGACGGCCAGGGCAACGCCATCTATCTGGCTGAGCGTGATTGTTCCATGCAGCGCCGCCACCAGAAAGTGGTAGAAGAGGCACCAGCACCAGGTATCACCAGCGACATGCGCCGCTATATCGGCGAACGCTGCTCGAAAGCCTGCGTGGAAATCGGCTACCGGGGTGCAGGTACTTTTGAGTTTCTGTATGAAAACGGCGAGTTCTATTTCATCGAAATGAACACCCGTATTCAGGTTGAACATCCGGTTACTGAGATGATCACCGGTGTGGATCTGATCAAAGAGCAGTTACGCATTGCTGCCGGTCTGCCGCTATCGATCAAACAACACGAGGTGAAGATCCACGGCCACGCGGTGGAATGCCGTATCAACGCCGAAGATCCAAACACTTTCCTGCCAAGCCCAGGTAAGATCTCTCGTTTCCATGCGCCAGGTGGTTTCGGCGTGCGTTGGGAGTCTCATATCTACGCTGGCTATACGGTACCGCCGTACTATGACTCCATGATCGGTAAGCTGATCACTTACGGTGAAAACCGAGATGTGGCAATTGCCCGCATGAAGAATGCGCTGGCTGAGTTGATCATTGATGGCATCAAAACCAACATTAAGTTGCAGCAAAAGATCATGAACGACGAAAACTTCCAGCATGGTGGCACCAACATCCACTATTTGGAGAAAAAGTTAAACCTATAGGAAACTGAAGACAGAAGGTCGGTTGATTGTATCCCCCAAAGTTAGATGGGGGAACGTTAAACGGTGGGAGTGTTAGAAATTCTGTGTCATTCAAGTCAATATATAATCAAAAAGGAATGACACATATCCCAACCCTTCGATTTCGATAAAGCCCTGAAAGCATGTCAGGATGACCAGGCCTTGACGGGCAAAGCTGGTATTTTAACTCCGTTAATCAAGCCTTTGACGGAAGCTGCTTTGGCCGCTGAACTTGACTCCCATCTGGCTCAAGACCTTGAAGCCAACCGTAAAAACGGCTCGACCCCAAAAACAGTCAAAACACCCACAGGCGCTTTTGAACTGGCCACGCCTCGGGAGCGCAACGGCTCTTTTGAACCTCAACGGGTGAAAAAGCATCAGACCACGCTGTCCGATGAGATCGAACGCAAGATCATACGGATGTTTGCCCTCGGCATGAGTGACAAAGCTATCAGTCAGGAAATCGCGCTTTTAGCGTGTCCAGTGCCACGATCAGCGCCGTCATCGATAAGGTGATACCTGAGTTAAAACAGTGGCAATAGCGCCCACTGGAGGCGGTATATCCCTTTGTCTGGTATGCACTAGGTTCAATGATTTCGGGCCTGACGTTTGGCGCATTAAGGGTTTCCTTACCCATTGAAAAGCAGTTCTTCGTTGGGGTACTGGTAACTTCAGTCACAGCTGTATTGCCTATGTTCTCACCGGACGTCTATATCCTTTCCGTGATGCTCTTTGTGGCAGGTATGTCATTTGCACCAACGATGGTCATTGTTATGAATCTTGGTACGATCATTGTTCCGCCATCCAGACTCACCGAAGGTCTCATCTGGATGACGACTGGCATCAACATCGGTGTAGCGCTCGGTAGTGTACTCGCAGGCATGGTCATCGACGTCTTTGGCGCACGGGCAGGGTTCAGCGTAGCCATCATAGCGGGGTTGGTCATGGTGGTTATCGTGCTCTTGGGGCTGCGAACACTTCGTGCCACATCAGCGGTTTGAACCGCCCTGATTTTCTTGGAGAGAGATAAGTCAGGAAGCTCTGAACCGCACCGGTAATCCTGGAGACTAAACTTTCTGAGAGAGAGGTAAACAGGATGACTAAAAATACCCGCTTTTCCCCCGAAGTCCGTCAGCGGGCCGTTCGTTTGGTTCTGGAAAGCCAGGACGAATATGGTTCGCAATGGGCCGCTCTCAGCTCCATCGCCCCCAAGATAGGCTGCACGCCGGAGATTCTCCGTACCTGGCTTTCGCCAGCATGAACGGGATACCGGTGGCGGTGATGGCGGACTGAGTACCACTGAACGCCAGCGTCTGAAGGAGCTGGAGCGCGAAGTCCGCGAACTGCGTCGCAGTAATGATATCCTGCGCCAGGCTTCCGCGTATTTTGTGAAGGCGGAGTTCGACCGCCTCTGGAAAAAATTACGCCCCTGGTGGATACCTTGCGCAGCAAACACGGGGTCGGATCGGTATGCCACGAGCTGGATATCGCCCCGTCGACGTATTACCGGCATCAGCAACATAAACGCTATCCGGAGCGCGGCATGATGACCTGCTGAAGGTGGAGGTACAGCGCGTGTATGATGAAAACCACTGTGTGTATGGTGTGCGCAAGGTTTGATGCCAGTTGCAAGCGAGAGTGGCCAGATGCACGGTGGCACGTCTGATGAAAGCGGCGGGGCTTACGGGCGTACTGCGGGGTAAAAAAGTGCGAACCACCGTCAGCCGGAAAGAGGCCGCTGCGGGCGATCGGATGAACCGTCAGTTCGTGGCAGAGCAGCCAGACCCGTTGTGGGTGTCAGACTTCACGTATGTGAGCACCTGGCGGGGGTTCGCGTACGTGGCGTTCGTCATTGATGTATTCGCCGGTTGTATCGTGGGCGGGCGGGTATCGTCCATGATGGAAACGGCGTTCGTGCTGGATGCGTTGGAGCAGGCGTTGTGGGCCAGACGCCCCAGCGGCACAATCCATCACAGCGATAAAGGCTCGCAATATGTGTCGCTGGCGTACACACAGCGGCTAAAGGATGCAAAACTGCTGCCCTCGACTGGCAGCACGGGCGACTCATACGACAGATTTACACTACCCTAGACCTCTCAGCCAACGAGTAATGGCAGCATGACTACCATTGGGAACGTCCTCATAGCGCTCACAACGGTAAAACGTCGATGAAGCGCTACTTCGAACTTGCGGAACAAACGCCATACTCTGATATCGTTCAAGCGAACTATCAGCCCAGTGAAGATCATATACCAGAGCAGAATTATAAGCTTAAACTTGAGCTGAGAAAATTGAAACGATGTCTATGAATTACACACATCATGAATTTCTTTCATTAATCCTATGTAAATAAATTTCACGTTTAACTTCGATGGAATTTGAATATATCAAACCATCTCTCAACTGATAATTCCCTACAATCCTTTGCTGTAAGGTTTCTCCTTTTTTATTAATTTTTTTATCTTTAGCGTTAGTTAGCATAATTCCTGATTTGGATGTGGCATGTTTAAGAAATAATGGATGTAAATCAATACATTGCTTCACACTTTTGGGGTCGATAATGGTATTTTTTGCAGATGAATTATAAAATAGAGTGAACTTTTCCCCTCGATTATTCAATTTAGAGAACATCAACTCTGAAGTTTCAGTATTTTTATACAAATTTTTTGCTGTAGAAACAGAGAAAATAGCACAGTCACTAGGGCTATTTTGAATCCCCATTTCAATTACACCAACTCGTATGTTTTCAGGTTTTATCTTTCCTTTGGTAAATTGATCTTTTAATACGTTTCTGAGGTACTTAACCCCATAATCGGGGCCTGCAGATGCAATACCTTGTAAACAGGCTGACTCATAAACAACTAAATCTATTTTACTGCCTTTTTTAAATACGTCTATGCATGTATAATGCATTCTATTAATGCTATCATTTTTTGCCATTTTTGTAATAGCTTTGAAATTTCCATCACGACTTTTATTTACATATGTAAAAAGAGAATTCAAGCAACTAAAATTAACAATTCTATTACCAATGTTATTGCTTTCTGATTTGCAAATAACAGGCAAGGTTAGAGTATCAAAAATGTTAGAAACTATGTTAGATTGAGTGTTTTCCTTTAATAGCTTTGTGGTATGTAAGAGGGCATATTCCACAGAATGCTCTCCGAGTACCTTACTAATTTTTTCATAGACAGTATGATTTTTTATTTTTTGTAGAGCTGTGCATACCTCATTCATGCCAAAAGCATAATCATATGGCGTAATAGTATTTTTTCCTAATCTTTTTTCCATCGGTTCTACTGAGTTTTTTATACAGGTTATTTTTTTCCTATTTTATCAAGTGTTTTATCAGATATATTTTTATTATTTGCTTTTAGCAAGATAGCTTGGCTTAATGTATGAGAATTACTAATCCGTCTGAACATTATATTACCTCAAAAAATTTATTTTATAACAGTCATTATCCTATTTCTTATAAAAAACGATACGGTGTTCTATTTTAGAATGTAGCACGCCTGCATCGTTAGATTGTTCAAGGATTCATGCGGACGTTCACAGTTATATTCGCTCAGCCATTTCTCTGCAATTTCTCGCACCTCATGCAGCGTTCTGAACAGGTAAAATCCAGTATCTCTGTCCGGTCTGTCCGGTCTGTCCGGTTGAAGCGTTCAATAAACACATTCTGCGTTGGCTTTCCGGGCTTGACCCAGCGTATAGGAATAAAGGCTGCGGGAATAGCCACGGTAGCGTCATCGTGATGATGGTTAAGCCAGTAATAAAAGGCGGCCGGGTACAAATCATGCTGCCGACAATAGTGCTGTTTAGTTAATCCGCTGTGTTGCCAGGCGTCGAGAGGCTGTTGCCGTTCATTGTAAGAATACCGTTTCACCATGCTTCAACTCAGGGTCATTGTATTGAATGAAGGCAGCATGTGGCAGCAGAATTTTGTTAACAATGTGCGTTCGCCGGACGCTTACAGTGATTGCTTTGACTTAGCCATAAAAAATCCGGTATGCTTTTTTAAACAACATAACCGGACTTTTCTAGTTAACGACTATTTTGTCCACCCACAATTATCGCTAATCTGCCTGCTTCAGTTATTCAACCGTCACTGACTTCGCCAAATTACGCGGCTGATCAACATCGGTGCCTTTAATCAGTGCTACATGATAAGACAACAATTGCAACGGCACGGTATAGAAGATTGGTGCTACGATTTCTTCAACGTGCGGCAATGGAATGATGGTCATTCCTTCACTGCTGACAAAGCCAGCATCCTGATCAGCGAATACATACAACCGCCCACCGCGCGTGCGCACTTCTTCAATATTGGATTTCAACTTTTCCAATAGCTCGTTATTCGGTGCCACCACGATCACCGGCATATCAGCATCAATCAAGGCCAACGGCCCATGCTTTAATTCACCTGCTGCATAGGCTTCGGCATGGATATAGGAGATCTCTTTCAGCTTCAATGCCCCCTCCATAGCGATCGGGTACTGATCGCCACGTCCGAGGAATAACGCGTGATGCTTGTCGGAGAAATCTTCCGCCAGCGCTTCGATAATGTTGTCCATCGACAACATTTTCTCGATACGTGCCGGCAGCGCCTGCAAAGCGTGCACGATGTCATGTTCCACGCTTTCCTCCATGCCCTTCAGGCGACCCAAACGCACCACCAGCATCAACAACACCGCAAGCTGAGTGGTGAAAGCCTTGGTGGAGGCTACGCCGATTTCAGTGCCAGCCTTGGTCATCAACGCCAGATCGGATTCACGCACCAAAGAAGAACCAGCCACGTTGCACACCGCCAACGAACCGAGGTAGCCCAGCTCTTTGGACAGGCGCAACGCCGCCAGAGTATCGGCGGTTTCGCCAGACTGTGACAGCGTGATAATCAAGCTACCTGGTCGCACTGCCGATTTGCGGTAGCGGAATTCGGAGGCGATCTCGACATCGCAAGGTACAGTTGCCAGCGCTTCAAACCAGTAACGCGCCACCATGCCAGAGTGATAGGAGGTGCCGCAAGCGATAATCTGCACATGCTGTACCTTTGCCAACAGTTCATCAGCGCGTGAGCCAAGCTCGCTCAGGTTAATTTGGCCTTGGCTGAAACGCCCTTCCAGGGTGTTTTTCAACGCCAGCGGCTGTTCGTAGATCTCTTTCTGCATGTAGTGGCGGTGCGCACCCTTGTCACCGGCGTCATACTGCACCTGGGATTCTATTTCAGGACGTTCAACCGGGTTGCCTTGCTTGTCGAAAATGTTGACGGTGCGGCGAGTCATCTCAACCAGATCGCCTTCTTCCAGAAAGATAAAGCGGCGGGTTACCGGTAATAGCGCCAGTTGATCGGAAGCGATAAAGTTTTCACCGACACCAAGCCCAATCACCAACGGGCTGCCGGAGCGTGCACCCACCAGTACGTTTGGATCGCGGTTATCCATCACGACGGTGCCATAGGCACCGCACAGTTGAGGGATCACTCGCTGAACCACTTCCAGCAGTGTGCCGCCCTGCTTGTGCTCCCAATGCACCAGATGAGCAATCACTTCAGTATCAGTTTCTGAACTGAAGCAGTAGCCACGTTCGATCAGCAACTCACGCAGCGGTTCGTGGTTTTCGATGATACCGTTATGCACCACAGTAATGTAATCAGAAACATGTGGGTGCGCATTCGCTTCAGTCGGTTCACCGTGCGTCGCCCAACGGGTGTGGGCAATACCGGTGCCGCCGTGCAGTTCATGTTGTTCTGCGACTTCAGCCAGTTTTTGCACTTTGCCTACGCGGCGCAGGCGGCTGATGTTGCCTTCAGTATCTACCACCACCAAACCAGCGGAGTCATAACCACGGTACTCAAGACGGCGTAAACCTTCCAACAGGATTTCTGCAATATCTCGTTGCGCTACTGCACCTACAATTCCACACATCAGCTATATTCCTAATTTAAACGCCCTCAGGGACGTACTTTCATGATATCAAACTGATTTCACCATGCATCCCCGCTGCCTTAGACATTGGGGATTTAGTATGTTTTTTATTGGGTTCATTACCGGAACCCAACGCAAAACATGCTACTTATACCCGTCATACTTCAAGTTGCCTGTGCGTGAGCTTTTCTCGCTCACCCCAGTCACTGACGGGTGTCAGCGCCTGGGGATTAATCAACCTCATCCCTGAAGTTCAGCCTGCAACCCAACGCAAGCGCGGTTCAAATCGGTTCCCGACCGATTTTTCGCTGCGTTGCCGCCTTCCTGCAACTCAAATTATTTAGGGCATACTTTTTTAACCGGGCGCGGCCAACCCTGGATATGTTTCTGCTTAATGCGACTCAGCACCAGTTCGTTTTCGTCAATATCACGGGTGACCGTGGTGCCAGCGGCAATAGTGGAACCTTTGCCGACAGAAACCGGTGCCACCAGTTGGCTATCAGAACCGATAAATACGTCGTCACCGATAATGGTTTTATGTTTATTAGCACCATCGTAATTGCAGGTGATGGTGCCTGCACCAATATTTACACCATCGCCAATCTCGGCATCACCTAGATAACTCAGATGACCCGCTTTGGAACCTTTACCCAAGTGCGCCTTTTTCATTTCCACGAAATTGCCAACGTGAGCACCAGCAGCCAGTTTAGTGCCGGGGCGCAGGCGAGCGAAAGGCCCCACGGTGCAATTAGCTTCCAGCACCGTATCTTCCAGTACGCTGTATGGGCTGATCTCGCAATCGTTACCAATCTCGCAGTTTTTTAATACGCAGCCGATACCGATTTTTACCCGATCGCCCAGCTTGACAGTGCCTTCAATAATCACATTAGCATCAATAGATATATCGCGACCATAGACGAGTTCACCGCGTAGATCAAAACGTGCCGGATCCAGCAGCATAACGCCAGCTAGCAGCAGCTTTTCAGATTGTTTTGACTGGAATACCCGCTCTAGTGCCGCTAGCTGCAAGCAGTTGTTAACACCTTCGACTTCGCTTGGGTTCGTTGGATGTACCGCCTCTATTTTTTTGCCGTCCGCATGGGCCAATGCGATGATATCTGTGATGTAATATTCACCCTGCGCATTATCGTTGTTGAGCATATCCAGCCAGCACTTAAGATCGCGCCCATTGGCCACTAGAATGCCGGTATTTATTTCGTTGATCTGGCGTTGCATCTCGCTGGCGTCTTTATGCTCAACAATGCCCACCACCTCGCCATTTTCGCGCACAATACGCCCGTAGCCGCTTGGGTCGTCCAGTCTCACTGTCAGCAGACCTATGCCGCCCTGCGGCTTTGCCGCCAGCAGCCGGGTGAGAGTCTCGACAGAGATCAACGGCACGTCACCGTACAGCATCAGCACGTCTTCATTATCGGAAAAATATGGCGCGGCCTGTTGCATCGCGTGCCCAGTACCTAACTGTTCAACCTGTAGTACCCAGTTCAGCGCGCCATCAGACAAGGTGCTTTTCAACTGATCGCCACCATGGCCGTACACTAGATGGACATTTTGTGCACCCAACTTCATCGCGGCATCAATGACGTGTTGCACCATTGGCTTGCCCGCCAACGGGTGTAACACCTTGGGAAGATCGGAATACATGCGTGTTCCTTTGCCTGCGGCGAGGATCACTACACTCATTGCACTGTTCGACATAAGTAACCTGATAAATCTATTTTGATAGGCAAAAGTAAAACCGTTTAGTGACGAGATTACTACATATTTCTTTACACGAATCGGACACAGGCATTGGCTTATCACAAGCGCTACCCATTTTGCGCGGCGGTGAAATTACTGCCGATCATCGATCATATTCTTACCGATATAAAGGGTCATACACCACAATAATAGCCGGTCTGAAATGGTTATTTTAAAGCAAAAAAAAGCGACCCGAATAGGTCGCTTGCTTTCTTAAGTTTGGGTGCATATTACGCCCCGAAAATTACATTGCTTTTCTGGTTAACTCGATAACACGCAGTTTTGCGATCGCTTTCGCCAGTTCAGCGGATGCCTGAGCATAGTCTACGTCACCGTGAGAGTTGCGAATGTGCTCTTCAGCTTTATACTTAGCCTCTAGCGATCTCGCTTCGTCTAGGTCAGTTCCACGGATAGCCGTGTCAGCTAACACGGTAACCACACGCGGCTGTACCTCAAGTATACCACCTGATAGGTAAATAAACTCTTCTTCACCGTGTTGGTTAACAATATGCACCATGCCAGGTTTGATGGCAGTCAGCAGCGGCGCATGGCCAGGGAAAATACCTAGTTCACCTTCACTGCCTGTCACCTGAATCTTTTGCACCAAGCCGGAAAACATCTGTTTTTCCGCGCTGACGACATCCAGATGGTAAGTCATAGCCATATCACCCTCCTCTCAAGGCGTTACAGTTTCTTGGCTTTTTCCACTGCTTCTTCAATGGTGCCAACCATGTAGAACGCCTGTTCTGGCAGGTGGTCATAATCGCCATCCATAATGCCTTTGAAACCACGGATGGTGTCTTTCAGCGATACGAATTTTCCCGGAGAACCGGTGAAAACCTCTGCCACGAAGAACGGCTGAGACAGGAAACGCTGGATTTTACGTGCACGGGATACCACCAGCTTATCTTCTTCAGACAACTCGTCCATACCCAAGATGGCAATGATATCTTTCAGTTCCTGATAACGTTGCAAAATGGACTGCACGCCACGCGCCACATCGTAGTGCTCCTGACCAACAACCAGCGGATCTAACTGACGGCTGGTGGAGTCCAGTGGGTCAACAGCCGGGTAAATCCCCAGAGAAGCAATGTCACGACTCAGAACCACGGTTGCATCCAAGTGCGCAAAAGTGGTGGCTGGTGATGGGTCAGTTAAATCATCCGCTGGAACGTAAACAGCCTGTACGGAGGTGATAGAACCGGTCTTGGTAGAGGTGATACGCTCTTGCAGAACCCCCATTTCTTCCGCCAACGTTGGCTGATAACCTACCGCAGATGGCATACGGCCCAAAAGTGCGGAAACTTCGGTACCGGCCAGGGTGTAACGGTAAATATTGTCGACGAACAACAGAACGTCGCGGCCTTCGTCACGGAATTTCTCTGCCATGGTCAAACCGGTCAGTGCCACGCGCAGGCGGTTACCCGGAGGCTCATTCATCTGACCGTAAACCAGCGATACTTTGTCCAGTACGTTGGAATCCTTCATTTCGTGGTAGAAGTCGTTGCCCTCACGCGTACGCTCGCCCACGCCCGCGAACACGGAATAACCGGAGTGTTCAATCGCGATGTTACGGATCAGTTCCATCATGTTTACGGTTTTACCCACACCCGCACCGCCGAATAGACCGACTTTACCGCCCTTAGCAAACGGACAAATCAGATCCATGACTTTTATACCGGTTTCCAGTAGCTCCTGAGAGCTGGACAACTCTTCGTAGCTTGGCGCAGGACGGTGAATCGCCCAACGCTCTCCTTCGCCAATCTCGCCTTTCATGTCGATAGGCTCGCCCAATACGTTCATGATACGGCCCAAGGTAGCTTTACCCACCGGCACTTCAATCGGGTGTTCCAGGTTGTTCACTTTCAAGCCGCGACGCAGGCCATCAGAAGTCCCCATTGCGATACAGCGAACCACACCACCACCTAGCTGCTGCTGAACTTCCAGCACCAGTTTGTCGGTATCGTTCTCAACCTCAAGGGCATCGTACACTTTGGGTACGGCATCCTGAGGGAACTCGACGTCCACTACGGCGCCGATTACCTGGATAATCTTTCCAGTAGCCATCTTGAATCCTCTACGTAATTCGTTTACCTGCCATAGTTCAAATTGTCGGCGTGCTGGCTGCTTTCCCGCAATCTGAGCTATCTAGGGTAATAACCTGGTTAAACCGCGGAGGCTCCCGAAACGATCTCGGTGAGTTCCTGAGTGATGCTGGCCTGACGAGCCTTGTTGTATACCAACTGCAGCTCTTTGATCAGGCTGCCGCCGTTATCAGTGGCAGCTTTCATTGCGACCATTCGTGCAGCCTGCTCGCTAGCCAGGTTTTCCACGACGCCCTGATAAACCTGCGATTCCACATAACGGCGCAGCAAGGTGTCAAGCAGCACTTTTGGATCAGGTTCATACAGGTAATCCCAAGGTGTTTTTTTCAGTTCTTCATCATCGGCAGGCGGTAACGGTAACAACTGAACGACTTGCGGCTCTTGGGACATCGTATTAACAAATTTGTTGCTGACAATATACAGCTTGTCCAAACGACCTGCGTCATAGGCTTGTAGCATCACTTTTACCGGCCCAATAAGATCCAACAGGGAAGGTTTATCCCCCATACCGGTGACTTGGGCAACGGTGTTGCCGCCCACGGAACCAAAAAAAGAGGCCGCTTTAGAGCCAATCAGCGCCAAATCGGTTTCAACGCCTTTTTCAGACCAGCCTTTCATCTCCATCAGCAGCTTTTTGAACAGGTTGATGTTCAAGCCGCCACAGAGACCTCGGTCAGTAGACACCACCAAATATCCGACGCGCTTAACGTCACGCTCATTCAGGTATGGGTGCTGGTACTCCAGATTCCCTAATGCAAGGTGACCAATCACTTTGCGTATGGTCTCTGCATAAGGACGGCTGGCCGCCATGCGTTCCTGCGATTTACGCATTTTGGAGGCGGCGACCATTTCCATCGCTTTAGTGATCTTTTGCGTGTTTTTCACGCTCCCGATCTTACTACGTATCTCTTTTGCGCTGGCCATATCTGCTTCTCCTCACTACCAGACGGCCTGCTGTCTTTCAACAGCAAGACCGTTCGACGTTACCAGAACTGGGTTTTCTTGAAGGTATCGAGGATGCCTTTCAGCTTGCCCTCGATCTCATCATTAAAGTTGCCAGTTTGGTTGATGTGCTCCAGCAGTTCAGCGTACTCGCAGTCAGCATAAGCAACCAACGCGGCTTCAAAGCTCACAACCTTCGCGACTTCAACGTCGTTTAGGTAGCCACGTTCTGCGGCAAACAGCACCAGAGACTGTTGTGCAACCGACATCGGCGCATACTGTTTCTGTTTGAGCAGTTCGGTCACTTTCTGGCCGTGGCTCAGTTGTTTGCGAGTTGCATCATCCAGATCGGAAGCAAACTGTGAGAACGCTGCCAATTCACGATACTGTGCCAAAGCAGTACGGATACCCCCGGACAGCTTTTTCATTATCTTGGTCTGTGCTGCGCCACCCACACGGGATACCGATATACCTGGGTTGACTGCTGGACGAATGCCGGAGTTAAATAGGTTGGATTCTAGGAATATCTGACCATCGGTGATCGAAATTACGTTGGTTGGAACAAATGCGGAAACGTCACCCGCCTGAGTTTCGATGATCGGTAAAGCGGTCAGTGAACCGGTTTTGCCTTTGACTGCACCTTTCGTGAAGGCTTCAACATATTCGGCGTTAACGCGTGCAGCACGCTCCAGCAAACGGGAGTGGAGATAGAATACATCGCCTGGGTAAGCTTCACGACCTGGTGGGCGACGAAGCAACAGGGATATCTGACGGTAAGCAACGGCCTGTTTGGACAAATCATCGTATACGATCAGCGCATCTTCACCACGATCACGGAAATATTCACCCATCGCGCAACCAGCATAGGGTGCCAGATATTGCAGTGCAGCAGATTCAGACGCGGTAGCAACCACAACGATAGTGTTGGCCAGTGCGCCGTGATCTTCCAGTTTGCGCACCACGTTAGCGATGGTGGACGCTTTCTGACCGATAGCCACGTAAACACATTTGATACCGGAGTCACGTTGATTGATGATCGTATCGACCACCAATGCAGTTTTACCGGTCTGGCGGTCACCGATCACCAGTTCACGCTGGCCACGGCCAACGGGGATCATGGCATCGACAGATTTGTAGCCAGTCTGAACCGGCTGATCAACGGATTGACGCTCAATAACGCCAGGGGCGATGGCTTCAACCGGTGAAAAGCCGTCGTTTTCAACCGGTCCTTTACCGTCAATAGGTACGCCCAAGGTGTTAACAACGCGGCCCAGCAGGCCACGGCCAACCGGAACCTCCAAAATACGGCCAGTGCATTTTACCTTCATACCTTCGGCCAGATCCGCATACGGTCCCATAACCACGGCACCGACGGAGTCACGCTCCAGGTTCAATGCTATTGCGTAACGGTTACCTGGCAGTGCGATCATTTCGCCCTGCATAACTTCGGCCAGACCCTGTACGCGGATGATCCCGTCGCTGACGGAAACGATAGTACCTTCATTGTGAGCTTCGCTCACTACATTGAACTGAGCAATGCGTTGCTTGATCAGTTCGCTGATTTCGGTGGAATTCAGTTGCATGCTCCAGTCCCCTTAAGACTGCAAGACGTCTGTCAGGCGTTCAAGACGGCCGCGTACGCTACCATCAATCACCATATCTCCAGCACGGACAATAATGCCAGCCAGTACAGACTTATCAATTTTGCAATTCAGCTTAACTTTGCGTGATAGACGTTTTTCCATCGCAGCGACAATTTTAGCCTGCTGTTCGTTGCTCAGTGCACTCGCAGAGAGCACATCCACTTCGACAGTAGATTCTAGCGAGGCGCGCAGTTCGATGAACTGCTGCAACACTGCAGGAAGAACCAGTAAACGTCCATTTTCGGCCATTATATGGATAAAGTTCTGGCCATATTCGTCGAGTTGGTCACCACAAATAGCAATGAACATCTTGGACAGTGTTTCCGGTGCAACCGCGCCAGACAGCAGTTCAGAAATCTGTTCATTACGAGTGACAACCGCCGCAAATGCCAGCATTTCCTGCCAGCGCTCTACGCTTTGGTGCTCAACGGCAAAGTCGAAAGCTGCTTTGGCGTAGGGGCGAGCTACAGTGACAAATTCAGACATCAGCCCCTCCCTCCTTACAGTTCAGCGACCAGTTTATCAACGATGTCGCTATTAGCAGCTTCATCCACGGAACGTTCGATGATCTTCTCGGCACCAGCGATTGCCAGCATTGCGACTTGCTTACGCAACTCTTCACGAGCGCGCTTACATTCGGCTTCAATTTCAGCCTGAGCTTGCGCCACAATTTTGTTACGTTCCTGCTCAGCTTCGGCTTTTGCTTCATCCATGATCTGAGCTTTGCGTTTGTTTGCTTGCTCAATAAGCGCCTGAGCTTCTGCTTTAGCAGTTTTCAGATGATCAGCCGCATTGGCTTGCGCTAAGTCCAGATCTTTTTTCGCACGCTCTGCTGAAGCGAGACCATCAGCAATTTCTTTCTGACGCTTCTCAATGGCGGCCATAATCGGCGGCCACACATACTTCATACAGAACCAAACAAACAGAACAAACGCAATGGCCTGGCCGAGGATTGTTGCGTTAAGATTCACAGCACAATGCCTCTTTAAAAGTTAATAGTGTGGTTTCAGTGTAGATAACGCCTCTACTTCGCGACGGCAAACATCACGTACAGACCCAGACCAACAGCAATCATTGGGATAGCGTCAACCAGACCCATAACGATAAAGAACTGTGTACGCAGTAGAGGTATCAAATCAGGCTGACGAGCCGCACCTTCCAAGAATTTCCCCCCCAGGATGCCGATACCGATCGCAGCACCGATTGCCGCTAACCCCATCATCACAGCGGCAGCCATGTACAGCAGATCCATACTCAGGTTTTCCATGACATTCTCCAGTTTGTTTCAGTTAAAAAAGTGCAAGTGTTTTAAAAAATCAGTGTTCTTCGGATGCCATAGACAGATAGACGATCGTCAGAACCATGAAAATAAAAGCTTGAAGCGTAATGATCAGGATGTGGAATATAGCCCAAGGCAAGCTCAAAGCCCACTGTGACCACCACGGCAACAGACCAGCAATCAGGATGAAGATCAACTCACCCGCATACATGTTGCCGAAGAGTCGCAGCCCCAGTGAAACAGGCTTGGACAGTAGGCTGACACCTTCAAGAATCAAGTTGATCGGAATGAATATAGGGTGGTTGAACGGCTGCATGGTCAACTCTTTAACAAATTTACCAACGCCTTTTATGTTGATGCTATAAAACAGAATTAGGATAAACACGCCCAATGCCATCGATAGAGTCACGTTCACATCAGCAGTAGGCACTACGCGCAGCGCAGGCAAACCGAGATAACGCTCACCAATGGTTGGCAACAGATCGATCGGCAGCAAGTCCATTAGATTCATCAGGAACACCCAGACAAACACGGTCAACGCCAACGGCGCAATAACCTTGCTTTTTCCATGGTACATATCGCGAACGCTGCTATCGACAAATCCGACTACCAATTCCACAGCTGTTTGCAGTTTACCCGGTATACCGCTAGTAGCATTTTTTGCCACTTTGCGGAATATCACCAAGAAGAGAACCCCGAGGACAACGGAGAAAAACATCGAATCGATGTTAATCGACCAGAACCCTGTACCGACCCGAAGTTGCGTCAGGTGGTGACCGATATACTCCTGTGGAGTCAAGACTTCTCCTACAGACATGATGCCTCTTACCCTTGTTTAGTTAAGTTCGGTAACTGTTAATCATGGCAGGTGCCACTATCTGCACCACTAACACCGCTAAATAGGCCAAGCCAAGCGGTATAAACGCCACCTTGAACACCCCAAGCGTCACGATCAAAAAAATGATAGTGCTTGCGACCTTTAGCCCCTCACCGATGGCGAATGACCAAGCAACCCGACCAGACAGCGGCATCTGCACCTGATGGCACAAGGCAAACAGCATAAACATTACGCTCGGTAACCAGGCAGCAAGGCCACCAACCAGTGCCGAAACGCTCCATTCCAGGCTTTTCAGCAAGAAAACAGTACTGATCAGAACAAACGTCATCAACTGAAAAAACAGCAGTTTGAGTGCGATTTTCCCGCTGTAAACGGACACAGACATGAGGTTTGTTCTCTCCGTAGCTAAGTGACGTATACAACTTTTTTTATTGTTCTGAGTCAAGCAGCAAAAAACGTGCAAATTATACGGCGGACACACACGAATTCAATAGATATGTAGAGAAAAAGCGAACAATTATTTACCCTACTGCTATTTCAGGCTATTTTCACAAAAAAATGGGCGGAATAATAGGGTTCATTTGTTTATCTGACCATTCCTACATTGAACTATGAAATGAGAAACCGATCACAATAATGCCATTTTCTGACTTTATATCTGGTGGTTAATTAAACAGATTTTAACGATTTAATCGGTAAAAATAATATAAATCAAAACATTGTAAATTAGCCATTTTAAAAAAACCCTATACTCAATAAAAACATTTTTATTGACAACCAGCAAAATAATATCCCTACAGAAAATTGCCATAATAGCAAGGCGGAATATTTCTCATACAATTACTAGCATGACTATTATCATAGAAATGAGTTTATTATAGCTAATTATTCCCTTTTTAGTGTTAAGAAAAAGTAAAATAACTAAAAAAAGCCTATTATCTGACCTATTTCAGGCTTATTTTGGCCTTTAGATTCTTAATTCCGCTGGTTTGATCAAAAGAAACATCAGTTTGCCTTAAGAATAACTAAATGGCGAACGCCAACCAGTTCAGGTACCTGCAACCGCACTACGGATTCAAGGTTGATGCCGTCCAGCAACTGCGCCAGTTCTGCATCTGGATACACACCTTTCAGTGCGTAGAAACGCCCTCGCCCTTTGACCGGAAGGTGATGGCACCAAGACAGCATGTCTTGAAGCGAGGCGAAAGCACGGCTGATGACGCCGTCGAACGGCGGTTCAGCCATGAATTCCTCAACGCGGCTGTGCACCGGCTCAATATTGTGCAGCCCTAGCTCATGCTGTACCTGACGCAGGAAGCGCACACGCTTACCCAGACTGTCCAGTAACGTGAAATGCGCGTCCGGGCGAACAATCGCCAATGGAATACCCGGAAGGCCAGGGCCAGTGCCTACATCGATAAAGCGTGAACCTTGCAGATGCGCGTTGACAACGATGCTGTCGAGGATATGGCGCACCAGCATTTGCTGCGCATCGCGCACCGAAGTGAGGTTATAGGCTTTGTTCCATTTTTCCAGCATGACAATGTAGCCCAATAACTGCTGTTTTTGCTGTTCGGGCAGTTCAATGCCTGCTGCTGAAAGCAACGAGTCTAACTTTTTTTGCACGACGTTTACCTCTGATTGTCGTTGAACTGCCAGCGACTCTGAGTTTGGCATGACGAAACGACAATGATAATTCTGGCTAGGAATTAGGAATAATGTCAGTGGTCGCTTGCTCGTCTAATAAACAAACGGCCATTCAAATACGAATTTTATGCGCTTCGACGCAGTAACCCTTGTTTCTTTAACCAAATCAGCAAAATTGATATCGCCGCTGGGGTGATCCCAGAGATACGCGAAGCTTGGCCAATGGAGTTCGGTTTGTGATCATTTAGCTTGGCGATCACTTCGTTTGACAGGCCGATCACTTGACAGTAATCGAGATCTAATGGCAGAACAGTATTTTCATTGCGCTGTTGTTTCTCGATCTCTTCCTGCTGACGAGCGATATAGCCTTGGTATTTGACCTGGATCTCAACTTGCTCGGCAGCCTGGGTATCCTCCAGCGCTGGCGAAAAAGCAGCCACACTAGTCAGCAACGAGTAATCCATTTCAGGACGACGCAACAGTTCTTCGCCGTTAGCTTCACGTGATAAGGGTGTCTTCAGCAACAGGTTGACCTGCTCAACATTCTCGGCATGCGGATGCATCCAGATGTCACGCAGACGCTGACGTTCCTGTTCAATGTGTTCCAGCTTCTCGCAGTAGCGTGCCCAGCGCACATCATCCACTAGGCCCAAGTCGCGGCCTTTCTCGGTTAGGCGCAAATCGGCGTTATCTTCGCGCAGCATAAGGCGATATTCGGCGCGTGATGTGAACATGCGGTAGGGTTCTTTGGTACCCAGAGTGCTGAGATCGTCCACCAGTACACCAAGGTAGGACTGATCGCGGCGCGGTGCCCAACCTTCATCTTGATTGGCGTAGCGTCCAGCGTTGAGACCGGCCAACAACCCTTGAGCTGCGGCTTCTTCATAACCAGTAGTGCCGTTGATCTGGCCTGCGAAAAACAGCCCCTGGATAAATTTGCTCTCCAATGTTGGTTTTAGATCACGGGGATCAAAGAAATCGTACTCGATAGCATAGCCTGGGCGAACGATGCGGGCATTCTGCATCCCTTCCATCGAACGGACTATCTGCATCTGCACGTCAAATGGCAGGCTGGTGGAAATACCGTTTGGATAAATCTCATTGCTGGTTAAACCTTCCGGCTCAAGGAAAATCTGGTGTGTGTTACGATCGGCGAAGCGCATCACTTTGTCTTCAATCGACGGGCAGTAACGTGGGCCAATCCCTTCGATAATCCCGGAGTACATCGGGCTGCGATCGAGATTGTTGCGGATCACCTCATGGGTTTTTTCATTGGTATGAGTGATGTAGCACGTCCTCTGCTCTGGATGCTGGCTGGCGTTACCCATAAACGAGAATACCGGCACCGGCGTATCACCCTGCTGTGGCATTAAGACGCTGAAGTTGATAGTACGTGCATCAATACGCGGCGGTGTGCCAGTTTTTAGCCGATTGACACGTAGTGGCAGTTCCCGCAGGCGTTGTGACAACGAGATCGCCGGAGGATCTCCAGCGCGCCCGCCTCTATAATTCTTCAAGCCGATATGGATCTTACCGTCAAGGAAGGTGCCTACAGTCAGCACTACCGCTTTGGCACGGAATTTCAACCCCATCTGGGTCACTGCACCCACAGCATGATCGTTTTCCACGATAAGATCGTCGACCGGTTGTTGGAAGATCATTAAGTTAGGCTGGTTCTCTAACGCAGTGCGTATGGCCTGACGGTACAACACACGATCAGCCTGAGCGCGGGTAGCTCGTACTGCTGGACCTTTACTCGCGTTTAGTATCCTAAACTGAATACCAGCATGATCGATCGCAGTAGCCATCAATCCGCCGAGTGCGTCAATTTCCTTCACCAAATGCCCTTTACCAATACCGCCAATCGCAGGGTTACAGGACATTTGCCCCAGCGTATCGATGTTGTGTGTCAGTAATAGAGTTTGACGTCCCATGCGTGCCGCAGCCATGGCGGCTTCGGTACCTGCATGACCACCACCGATGATGATGACGTCAAATTGATCGGGATAAAACATGTAACTGCACCTCGGTGTATTGCGAAAGATCGTGTTTGCCCTGAGGTGGGAGATTCTACTCAAGTTTAGACGATTGACCAAGTGCCCAGGATCGTCGGTAATTAAAAGAAGATCTTTTTATTTAAAGATCTTTTATTATATTTCTTATTAGGATCGTGATCTTCTGTGGGTAAGTGATTATTCCTTTTTTATATCAGTAAATTAAAAGGGATCATTAACTGTGGATGATCAGTGATCCTGTCAAAGATAAGCTGGGATCTAAATAGCATGTTATGCACAGCCAATTAAGAAATATACGGTTGTTATTGGGATAACTACTGCTTTTACCCTGCTTTTAAGCTTATTTATCCACAATTATTTGCATGCTATTTGAGCAGATTAGAGTAAATTAATCCAGTTTTTTACCCATTCCTCTGCTGGATCTTCTGGGATTTCGTGTTCAGTCACGTCGATCTCAAATCGGCTGCCGATCCTTGTTGCCCCTCTGGCGATCAGAATATTGTCGATCTGTTTGATCGCCCCACAAAAGATATCGTATTCAGAGCTGCCTAAGCCGACTGCGCCAAACTGCATGTTAGAAAGATCCGGCTGCTGGTTAGCGATCTGTTCTAATAGTGGCTGTAAGTTATTCGGCAGTTCCCCGGCACCGTGGGTGGAAGAAACCACCAGCCAGCGGCCAAACAGGGGCAATTCATCTAGCTCTGGGCCGTGCAAGGTCTCAGTAGAAAAACCCGCTTTTTCCAACTTCTCGGCCAAATGTTCAGCAACGTATTCGGCACTGCCAAGCGTACTACCACTGATTAGAGTAATGTCTGCCATGAATGATCCCCCCCTTTTTAAAAGTGGCCGCATTGTACGTTGTGAAATGACTGGGATCTACCTGTGGATAATACGGGTATAATAATTGAGCACTTAGGGTGTAATGGTACGTGTGATGGGGTTCTGCAACGAGATCAGCGTTTCAGTAGACTGGATCTCATCAATGGTCTGGATCTTGTTGATAAGTACCTGTTGAAGTGTGTCTATCGATCGGCACATGACTTTGATGAATACGCTGTAGTGGCCGGTGGTGTAATATGCTTCCACCACTTCCTCCAGGCTTTCGAGCTTTTTCAGTGCCGAAGGATAGTCCTTAGCGCTCTTCAATATAATGCCGATAAAGCAGCAAACGTCGTAACCCAGCCGTTTGGGGTTCACGTCCACTCGTGTGCCGGTGATGATCCCGGCCTGTTTCATCTTCTCCACCCGCACATGAATGGTGCCGGGGCTAACGGCAAAGTTCTTAGCCAGTTCGGCATAGGGCGTGCGCGCATTGTCCATCAGGGCGTTGAGGATACCGCGATCAAGATCATCTATCTGATAAATTTCCGCCATTTGTTTCCCCATTAATTAATGACTACTAAACCATCAACCGACAAAAATGAACGATTGAAAGTGAAATGGCAATATAGATTGATGGATATTGAATTGTGGTGCCGTTCTGTTGCTTAGATCCTATCTCATTTTTGCACCTGGGCTGTGCTCGCCATCCTCACGGATTTCCTGTACGCTCAGGTTGTTGCGTGTTGTCTGTGTCCAAACTACGCCTACTGGGATAGACTCTTAATCGCTGCAACAGAGACAGAATTGTAAGATATACGGCAGTAAAAAAAGTTTATCCAAAAACAACACGCTGGACAATGCCTCCATTTCATCCAGTATCGCCTATGGTCTGGCGGTGGTTTGCTTGCTTGGCAGTGCCAGTAGCGAAGGTTTGTGGCTAACGTCCAACACCGTCAGATGCAGCGGTTCGTCCACCTCCAGATCGATTGCTGGGCAATGCTGATGCCGTTCAGTTTGGTGCGCATGTCGCCGCCTAGTTATCCAGTGCACGGCTTTCGATGCTCAGATGATTGACTTGAATATCATGCAACTGCGGCAGCAGTTCCAGAGTTAACAATGAAGCGTCGTATACGGAACTGTACGTCCGGTGCTGTGAGAGGACGGCGAGAGCGTTCCCGCCTCTTGCTCTATTACATTACGCTTTCCATAGTGCGAGCGAAACGTTTCGATAACGTTCACACTTCTTTATTTTCCCGGTTGCCTTCCCCTGACGTTTTTTTAAACTCTCCGAATAGCGAAACGTTTTGCTGCCGGATTGAGAACATGAAAAAGGCGTATTACTGAATTCTGAAGTGTCTGCCGTGATCGCGCGGCTAGGACATACCGATACCGGCGGTAATGCAGCGTATCGATCTGGCGCTGAGCCAGGGAGTGCCGACGTTTTTGCAGGTACTCGGGGTGGTGATGCAGGAGATGCAGGTAGAGAGAGCCATCTTGGCGGAAGAACTCGTTGAGCAAAATTCGTCGCTCTATCAGGCGTTGCTGGTCCATCTGACACAGCTTGGCCAATTCCAGGGAAATACCATCAGCCTACGCTATATCAGCCATGAGGCGTTTAAAGCGCAGACTGAGCACAGCCGGGCGGTGATCCGTAGCGGGGAATTGTTCACCTCATGCGAACGTGATCCTATACGTCGGCGTAACTTTCTGAGGTATTTATGCAACCTTTACTGCAACTTAAAGGGATTGATAAAGCCTTTCCCGGCGTGAAAGCGCTTTCCGGTGCCGCCCTCAGCGTCTATCCGGGCAAGGTGATGGCGCTGGTGGGGGAAAACGGTGCCGGAAAATCCACCATGATGAAAGTGCTAACCGGTATCTATGAAAAAGACGCCGGCAGCCAGTATTTTCTCGGTAAAGAGGTGGTTTTCAAGGGACTCAAAGATTCTCAGGACGCGGGTATTGGCATTATCCACCAGGAGTTGAACCTGATCCCGCAATTGACTATTGCGGAAAACATCTTCCTCGGCCGCGAGTTCGTCAACGGTTTCGGCTGCATCGATTGGAAACGCATGTACGCAGAGACCGATCGGCTGCTGGACCGTCTCAATTTACGCTACAGCAGCCACCGGTTGGTGGGTGAGCTATCGATCGGCGATCAGCAAATGGTGGAGATCGCCAAGGTGCTGAGTTTCGAATCAAAAGTCATCATTATGGATGAACCGACAGATGCGTTGACCGATACCGAAACCGCTTCCTTGTTTAAGGTGATTGACGAACTGAAGACGGAAGGCTGCGGGATTGTCTATATATCGCACCGCTTGAAAGAGATCTTTGAAATTTGCGATGACGTCACCGTGTTCCGCGACGGTCGGTTTATCGTCGAGTGCCCGGTAAGCGAGTTGCATGAAGATCGGCTTGTCGAAATGATGGTCGGCCGTAAGCTGGAGGCGCAGTATCCGCGCCTTAAGCTGCCGCGCGGTGAAAAATGCCTACAGGTCAAACACCTTTCCGGTCCCGGTGTCAACGATGCCAGCTTTACGTTGTACCGTGGGGAGATCCTCGGCGTAGCCGGGCTTATGGGTGCCGGGCGCCCCGAACTGATGAAAATTATCTATGGCGCGGTGCCGCGTAAAGCCGGCAGCGTGACTCTCGACGGCCATGAGGTGATCGCCCATTCGCCGCAGGATGGCCTGGAGAACGGCATCGTTTATATATCCGAAGACCGCAAGCGCGATGGCCTGGTATTGGGCATGTCGGTGAAGGAAAACATGTCGCTGACCGCACTGCGTTATTTTAGCCGCGCCGGCGGCAGCCTGAAACAAGCTGATGAGCAGCAGGCGGTGAACGATTTCATCCGCCTGTTCAATATCAAGACTCCGTCGATGGAGCAGTCGATAGGCCTGCTCTCCGGCGGTAATCAGCAGAAAGTGGCGATTGCCCGCGGCTTGATGACCCGGCCAAAGGTGCTGATCCTTGATGAACCGACGCGCGGTGTCGACGTCGGCGCTAAAAAAGAGATCTATATGTTAATCAACCAGTTCAAGCAGGAAGGGCTGAGCATCATTTTGGTATCTTCGGAAATGCCGGAGGTGATGGGTATGAGCGATCGCATCCTGGTGATGCACGAAGGTCATCTCAACGGTGAGTTCCCGATTGAACAGGTCACCCAGGAAGCATTGATGGCTGCGGCCATCAGCAAGCGATACGGCGTAAAGCAGGAGTAATCAGATATGAGTTCCCAGACTGTCGTAAAGCGCTGGTTCAGTAAGGAGTGGCTGTTAGAGCAAAAATCCCTGATTGCTCTACTGGTGCTTATTGCCGTGGTCTCTTCCATGAGTCCGAGTTTCTTCACCCTGAACAACTTGTTCAATATTTTGCAGCAAACCTCGGTGAACGTCATTATGGCGGTGGGGATGACGTTGGTGATCCTCACTTCCGGCATCGATTTGTCGGTTGGATCGTTGCTGGCGCTGACCGGTGCGGTGGCAGCCTCGATCGTCGGTTTTGAGGTAAATGCAGTAGTGGCCGTTGCGGCTGCGCTGGCGCTGGGGGCGGTGATTGGTGCCTGCACCGGGGTGATCGTCGCCAAAGGCAAGGTTCAGGCATTTATCGCCACTTTGGTGATGATGCTGTTGCTGCGTGGTGCCACTATGGTTTACACCAACGGCAGCCCAGTGAATACCGGCTTTACCGACGAGGCTGACTCCTTCGGCTGGTTCGGCATTGGCCGGCAACTGGGCGTGCCCACTCCGATCTGGATTATGGCTGTCGTGTTTATCGCCGCCTGGTATATGCTGCACCACACCCGCCTGGGCCGCTATATTTATGCGCTGGGCGGCAATGAAGCGGCGACCCGCCTGTCCGGCATCAGCGTCGATAAAGTGAAAATTATTGTTTATTCGCTGTGCGGCCTGTTGGCGGCGTTGGCCGGGGTGATCGAAGTGGCACGTCTATCTTCGGCGCAGCCAACCGCCGGTACTGGCTACGAACTAGACGCCATTGCTGCCGTGGTGCTAGGCGGCACTAGCCTGGCGGGTGGCAAGGGCCACATCGTCGGTACCTTGATCGGTGCGCTGATACTTGGCTTCCTGAACAACGGCCTGAATTTACTGGGTGTTTCTTCTTACTACCAAATGATCGTGAAAGCAGTGGTGATACTGTTGGCGGTTCTGGTAGATAACAAAAGCAACAAGTAACCTCCCTCTACTGGAATCACGATGATGAAAATGAAAAAACTGGCAATTTTAGCCTCCGCCTTCGCCCTTAGCTCCATGCTGAGCGTTAACGCGCTGGCTAAAGACACCATCGCGCTGGTGGTTTCTACCCTCAACAACCCATTCTTCGTTTCGATGAAGGAAGGCGCGCAGCAGGAAGCCAACAAGCTGGGTTACAACCTGGTGGTGCTGGATTCGCAAAACAACCCGGCGAAAGAACTGGCCAACGTGCAGGATCTGATGGTGCAGGCCCCTAAGCTACTGCTGATCAACCCGACAGACTCCGATGCGGTCGGCAACGCCATCAATATGGCTAACCAGGCCAAGATCCAGGTCATCACCCTGGATCGCGTGGCGAGCAAGGGCAAGGTGGTCAGTCATATCGCCTCAGATAACCGCGTGGGCGGTAAAATGGCTGGCGATTTCATCGCCAAGAAAGTGGGCGCAGATGCGAAAGTGATCCAGATAGAAGGCATCGCTGGCACCTCTGCCGCACGTGAGCGCGGCGAAGGCTTCAAACAGTCGCTGGATCAGAACAAGTTCAAGCTGCTGGCTAGCCAGCCAGCCGACTTTGATCGTACCAAAGGCCTGAATGTGATGCAGAACCTGCTGACCGCTCACCCGGACGTGCAGGCAGTGTTTGCTCAGAACGATGAAATGGCGTTGGGCGCGTTGCGTGCGCTGCAAACCGCCGGAAAATCCGATGTGGTCGTGGTAGGCTTCGACGGCACCGCTGATGGTGTGAAGGCCGTGGAAGGCGGCAAGCTGGCGGCAACCATAGCGCAGCGCCCAGATCGGATCGGCGTAATGGGTGTGGAAACCGCCGATAAAGTGTTAAAAGGCGAGAAAGTGCCGGCCACTATTCCAGTAGATTTGAAACTGATCACCCAATAAAAAGCCTAATGGGATAGATCCTAAATTATACCAGTGCCATTTTATGATGGCGCGTAATTCAGGAATTAATGCGATGGAAACAGGTAAGCTAGTGGTTATAGGCAGCATCAATACCGACCATATCCTCAATATTGAACAGTTCCCTCACCCGGGTGAAACGGTGATCGGGAAACAGTATAAGGTGGCGTTTGGTGGCAAGGGCGCGAATCAGGCGGTAGCGGCCGGGCGCAGCGGGGCGGATATTGCCTTTATCGCCTGCGTTGGCACCGACGATATCGGTGAACGCATCCGCCAACAACTGGTGACCGATCGCATTGATACCCAACCGATTGAGGCCATCGCCGATAGCATCACCGGCGTGGCACTGATCTTTGTTAATGCCGAAGGCGAAAACGTCATTGGCATTGATGATGGTGCCAACGCCGCAGTCACGCCGGATTATCTGGCGCGTTACCAACAGCAGGTGATCGACGCCGATGCCCTGTTGCTGCAGTTGGAATCGCCGCTGGAGACGGTTATCGCCGCCGCCCGCTTGGCGAAGCAGCATCAAACGCAGGTGATCCTCAACCCGGCACCGGCACGTGAGCTGCCGGACGAACTGCTGGCGATGATCGATATTATCACCCCCAACGAAACCGAGGCCCAACGCCTGACCGGCATTGCGGTAGATAGCGACGAAGACGTGGCGCGCGCGGCTCAGGCCCTGCATGGCAAGGGCATCTGCACGGTGATTATCACCCTCGGCAGCCGTGGCGTATGGCTGAGTGAAAACGGCAACGGCAAGCTGATACCGGGCTTCAAGGTGAAAGTGGTGGACACCATCGCCGCCGGTGATATCTTCAACGGCGCGCTGGTCACGGCGTTGCTGGAAGGGAAAACCATGACGGATGCGGTGCGCTTCGCCCATGCGGCGGCGGCGATCGCCGTGACTCTTCCCGGCGCGCAGCCTTCCGTACCCTGGCGCGAAGAGATCGACGCCTTCTTGCAGCAGCAGGAGTAAGCCCTTTGGCCACCATGAAAGATGTTGCCCGAATGGCGGGCGTTTCAACCTCCACCGTTTCGCATGTGATCAACAATAATCGCTTCGTCAGTGACAGCGTGCGCGACAAAGTCATGGCGGCCGTTGAACAGTTGAACTACGCGCCCTCCGCTCTGGCGCGCAGCCTGAAGCTCAACCAGACGCGCACTATCGGCATGCTGGTTACCTCCAGCAATAACCCGTTTTATGCTGAAGTGGTGCACGGCGTTGAACGCAGCTGCTACAAACGCGGCTACAGCCTGATCCTGTGCAATACTGAAGAAGACGCCGCGCGCATGAACCGCAGCATTGAAATATTACTGCAAAAACGCGTCGACGGCTTGTTGCTGATGTGCACCGAGGATCACCGACCATCGCAGGATGTGCTGAGCCGCTACCCTTTTTTACCTGTAGTGATGATGGACTGGGCGCCGTTTGAAGGCACCAACGACATTATTCAGGACAATTCGCTGCTGGGCGGCGAGATGGCGACCAATCATCTGATCGCCTGCGGCTACCGCAAAATAGCCTGCATTGCCGGCCCGCAGAATAAAACCACCGCTCGTCATCGTCTGGAGGGCTATCGCAATGCGATGCGGCGCGCCGGTCTGCCTGTCCCGGTGGGCTATGAAGTGCACTGCGACTTTGAATTTGAAGGCGGGGTTAACGCTATGCGGCAACTGCTGACGCTGGATGAGCCGCCGCATGCGGTGTTTGCCGGTAACGATGCGGTAGCGGTAGGCGTCTATCAGGCGCTGTATCAAGTCGGACTGTCGGTGCCGCAGGACATGGCGGTGATGGGCTACGATGATATTGAGTTGGCCAAATATTTGGCACCTCCGCTGAGTACTATTCACCAGCCGAAGGACTCGCTGGGTGAATTGGCGATCGACGCGCTGATCAATCGCCTGCAAAACCGTGAGCGCGGGACTCAGGTGCTGGTATTGACCCCTAAACTGGTGGAGCGTGCCTCAGTGAGCCAGCTTTAGCTCGCTTCCTTCTTGGATTCCTGGCCGCTGATAAGATTGTGGCCATCCTTTCTTCTCAACAACATAAATACCAGCGACGAAGCCACGGTGACCACCCCCATGGTGATAAAGGTGTAATGGAAGTGTTCGATCATGGTACCGAGTGACAGGGATTGGTAAAAGCGTAGCACTGCCGCGCTGATCGCCACCCCGAAGCTAATGGACAACTGTTGGGTCACTGCCAATACGCTGTTGCCAGAGCTGGTGTTGGCGTCGTTTAAGTCCGCCAAGCTGATGGTGTTCATGGCAGTGAATTGGGTGGACATTGCCATTCCCAGCACGAACAGTGGTAGGATCATCATCCACAGTGGCATGCTAGGGCTTTGCAGGGCGAACTGGGCGATCAGCCCGCCGATGATGACGGTGATGCTGACCAGTGTCTTGCGATAGCCGAACCAGCGTAACACCTGAGTGACGGTAGATTTTGCCATAAGTGAGCCGATCGCTGTTGGTGCCATCATGCAGCCAGCGATAATCGCCGAGTAGCCAAAGCCAACCTGTAGCATTAGTGGCATCAAGAAAGGCACACAACCGGTACCCAATCGCGAAGCAACGTTGCCGGCAATACCTATTGAAAATGTGCGTGTTTTGAATAGATCTAAACCAATTAACGGTTGGGTATGGTGGCGCGCATGGGTGATATAACCGAACAGAACCACAAAGCCGCTAAGCAGAATACCCAGCGAGAGGTAGCTTGCCAGCACCTGTTCACCAAACAGCTCAAGGCCGGTGGAGATCAGCATCAAGCTTAGGCCGAACAGCATAAAGCCAATAAAGTCGAAACGGCGTTTGGGCGTGGTGAAGTCTGGCATATATTTGCGTGCGTAGAAAATGCCAAGCAGGCCAATCGGAATGTTGATCAGGAAAATCCAGTGCCAGGTAGCGTAGGTCACCAGCCAACCACCTAGCAAAGGACCCAGAATTGGCCCGACCAGGCCGGGCATAGTGACGAAGTTCAGTACTGGCAGCAGTTCGCTGCGTGGATAGGCGCGTAGCAGAGCCAACCGCGCCACTGGCATCATCATAGCTCCGCCGATGCCCTGAATAACGCGTGAGGTCACCAGTATGCTCAATGTTGGTGACAACGCGCATAGCAGTGAACCGAGAGTAAATAATGACACCGCAAAGATAAATATGCGGCGGGTGCCGAAACGATCCGCCAACCAGCCGCTGACCGGGATCAACATCGCCACTGTCAACGTATAGCTGATGACAACTGATTGCATCGCCAGTGGTGAACGTTCCAGACTATGAGCGATTGCTGGCAGCGCGGTATTGAGGATGGTAGCGTCCAGTGCCTGCATAAAGAACGCCATTGCGGCGATCCACGGTAGTCCTGCTATACTGCGCGCGGATTTGGTCATGGTTGTATTGTTCCCTCTGATCTTTTTCCATCATATTAAGCAAGGGATGTCTCAAGTATTTTTCTTTAAGCAACACTTGGCAAGTGGCCTGATTATCTGCACTGTCATCGGCGAGTATAGCACTGACGATCGTCTGGTTATGCCGGAGTTTGATCAATTCATTGCCGATAATGGCGCGAAAGTCGCTTTGATACACCGAACTGAACAAATTGGCGAAAGAGGTCAGGAACAGGTTACCGCTGGCCTTATAGATAAGCCGGTGGATTTGGATATCTACCTCGATCCAGCGTTCACACTCAAACTGAGTATGCAGCGCGCGCATTTCCACCATTATCCTGGTTTGCTTGCACTGGCGTAGCTTATCACCAACGCACAGGCATGAGGCTCCAGTGAAATAGGTAATATTAGGAAATGCTGTATCACGCGGGCATTGATGTATGGCTATGCCTTTGGCTGCTAGCATGATAGTCGCCTTGCAGAATGTATTGGCCGAGCTTTCCGCAAGTAGGTAAGAAAGGTCAAGTTGAGCGGCCTGTTGTTGCGCATTGAATTGCATGGCTGTGGCTCCTCATTGACATCGTTACTCTTATTTTACTTTAGGGAATGCCAGCTTTTATCCCTTTTGCTTAAAAAAAACGTGTTTGAAAAGTTTTTTGCGTTTAGGGGTTGCGGGCTGCCGAGAACGCCCTATAATGCGCCCCCACTGGCCCGGTATTTCGGCAGATACGCCGCCGGATCAGCAAGGGAAAAGCCAAAATAATGGCTTGACTCTTCAGAGGGAAAGCGTAGTATACGCCACCTCAAGTTTGCCGCCGTGCTGCGGCTGACTTACCGCTCTTTAACAATTTATCAGACAATCTGTGTGGGCACTCCACAAGACGATATCCCGTCCCTGTTGGGACGAAAAAATATCAAGTCTTGAAGAGTGACTACCTGAAGTAACATTCATGCAGTAAATCTTTGAGCAGCGCTTCACAAGTTGAAGCATATCAAGCTTTGAATTGAAGAGTTTGATCATGGCTCAGATTGAACGCTGGCGGCAGGCCTAACACATGCAAGTCGAGCGGTAGCACAAGAGAGCTTGCTCTCTGGGTGACGAGCGGCGGACGGGTGAGTAATGTCTGGGAAACTGCCTGATGGCGGGGGATAACTAGTGGAAACGGTAGCTAATACCGCATAACGTCGCAAGACCAAAGTGGGGGACCTTCGGGCCTCACGCCATCAGATGTGCCCAGGTGGGATTAGCTGGTAGGTGGGGTAACGGCTCACCTAGGCGACGATCCCTAGCTGGTCTGAGAGGATGACCAGCCACACTGGAACTGAGACACGGTCCAGACTCCTACGGGAGGCAGCAGTGGGGAATATTGCACAATGGGCGCAAGCCTGATGCAGCCATGCCGCGTGTGTGAAGAAGGCCTTCGGGTTGTAAAGCACTTTCAGCGAGGAGGAAGGGTAATGTGTTAATAAGACATTGCATTGACGTTACTCGCAGAAGAAGCACCGGCTAACTCCGTGCCAGCAGCCGCGGTAATACGGAGGGTGCAAGCGTTAATCGGAATTACTGGGCGTAAAGCGCACGCAGGCGGTTTGTTAAGTCAGATGTGAAATCCCCGCGCTCAACGTGGGAACGGCATTTGAGACTGGCAAGCTAGAGTCTTGTAGAGGGGGGTAGAATTCCAGGTGTAGCGGTGAAATGCGTAGAGATCTGGAGGAATACCGGTGGCGAAGGCGGCCCCCTGGACAAAGACTGACGCTCAGGTGCGAAAGCGTGGGGAGCAAACAGGATTAGATACCCTGGTAGTCCACGCTGTAAACGATGTCGATTTGGAGGTTGCGCCCTTGAGGGGTGGCTTCCGTAGCTAACGCGTTAAATCGACCGCCTGGGGAGTACGGCCGCAAGGTTAAAACTCAAATGAATTGACGGGGGCCCGCACAAGCGGTGGAGCATGTGGTTTAATTCGATGCAACGCGAAGAACCTTACCTACTCTTGACATCCAGAGAACTTTCCAGAGATGGAGGGGTGCCTTCGGGAGCTCTGAGACAGGTGCTGCATGGCTGTCGTCAGCTCGTGTTGTGAAATGTTGGGTTAAGTCCCGCAACGAGCGCAACCCTTATCCTTTGTTGCCAGCGATAAAGTCGGGAACTCAAAGGAGACTGCCGGTGATAAACCGGAGGAAGGTGGGGATGACGTCAAGTCATCATGGCCCTTACGAGTAGGGCTACACACGTGCTACAATGGCGTATACAAAGAGAAGCGACCTCGCGAGAGCAAGCGGACCTCACAAAGTACGTCGTAGTCCGGATTGGAGTCTGCAACTCGACTCCATGAAGTCGGAATCGCTAGTAATCGTAGATCAGAATGCTGCGGTGAATACGTTCCCGGGCCTTGTACACACCGCCCGTCACACCATGGGAGTGGGTTGCAAAAGAAGTAGGTAGCTTAACCTTCGGGAGGGCGCTTACCACTTTGTGATTCATGACTGGGGTGAAGTCGTAACAAGGTAACCGTAGGGGAACCTGCGGTTGGATCACCTCCTTACCGAAAGATATTGATTTGTGTGGCGTGCTCACACAGATTGTCTGATGAATGTCGATGAGCAAGAAAACCCTTTCGTTGAAAGGCGCTAGAGGCGACTGAGTGGTTAACACCGTGGTTGCTTGACTTTGCCAGCAGAGTTGCGCCTTTACACGGAAATAGCCAATCAGCGATTTGCCAGGCAATTTCTGTGTCCCCATCGTCTAGAGGCCTAGGACACTGCCCTTTCACGGCTGTAACAGGGGTTCGAATCCCCTTGGGGACGCCATTGTGATAATGAGTGGAAGACATTATCACCGACTATCTCAAAGCTGACTTGCGAGTCGGGTTTGAGATAGTGCTCTTTAACAATCTGGAACAAGCTGAAAATTGAAAAATGGCGGCTGAAGCTTATCCCTGCGTAGAGGTATTGGGGTAAGGGTCAAGCTGTCATGGTGACACTCACCTGTTTGCAATGCGAAGTGAGACACCTTCGGGTTGTAAGGTTAAGTGACTAAGCGTACACGGTGGATGCCTAGGCAGTCAGAGGCGATGAAGGGCGTACTAATCTGCGAAAAGCGCCGGTAAGGTGATATGAACCGTTATAGCCGGCGATACCCGAATGGGGAAACCCAGTGTGATACGTCACACTATCGTTAAGTGAATACATAGCTTGACGAAGCGAACCGGGGGAACTGAAACATCTAAGTACCCCGAGGAAAAGAAATCAACCGAGATCCCCCCAGTAGCGGCGAGCGAACGGGGGCCAGCCCAGAACCTGAATCAGCGGGTGTGTTAGTGGAAGCGTCTGGAAAGTCGCGCAGTAAAGGGTGATAGCCCCGTACACAAAAATGCACTGGCTGTGAGTTCGATGAGTAGGGCGGGACACGTGACATCCTGTCTGAATATGGGGGGACCATCCTCCAAGGCTAAATACTCCTGACTGACCGATAGTGAACCAGTACCGTGAGGGAAAGGCGAAAAGAACCCCGGCGAGGGGAGTGAAAAAGAACCTGAAACCGTGTACGTACAAGCAGTGGGAGCACCGTTGAGGTGTGACTGCGTACCTTTTGTATAATGGGTCAGCGACTTATATTTTGTAGCAAGGTTAACCGCATAGGGGAGCCGTAGGGAAACCGAGTCTTAACTGGGCGAAGAGTTGCAAGGTATAGACCCGAAACCCGGTGATCTAGCCATGGGCAGGTTGAAGGTTGGGTAACACCACCTGGAGGACCGAACCGACTAATGTTGAAAAATTAGCGGATGACCTGTGGCTGGGGGTGAAAGGCCAATCAAACCGGGAGATAGCTGGTTCTCCCCGAAAGCTATTTAGGTAGCGCCTCGTGAATTCATCTTCGGGGGTAGAGCACTGTTTCGGCTAGGGGGCCATCCCGGCTTACCAACCCGATGCAAACTGCGAATACCGAAGCATGTTATCACGGGAGACACACGGCGGGTGCTAACGTCCGTCGTGAAGAGGGAAACAACCCAGACCGCCAGCTAAGGTCCCAAAGTCATGGTTAAGTGGGAAACGATGTGGGAAGGCCCAGACAGCCAGGATGTTGGCTTAGAAGCAGCCATCATTGAAAGAAAGCGTAATAGCTCACTGGTCGAGTCGGCCTGCGCGGAAGATGTAACGGGGCTAAACCATGCACCGAAGCTGCGGCAGCGGCGCTGATGCGTTGTTGGGTAGGGGAGCGTTCTGTAAGCCGTTGAAGGTGTCCTGTGAGGGGTGCTGGAGGTATCAGAAGTGCGAATGCTGACATAAGTAACGATAAAGCGGGTGAAAAACCCGCTCGCCGGAAGACCAAGGGTTCCTGTCCAACGTTAATCGGGGCAGGGTGAGTCGACCCCTAAGGCGAGGCTGAAAAGCGTAGTCGATGGGCAACAGGTTAATATTCCTGTACTGGGTGTGACTGCGAAGGGGGGACGGAGAAGGCTAGGCAGGCCGGGCGACGGTTGTCCCGGTTTAAGCGTGTAGGGGGGCGTTTTGGGTAAATCCGGAACGCCATACAGAAACCCTGAGGCGTGATGACGATGCACCAAGGTGCAGAAGCTGTTGATGCCCTGCTTCCAGGAAAAGCCTCTAAGCATCAGGTCACCTTTAATCGTACCCCAAACCGACACAGGTGGTCAGGTAGAGAATACCGAGGCGCTTGAGAGAACTCGGGTGAAGGAACTAGGCAAAATGGTGCCGTAACTTCGGGAGAAGGCACGCTGGCATGTAGGTGAACTCCGTATCGGAGGGAGCTGAAGCCAGTCGCAGAGACCAGCTGGCTGCAACTGTTTAATAAAAACACAGCACTGTGCCAACACGAAAGTGGACGTATACGGTGTGACGCCTGCCCGGTGCTGGAAGGTTAATTGATGGGGTTAGCCGCAAGGCGAAGCTCTTGATCGAAGCCCCAGTAAACGGCGGCCGTAACTATAACGGTCCTAAGGTAGCGAAATTCCTTGTCGGGTAAGTTCCGACCTGCACGAATGGCGTAATGATGGCCAGGCTGTCTCCACCCGAGACTCAGTGAAATTGAACTCGCTGTGAAGATGCAGTGTACCCGCGGCAAGACGGAAAGACCCCGTGAACCTTTACTATAGCTTGACACTGAACATGGAGCCTTGATGTGTAGGATAGGTGGGAGGCAGTGAATCGTGGACGCCAGTCTGCGAGGAGCCACCCTTGAAATACCACCCTTTAATGTTTGATGTTCTAACTTTGCCCCGTGACCCGGGGTGAGGACAGTGTCTGGTGGGTAGTTTGACTGGGGCGGTCTCCTCCCAAAGAGTAACGGAGGAGCACGAAGGTCAGCTAATCACGGTCGGACATCGTGAGTTTAGTGCAAAGGCATAAGCTGGCTTGACTGCGAGAGTGACGGCTCGAGCAGGTACGAAAGTAGGTCTTAGTGATCCGGTGGTTCTGAATGGAAGGGCCATCGCTCAACGGATAAAAGGTACTCCGGGGATAACAGGCTGATACCGCCCAAGAGTTCATATCGACGGCGGTGTTTGGCACCTCGATGTCGGCTCATCACATCCTGGGGCTGAAGTAGGTCCCAAGGGTATGGCTGTTCGCCATTTAAAGTGGTACGCGAGCTGGGTTTAGAACGTCGTGAGACAGTTCGGTCCCTATCTGCCGTGGGCGTAGGAAGATTGAGAGGGATTGCTCCTAGTACGAGAGGACCGGAGTGAACGCACCGCTGGTGTTCGGGTTGTCATGCCAATGGCATTGCCCGGTAGCTAAGTGCGGAACAGATAAGCGCTGAAAGCATCTAAGCGCGAAACTGGCCTCGAGATGAGTCTTCCCTGGGTCTGAGAGGTCCCTGAAGGCACGTTTAAGACGAAGACGTGGATAGGCTGGGTGTGTA
Organism: Serratia symbiotica; assembly: GCF_000821185.2. Taxonomy (NCBI): domain Bacteria; kingdom Pseudomonadati; phylum Pseudomonadota; class Gammaproteobacteria; order Enterobacterales; family Yersiniaceae; genus Serratia; species Serratia symbiotica. Next base: position 3,183,725 of record NZ_CP050855.1, on the reverse strand, counting down.
AGAGCAGCGATGCTTTGAGCTAACCAGTACTAATGAGCCGTGAGGCTTAACCTTACAACACCGAAGGTGTGTTATAGGCAGGGGTGGAGTTATTTTCAGCGAGTTCCGAGATTGGTTCTGGTGGTTACGTGAGTAACGGCCGAGAATGAAACAGACTTTGCCTGGCGGCGATAGCGCGGTGGTCCCACCTGATTCCATGCCGAACTCAGCAGTGAAACGCCGTAGCGCCGATGGTAGTGTGGGGTCTCCCCATGTGAGAGTAGGACACTGCCAGGCATCAAATAAAGTAGAAAGCCTCATGCGAAAGCATGGGGCTTTTTCCATCGAATGGAAAAGAAAAAACAGCACAGCTACGTTGTGCCTTTCAGCCATTCCACAATAAAGTTGGCAATACTTTCCGACTGATTGATATCCAATGATCTGATATTTAAAGCGACCTGTTGATCGCTGGCGACGGCGATGACAAATTCATCTAACATTTCCTCAAGCGGCCTGCCTATTTCTTCCCGGTAGAGAATGATTTTACTGACTGGTTCATGTTTAAACCCCTCCACCAGAATCAGATCTACCTTGCTGATATCAAAGCGACTGGCTAGATAGCGCAGATCCAACGGCTGCTGAGCCGGCGTTTCGGTCATCAATGCCCAGCGGCGAACGCTGGCTACCAACGTCTGGTCGGCACCCGCTTTGCGTAATTCGTAGCTGTCTTTGCCCGGAATATCGACATCCACATTGTGATGGGTATGCTTGATTAACCCGACTCTCACCTGTCGCTGCTTAAGCAATGGAATTAATTGTTTAAGTAGAGTTGTTTTCCCTGCTCCACTATAGGCACCAATGGCCAGTATAGGAGGGAGTGAATTATTCATTGTGCAGACCTCGCTCCATCTGCCAGTGCTGGAAATCTTCCGGGGTATTGAGGTTGTGGAAGGCCGACTGTTGTCCTTTGAAAATGACTTGTTGTGCGCCGATGCTTTCCAGGAACAGCATCAGCTTGCACTTACCCTGAGCTAAATAATCGGCCAACTTTGGTGCCAGACTGATATGTAGTAGTGCCAGTGTGGGGTGGTCACGTTCTCCGTCGCTGGCGTAGGTGGCCAAAGAGGTACTTTTTTGCAGCCAGAACTGTTCGATCAGCGTAGTTGGAAAATCGGGTACATCACAGGGTACAAATGCCACCCACTCGCTGGTAGCCTGTTCCAGCCCGGCGAGCATACCGGCTAGCGGGCCGGAGAAATCGGGCGTCAAATCGCCAATCACCGGCAGGCCACTTGTCTGATAGCGTGCCTGGTTGCGGTTAGCGCTGATGGCGATTGAACTCACCTGTGGTCGCAATCGGGCCAGTACATATTGATAAAGGGTGATGCCTCCTATCGGCATTAAGCCTTTATCTTCACCACCCATACGCATGCCCCTACCACCAGCCAGAATTACTCCGCTAATTCCTTGATGCATATTTATCATCCTATTTTGTTAATGTTCTGATTGTAACGCTAAAGTTGATGTAACATCAGTTTTTACCTTTATTGACAAGCTGCTTCTTTCACTGCATTGATAATGCCTGTTACTTTGTGTTTTTATTCAAACCACTGGACGATACTGATATGAAAACGCATGGTGCAAACGAGCTGATCGGGCTATTGCACCCCGCCCGGCAGGATGATTACGATCTCAATCTGATTCAACTTTTGCAAAAGTTGTCCAAGTTGAGTGATGATACCCTTATCTATCATCTTGAAAATGCGTGGTAGTGCTGGCACGGAATAAATTCCTGGCCTGAGAAAAGATTACGAAGAAGATTTTAAAACGACGCTGTTACGTGCTCGTGGGGTTATCAAAGATTAGTTTTTATGCGATGCGAAGAAGCATTACTTGTGGAACGTTATGAATAACTCTACTTTTAATTTTCAAACCCTATCGCCCGATCTGATTATGGATGCGCTCGAAGAGGTTGGGTTGCGTGTTGATTCCGGACTGACGGCGCTGAACAGCTATGAGAACCGCGTCTACCAGTTTATGGGCGAAGACCGTAAACGCTATGTGGTGAAGTTTTATCGCCCGGAGCGCTGGAGTGCTCAGCAAATTGGTGAAGAACATCAATTTGCCCTGGATCTGGTTCAGACGGAGATCCCGGCGGTAGCGCCACGGGTACTACAGGGCAATACGCTGCATAGCTATGGCGGTTTCTTCTTTACCGTATTCCCCAGCGTGGGCGGGCGGCAGTATGAGATCGACAATCTGGATCAATTGGAATGGGTAGGCCGCTTTCTAGGACGCATTCATCAGGTGGGTGGTGAGCGTCTGTTTGCCGAGCGCCTGACGATGGGCATTGAAGAGTATCTCACCGCGCCGCGTCAGGTTTTGGCAAGCTGCGAGCTGTTGCCAAATGTGCAACGCGATGCTTTTTTGCAGGCGTTGGACAGTCTGATCGAGGCGGTCAAGCCTCATTGGCAGTTGGGCTGGCAACCGCGCCGTTTGCACGGTGATTGCCATCCAGGCAATATCTTGTGGCGTGATGGCCCGCTGTTTGTCGATCTTGATGATGCCCGTAACGGCCCGGCGATACAGGATCTGTGGATGCTATTGCACGGCGAGCGCGGTGATCGTTTGATGCAGTTGGATATTTTGCTGGAAGCTTACGCCGAGTTTGCCGAGTTCGATCATCGTGAGCTAGCATTGATCGAACCGTTGCGGGCAATGCGCATGGTGTACTATCTGGCTTGGATCGCTCGCCGTTGGTATGATCCAGCTTTCCCTAAAACTTTTCCGTGGATGGCGGCGTCTGATTTTTGGTTATCTCAGACGGCGGCTTTCACCGAACAGGTTAAGCTGTTGCAGGAGCCTCCTCTACAGCTGACGCCAATGTATTGAAGCTTTAACATAATGGAGAGTTGAGTCTTATGAAGAAAATTTGGTTGGCGCTCGTTGGCATGGCAATGGCATTCAGTGCCATGGCTGCGCAGTTCAGCGATGGTGCTCAGTACGTTACCCTGGACAAGCCAGTGACTGGCGAGCCACAGATACTGGAGTTTTTTTCCTTCTACTGCCCGCACTGCTATCAGTTTGAGCAGATTTATCATGTTTCTGAGAACGTGAAAAAAGCACTACCTGCTGACACCAAAATCGCCAGATACCACGTTGAGTTCCTAGGGTCACTGGGCAAACCGCTAACTCAGGCTTGGGCTGTTGCGATGGCGTTGGGTGTGGAAGACAAGGTCAGCCCGTTGATGTTTGAAGCGGTGCAGAAAACCCAGACCCTAAAGACCTCTGATGATATCCGCAGCGTGTTTGTAAAAGCCGGCGTGAGCGCGGCGGATTACGATGCTGCTTTGAATAGCTTTGTAGTGAAATCTTTGGTGGTTCAACAGGAGAAAGCTGCAGAAGATCTCCAGCTACGTGGCGTTCCAGCCGTATTTGTTAACGGCAAATACATGGTCAAAAATGACGGCCTGGACACCAGCTCAATGGATGCCTACGTGAAGCAGTTTGCCGATGTGGTCAAATTCCTCAGCCAACAAAAATAAGCGCGAATAAAAATGAACTCGCCGGCTCTCAGCCGGCTTTTTTCTGTATGGACGTATTTTAATCGCACATTAAATTATAAATCTGCAAGGGGTCATCGGGATATCAAGCGCCGCTATAATAGGGAACCATCATTTGCTGTTTTTTCATGCAATCTATGTATCTTGTGCTAAGGTAATTGGAGCGCTGAATTTTATTAATAGTGTGATTAACGTTATATCCACAGATCGAGTAAAAGCTGATTATTATCAGTCAGTAAAAAACAATCTATTTAGTTTGTTGATTTAAAATGTTTTTTTTGTTTTCATCACAATTAAAGACGCATCGTTATAATCTGTGATTTTTTCTATACACAAAGTTATCCACAGAAGCGATGTTGTAGTTCTTCTAGTACTATCACATCATTTTCATCTGTAATGCACACTAAAGTTCGTCTCTGGCGGCCAGCTATGGCATGCTTATCGCTATGTCTGATCACTATAAAGAAACACCATGGCCCAGATAGTAGAAAACCCATTAATCCTGGTTGATGGTTCCTCCTACCTTTACCGTGCTTATCACGCTTTCCCACCGCTGACCAACTCGGCGGGCGAGCCGACTGGAGCAATGTATGGCGTGTTGAATATGCTGCGCAGCCTGCTGCTACAGTACCAGCCCAGCCATGTTGCAGTGGTGTTTGATGCTAAAGGAAAAACCTTTCGCGATGAACTGTTCGCCGAGTACAAATCGCATCGCCCACCGATGCCGGACGATCTGCGCACGCAAATCGAACCGCTGCATAAAATGGTCAAGGCTATGGGGCTGCCGCTACTAGTTACGCCAGGTGTTGAGGCGGACGACGTTATCGGCACGTTGGCGCTGGAGGCTGAAATGGCTGGCCATCCAGTGCTGATCAGTACTGGGGATAAAGACATGGCCCAATTAGTCACGCCGAACGTCACTCTGATCAACACCATGAACAACACCGTCCTCGGGCCGCAAGAAGTGTGCGACAAATACGGCATTCCACCTGAGTTGATTATCGACTTCCTGGCGCTGATGGGCGATGCTTCAGATAACATCCCTGGCGTGCCAGGGGTTGGTGAGAAAACCGCACAGGCGCTGTTACAGGGTCTTGGCGGGTTGGATGTGCTGTATGATAACCTGGGCAGCATCGCTACGCTCAGCTTCCGTGGTGCGAAGACTATGGCGGCCAAGCTGGAGCAGAACAAAGAGATAGCCTACCTTTCCTACAAACTGGCGACCATCAAAACCAACGTTGAACTGGAGGTTTCCTACGCCGACCTTAACATGTCTGCGCCGGATATTGACGTGTTGCAGCAGCTATTCAAACGGTATGAATTCAAACGTTGGCTGGCGGATGTAGAAACCGGTGCCTGGCTGGAAAACAAAAAAGGGTCAGGAGTGAAAACCGCTGGTGTGGCGAAGTCGGCAAGTGTAGAGGCAGAAAAACCAAAGGCTGCGGCGGAAGCCATGCTACCGCAGGATGGCTATGTCGCTATTTTGGACGAAGACACTTTCGTTGACTGGCTGCAACGGTTGAAAAAGGCCAACGTGTTCGCCTTTGATACCGAAACCGACGGATTGGATACGCTGAGCGCCAACCTGATTGGCTTGTCGTTCGCCATAGCACCGGGTGAAGCCGCCTACCTGCCGGTGGCGCATGACTATCTGGATGCACCAGCGCAGTTGGATCGTGCCTCTGTGCTGGAAAGGCTTAAGCTGCTATTGGAAGACGAAAAAGTGCTGAAAGTCGGGCAAAATCTGAAGTTCGACATGGGCGTGCTGGCGCGCTACGGCATTAACCTGCGCGGCATCGCCTACGACACCATGCTGGAATCCTACGTGCTGGACAGCGTTGGCGGTCGTCACGATATGGACAACTTGGCCGATCGTTACCTGGGTCATAAGACCATCACCTTTGAAGAGATCGCCGGCAAGGGTAAAAATCAGTTGACGTTCAACCAAATTGCTTTGGCGCAGGCGGCACTCTACGCGGCGGAAGATGCCGACGTTACGCTGCGGTTACATCTGGCGATGTGGCCGCAACTGAAGCAAAGTGCCGAATTGCTGAGGGTGTTCAATGAGATTGACATGCCACTGGTACCGGTGTTGTCACATATCGAACGCACTGGGGTGTTGATCGATCCGGCTATTTTGTCGGTTCATTCTCAGGAACTGACCAAGCGGCTGGGCGAGTTGGAGATTCAGGCGCACGAATTGGCGGGAGAACCGTTTAATCTGGCATCGCCCAAGCAGCTACAGGCTATTCTGTACGAAAAGCAAAAGTTGCCGGTGCTAAAGAAAACCCCAGGCGGTGCGCCATCAACTAATGAAGAAGTCTTGGCCGAGTTGGCGCTGGATTACCCATTGCCGAAGGTGATCCTGGAGTATCGTGGCCTGGCAAAGCTGAAAACCACCTATACCGACAAGTTGCCGCTGATGATTAACCCGGTCAGCGGCCGGGTACATACCTCTTACCATCAGGCGGTGACGGCCACTGGGCGTCTCTCTTCCAGCGATCCGAACCTGCAAAACATTCCGGTGCGCAACGATGAAGGTCGGCGTATTCGCCAGGCGTTTATCGCCCCTGAGGGTTATCGCATCGTCGCTGCGGACTATTCGCAAATCGAACTGCGTATTATGGCTCATTTGTCGCAAGATGCAGGATTGCTGAAAGCTTTTGCCGAGGGTAAAGATATTCACCGCGCCACAGCAGCCGAAGTGTTTGGCGTGCCGTTGGACAAAGTAGCCAGCGAACAGCGCCGCAGTGCCAAGGCGATTAACTTTGGGCTGATTTACGGCATGAGCGCCTTTGGCCTGGCACGCCAGTTGGGGGTTCCGCGCGGCGAAGCCCAGCGCTATATGGATCGCTACTTTGAACGTTATCCGGGGGTGCTGGACTATATGGAACGCACCCGCCAGCAGGCCGCTGAACAGGGCTATGTTACTACCCTGGATGGCCGCCGGTTATATCTGCCGGATGCCCGTTCCAGCAACGGCATGCGCCGCAAAGCGGCCGAGCGTGCGGCGATTAACGCCCCGATGCAGGGTACGGCCGCAGATATTATCAAGCGTGCAATGATTGAGGTTGATGCCTGGATACAGGAACAAGGACAGCCGCTGGTACGTATGATTATGCAGGTGCACGATGAATTAGTATTTGAGGTGCATGAATCAGTGATTGACGCATCCAGCCAGCGCATCCGTGAGTTGATGGAAGGCAGCATGGCGTTGGCGGTACCGCTGAAGGTGGATGTGGGCGTGGGTGCCAACTGGGATGAGGCTCACTGATCTTCGCTGTTCTTGAGCAATAGGTTGTGTCAATGAACGACAAAAATTATTTCCCCTGCGAAAAAGTGATGCGGAATTACCGCCGTAGGGTGTAGAGGTAATGTATTCTATTTTTTAGAATTTTTACTTCACGCAATCAGGTTTTGGCTGAATATCAACCGCCCCAGTCAGCATTAATGAGTGGGGCGCTTTTTGTTGTAAAAACAGCACCAAGCCCTTTGCTCACCCGAATCACTTAGGATTAAATGCATCGGGATGCTTTCAGTTACCGCTTTTAAGGTATTCACTGTTGGTGTCTTCTTCTTTCGGCAGCACTTCCGGCGGGATCTCATTAAACCAGATATTCAGTTTTTGGCTCAATTTGTCAACGCCGATTTTTTTCGTTGCAGAGAAGGCTTCAACTTGAATGTCACCCATAAACGGTAGCACGGCTTCTCGCACCATATTGAGCTGGGCTTTACGTGCGCCAGAGGCCAGCTTGTCGGCCTTGGTTAGCAGCACCAATACCGGCGTGCCGACATCGACTGCCCATTGGATCATCTGCTGGTCAAGATCTTTTAGCGGATGACGGATATCCATCAGCACCACCAGCCCTTTCAGGCAATTGCGCATTTGTAGGTATTCACCTAGCGCACGTTGCCATTTGCGTTTCATTTCTTCCGGCACTTCAGCATAGCCATAACCCGGTAAGTCTACCAAGCGATGACCCTCTTCGACTTCGAACAGGTTGATCAGTTGGGTGCGCCCCGGCGTTTTACTGGTACGTGCCAGGCTTTTCTGGTTCGTCAGGGTATTTAACGCGCTGGATTTACCGGCGTTGGAGCGGCCAGCAAACGCGACTTCAATACCTTCATCCCCCGGCAGATGGCGAATATCGGGCGCACTGGTGACGAAATGGGTCACATGATAGTTGTAATTCTTGCTGGTCAAAGTTTTTCGTCTCCGTGGGGATGGCTAATAGGTTGGCGATTATAACTTTATCAGCGGTAAAATGATGCGTTTCTTTGTTTTTAAGCAACGGGCCAGTAGGGGGTCGCAGTGGTGCGCGTAGCATGAATATCCTTTTCGATAAGGTACGAAAAAGTCCGGCAGCTTTACCTGCTGCCTTTTTTCTTTGTCTGCTTTCTGCTAGATTCCGCTGCGATTCTATACTGAATCTACCTACCTAAGAGCATACGCCATGAATCAGCCATCAAAAACACCTCACATCCCCCGCAACAGCGCGGCGAAGCCAAAAACAAAAAAGAAAAGCCGTGTAGAGCTTGATCAGGAAGCCCGTGAGCGCAAACGTTTGAAAAAAAGCCGTGGTCATGCCGCCGGCTCCCGCACTCAAGTCAGCAACCAGAAAAACAAAGCGGCGGCAGAAGCCAAAGATCCGCGTATCGGCAGTAAAGTGCCAGTGGCGCTGGTGGAAACCAAAGCTAAAGCCAAGCCACAGCCTAAACCCAAGGCTGAGGTCAAACCACGTCTATCACCGGAAGAAGAATTGGCGAAGCTGGAAAATGACGAACGTCTGGATGCATTACTGGATCGCCTTGACGGGCGCGACACGCTAAACACGGAAGAGCAGGCTTACGTTGACCAGATGCTGGATCGCATCGATGTGTTGATGGATCAACTGGGCATCGAGTTGGGTGATGACAAGGAAGAAAAACAGGAAGACATTCTGAAACTGCTAAAAAGCGGTAACCCGAATGACATATTTTAACGCGCCATAGGGCTGTTCCCGACCATAGCCACACTCTTGTTGTGTTATCTGCTGTGGCTATTCAGTACACTATGGTGGCTGTCTAAGCGCAAAGCGCGTTTGCGCAGTGCTTCCGTGGCCAGACAGTGTAGACCATTGCCCCTCTCCGGCCCGGTAGGAAAAAATATCGGAAGGAGTGAGCAAGCATGTCAGAACAGCCGATCGTCTGGGATTTGGCCCTGATCCAGAAATATAATTACTCAGGGCCGCGTTATACCTCATACCCTACGGCACTAGAGTTTAACCAGAGCTACGACCACGCGATGTTTCAACGCGCCGCTGCACGTTACCCCAAACGTCCGCTGTCGCTGTATGTACATATCCCTTTCTGCCACAAACTGTGCTATTTCTGCGGTTGCAACAAACTGGTGACGCGCCAGGCGCACAAAGCTGAGGAATACCTACAGGTGTTGGCGCGTGAAATCGCCCAGCGAGCGCCGTTGTTTGCAGGCCGCCAAGTTGTCCAGATGCACTGGGGTGGGGGTACGCCGACTTACCTGACCCAGGTGCAAATCAGCCGGCTGGTAGCACTGTTACGTCAGCACTATGATTTTCTGCCTGATGCGGAAATGTCGATTGAGATTGATCCGCGCGAGATTGAGCTGGACATGCTCGACCATTTACGCAGCGAAGGCTTTAACCGCCTGAGCATGGGCGTGCAGGATTTCAACAAACAGGTGCAGCAACGGATCAACCGCGAGCAGGATGAAGAATTTATCTTTGCCTTAATCGCCCGTGCCAAAGCATTGGGTTTCCATTCTACCAATATCGATCTGATTTACGGCTTGCCAAAGCAAACGCTGGAAAGCTTCGCCTTCACATTACAGCAAGTGGTAGTGCTAAACCCGGATCGCCTTAGCGTATTCAACTATGCACACTTGCCGAATCTGTTTGCTGCCCAACGCAAGATCAAAGACGCTGACCTGCCCAGTGCACTGCAGAAACTGGATATTTTGCAGCAGAGCATTGAGGCGCTGATCCAGGCCGGCTACCAGTTTATCGGCATGGATCACTTCGCACGGCCAGACGATGAGCTGGCGATCGCCCAACGGCAAGGTAGATTGCATCGTAATTTCCAGGGCTACACCACCCAAGGTGACAGCGATCTGCTAGGGTTGGGGGTTTCCGCCATCAGCATGCTTGGTGACAGTTATGCGCAGAACCAGAAAGCACTCAAGAGCTACTACAGCAGTATAGAGGCGCAGGGCAATGCGCTGTGGCGTGGGCTAACGATGACGGAAGACGATTGTTTGCGGCATGAGGTGATAAAAATGCTGATCTGCAATTTCCAGTTGGAGTATCAGCCGATAGAACGGCAATACGACATCGATTTTTCCGCTTATTTCGCCGAGGATCTGCAACTGCTTGCGCCGTTTGAACACGATGGATTGGTAGAACGCGACCAACAGGGCATCTGTGTGACGCCTCGTGGCCGGTTGCTGATCCGCAATATCTGCATGTGTTTCGATAGCTACCTGCGTCAGCAGGCGCGCAACCAGCAGTATTCTCGCGTAATCTAAAGCATGAAAAAACAGCCGTTTGTGAAGTGAACCCCATGAGCTTATCGTGCATTTCTTCTGACTTCGAGAAACAGATAGTCCTGTGGGCCAGTCGTTTAAGATGGGTTCGCAAATTGAGATTATGCCGCTCTATCCGCTGGGTATATTTTTTGGGTCTTCCACCCAAGTTGCGGAAGACCCATTTTTACATCGGTACTAACATATCAGTTCGTTGATTTTAAGGCCAAAGTGTTCAGTTATATCGATCGCGTGGTGTTTTGGACGCTGGCTCACTGGCTGGCCCGCAAATACCGTATAGGTATTGCATCCCTGATGAAGTGGTGGTGTAAATCACCGAAACCGGGCCAGAGTAAGACGTGAGTTTTATTTGGTAAAACCAATAACGGCAAGCTCAATGGTGAAATATTGTACCGGTTGGTCGGGCAAGGCAAGAAGCTGTTCCGTTGGCGTTTGCCTGAAGGTAATCCTTATCTGAGGACAGAAGTCAGAAACACATCGCGTTTTACTGAAGTGGCAATGGCGTTCGCCAGCATTTAAATGGAGAGCCGGATGCGCTGAAAGGTGCACGTCCGGTTCGGAGAGGAGAGGCAGGGAAATAGTCCGACTACGCCCTGCCTCTTACTCTACTACGTACCTGGTAGGGCCGGCTCTATCTGGCCGTGGTCATCGATCTGTTTGCCCGTAATGTGGTGGGCTAGCCAATGAAACCGACGCTGTCGCGTGAACTTGCACTGGATGCACTGCTGATGGCCGTCTGGCAGCGTAAAACTGCCGAAAGCGTGATGGTGCACAGCGATCAGGGCAGCCAGTATGGTAGTGATGACTGGCTGCGGTTCTGCCGGGGCAATAATCTGACCCCGAGCATGAGCCGCCGTGGCAACTGTTGGGATAATGCTGTGGCAGAATCGTTCTTCAGTTCGCTAAAAAAAGAACGTGTCAGAAAGCGAATATATAAAACCCGGGACATGGCCCAGGCGGATATCTTCGATTACATTGAATGTTCTACAACCGAACCTGGTGCCACAGTCATCTTGGTGGCGTCAGCCCTGAGGCCTTCGAAAAGGCCTCACCGTGAGGACAGAAAATGTCTACCGGAACGGGGGCACTCCAGTTTTGAGCGGCTATTTTGTTAACTGAAGAAGTTAATTAGCGTGGCGCACAGCACCGCAGCGATCGCCACTTGCGGATTATGGCAGGCGGCAGCGCCAAGCTCCGCGCCTTGGGAAATTAATTCGATGAATGAACCCTGCATCGTTAGCCTCCTATCTACGTGTGCGACCCGATCATACCGCGTTGGTACGCGCTGTAAAGCCTGAGTGTGCTGGTTTTTTGTACGTGTTATGGAAAGATTTTATAATCGACATGGCTAATCCATACCCAGTTCTTTCAGCTTGCGGGTCAGGGTGTTTCTCCCCCAACCCAGCAGCCGTGCGGCTTCCTGCTTATGCCCCTGGGTGTGGCGTAGCGCCGTAGCGAGTAGAGTGCGCTCCAATTCGGGCAGCACTTCCGACAGCAGGTCTTGATGACCGGAATGCAGCGCGTGATCGGCCCACTGAGCTAATAGCGTTGCCCAACTACCTGGCGTGTTGTGGTCGCCACTTTCCGGCTTGGTAGTTTCAAACAACTCGCCTGGCAGATCCTGGAGCAGCACCTCCTGTCCGGCGGCCATCACCGTCAGCCAGCGGCAGGTGTTCTCCAACTGGCGCACGTTGCCCGGCCAGGGTAGGCGAGTTAGGGCGGTTTCGGTTTCTGGATGCAGATTCTTCGCTTCTACGCCCAGTTCTTTGGCTGTGATTTGCAGAAAGTAGCGTGCTAGCCGTGGGATATCCTCACAGCGCTCACGCAGCGGCGGCAAATGTACGCGGATAACGTTCAGGCGGTGGAATAGATCCTCACGGAATTTGCCTTCCCGCACCCGCAGTTCCAGATTCTGATGGGTGGCAGCGATGATGCGCACATCGACCTTGACTGGCGCATAGCCGCCGACTCGGTAGAACTGACCGTCCGCCAGTACGCGCAGCAAACGCGTCTGTACATCCAGCGGCATGTCACCGATTTCATCGAGGAACAGCGTACCGCCATCAGCCTGTTCAAAGCGGCCTTGTCGGATCTGATTGGCACCGGTGAAGGCCCCTTTCTCGTGGCCGAACAGCTCGGACTCGATCAAATCTTTGGGGATTGCGGCCATATTCAGGGCAATAAACGGTGATTTGGCGCGTGGGCTATGGCGATGTAGGGCATGAGCGACCAGCTCTTTGCCGGTGCCCGATTCGCCGTTAATCAGCACGCTGATCGACGAGCGCGAAAGGCGACCGATGATACGAAATACGTCCTGCATCGCTGGGGCTTCGCCGATGATGTCCGCCGCAGGATCGTTGGTCGATTGGTTGCGCGTTGGCTGCTGCTGCTCCTGATAATGGCTGATAGCACGTTCAACCAACGCTACTGCTTCGTCGATATCGAAGGGCTTGGGCAGGTAATCGAAAGCTCCTTGTTGATAGGCGCTGACGGCAGCATCCAGATCTGAATGCGCGGTCATTATGATGACCGGAAGCATCGGGTGACGCTGTTTTATCTGCCTGAGCAGCGATAAACCGTCTATCCCCGGCATACGGATATCGGACAGCAACACGTCAGGCGTTTGTGTTGCCAAAGCTTCCAGCACGTCATCGCCGTTGCCGAAGCTGATGCAGTTCACACCTGCACCAGCGAGCGCGCGCTCAAGCACCCAGCGGATGGAGCTATCGTCATCGACGATCCAGACAGTCCCTCGTTGCATAGCTACCTCGACTTATGAATAGGCAGGTAGACCGAGAATTCGGTATGACCGGGCCAACTGTTAAATTCAATTTTTCCGCAATGTTGATCGATAAGATTACGGGCGATGGATAATCCCAGACCGGTACCGCCTTCACGGCCACTGACCATCGGGTAGAACAGGGTATCCTGCAACTGTGCTGGCACGCCGGGGCCGTTATCTCCAATATCGATGCGTGCCGCCAGCCGGTGGCGAGTGCCATGCAGGGAGATCTGGAACGCGGTGCGGGTACGCAGCGTGATGATGCCGCCTGCATCACCCAGCGCCTGCAAGGCATTGCGGGTGATGTTCAATAGCACCTGTTCTATTTGCTCTGGGTCGTGGGTGATGTCAGGCAGGCTCGGGTCGTAATCGCGCACCAGCTTGACGTTATACGGCTTTTCCAATGACACCAACTGGAAAACTCTCTCCACCACCTGATGGATGCTTTGGGTGATGTACAAGCTCGGTCGTTGAGGCCCCAGCAGGCGGTCAACCAGGTTGCGCAGGCGATCAGCCTGTTCAATGATCACTTTAGTGTATTCGGTCAGTGCTGGATCGGGCAGCGCCTTAGCCAATAGCTGGGCTGCACCGCGCAGGCCACCGAGCGGATTTTTGATCTCATGAGCCAGACCACGCACGAGATCACGGGCGGCGATCTGCTGAGCATGTTGCAGTTGTTCCTGGCTTAGGCGGCGCTGGTTGTCCATCGGTGCCAGCTCGATCAAGATATGGCCCTCAGGCAACGCTTGGGCAGTTAGAGAAAGGATATGCGCGCGTCCATCGACCACCAGAGTTACTTCGTTGTCGGTGAAGCCCTGGCCAGCATGCAGGCTCTCACGCATCAGAGCAATATCCAGTGAAAAATAGCCGAGTAAATCGGGCAGCGGCGTGCCGAAAAGTTTACGGAAACTTTGCGCCAGTAGCTGCTGTGCCGCTGGGTTAGCGTAGTGAACCGCAAGCTGATTATCCAACAGCAGGATACTGTTGATGAGAGAATTAAGGATCTGCCCTGCATCGGGCAGTTGGCCAGTGGCCATACGGCAGACTCCTGCACCTTTTTAGTGCGCCTGTTCTACTCCATCCGTGATGGTTGTTGTACGGAATAGTTTTGCAGAAAATACGGTGGAGAAGAGACCTATCCTAAGATGGGCTAAAAGTGTCCACGGCAACATAAAAGTGGGTGCCGCCCGCAGACGGCACGGTATAGCTTAAACGCTGTAGTACAACTCGAACTCAACCGGATGTGGTGTCATGCGAACGCGATCCATCTCTTCCTTACGCAGTTCGATATAAGCATCGATCGCATCGTCGGTGAATACGCCACCACGGGTTAGGAACTCGCGGTCTTCGTTCAGTGCTGTTAGGGCTTCATCCAGAGAACCCGCCACTTTTGGGATCTCAGCCTCTTCCTCCGGCGGTAGGTCATACAGGTTTTTATCCATCGCATCGCCAGGGTGGATCTTGTTGATGATGCCGTCCAAGCCAGCCATCAGTAATGCGGCGAAGCACAGGTATGGGTTGGCCGCTGGGTCTGGGAAACGAGCTTCGATACGGCGTGCTTTGGGGCTGGCGACCACCGGGATACGGATGGAGGCGGAACGGTTCCGAGCTGAGTAAGCCAACATCACTGGCGCTTCGTAGCCTGGCACCAAACGCTTGTAAGAGTTGGTAGTCGGGTTGGTCAGGGCATTGATCGCTTTAGCGTGTTTGATGATGCCGCCGATGTAGAACAAGGCTATTTCAGATAGGCCACCGTATTTGTCGCCAGCGAACAGGTTGTTGCCATTCTTGGACAACGACATGTGGCAGTGCATGCCGGAACCGTTGTCACCGAATATGGGTTTCGGCATGAAGGTTGCAGTTTTGCCAAAGGCGTGTGCCACGTTGTGTACCACGTATTTATAGATCTGAATCTCGTCGGCTTTCTTGGTCATGGTGTTGAAGCGAGTAGCCACTTCATTCTGACCTGCGGTCGCTACCTCGTGGTGGTGTGCTTCAACCACCAGACCCATTTCTTCCATGGTCAGACACATGGTAGAACGGATGTCTTGTGAAGAATCGACCGGGGGAACCGGGAAATAACCGCCTTTCACCGCCGGACGGTGGCCTTTGTTGCCGCCATCGTAAGTGGTGCCGGAGTTCCATGCGCCTTCGATATCGTCGATAGCGACATGGGAACCACGGAGGCTGCTGCCGAAACGAATGTCATCGAACAGGAAGAACTCTGGCTCTGGGCCGAACAGCATGGTGTCGGCAATACCGGAAGAACGCAGGAAGTCTTCTGCACGTTTGGAGATGGAGCGCGGATCGCGATCGTAGCCTTGCATGGTACCCGGTTCGAGAATATCGCAGCGAACGATCAAGGTGGATTCTTCGAAGAATGGATCCAGTACCGCCGTGCTGGCATCGGGCATTAACACCATGTCAGATTCGTTGATGCCCTTCCAACCGCCGATTGAGGAACCATCAAACATTTTACCTTCTTCGAAAAAGTCGGCATTCACCTGATGAGCCGGGATGGTGACATGTTGTTCCTTACCCTTGGTGTCGGTGAAACGCAAGTCTACGAATTTCACTTCATGCTCATGTAGCATCGTCAAAACGTGTTCAGCGGACATACTTACTTCTCCCGGATTTATCATTGTCGTCGTCGTGACGAATCTATGGAACTGGCTTTCTTGCCTTTGAAAAGGGTAAAGCGAAAACTGTGCCAACTTTTCATCAGTACTTTTGCCGATTTGCTGTGCGGGTTTTGCACCCTTCCAGCTTGCACGATCACCCCTGCAAAGCACTGCCATGGTGCGATTTGAGTCAAATATAGCACCATTATGGTGCGGTTGTACGCCGATGGTGCTTTTTGCCCCGTGAAAGGGCTTGCAAACTGACCGCTACGCTATTGTTTATAAGAAGGGTGGTGATCTTGTTCAGTCCCTCGCTTAATACGTGTACAATAGCGCGCTATTTCTAATGCCAGAGGCAAAGCTGTGATCGAAAATTTGCGTAACATTGCCATTATTGCCCACGTTGACCATGGTAAAACCACCTTGGTTGATAAGCTGCTGCAACAATCCGGTACTTTCGGAGAGCGAGTAGAAGCCACCGAACGCGTAATGGACTCCAACGATTTGGAGAAAGAGCGTGGGATTACCATCCTCGCAAAAAACACCGCCATTAATTGGAAGGACTACCGCATCAACATCGTGGATACCCCAGGACACGCCGACTTCGGCGGTGAGGTAGAGCGAGTGATGTCAATGGTTGACTCGGTGCTGCTGGTTGTGGATGCAATGGATGGCCCTATGCCGCAAACCCGCTTTGTGACGAAAAAGGCCTTTGCCAACGGCCTGAAACCGATCGTGGTCATCAACAAGGTTGACCGTCCTGGCGCGCGTCCTGACTGGGTTGTTGATCAGGTGTTCGACTTGTTTGTTAACCTTGATGCGACCGACGAGCAGCTGGATTTCCCAATCATCTATGCATCCGCTCTGATGGGTATCGCTGGGACTGATCATAACGACATGGCGGAAGACATGACCCCGCTGTATCAGGCGATTGTTGATCATGTATCGGCACCGCAGGTTGAGTTGGAAGCGCCGTTCCAGATGCAAATATCTCAACTGGACTACAACAACTACCTAGGCGTGATCGGCATTGGCCGCATCAAGCGCGGTAAAGTGAAGCCAAACCAGCAGGTCACTATCATTGATAGCGAAGGCAAAACTCGCAACGGTAAAGTTGGCAAAGTGCTGGGTCACATGGGTCTAGAGCGTATTGAGTCTACTTTAGCTGAAGCGGGTGACATCATTGCCATCACCGGTCTGGGCGAGTTGAACATCTCCGACACCATCTGTGATACTGCCGCAGTGGAAGCACTGCCAGCATTGTCTGTGGATGAACCGACCGTAAGCATGTTCTTCAACGTCAACACTTCGCCGTTCTGCGGCAAAGAAGGCAAGTTCGTGACATCACGTCAAATCCTTGAGCGTTTGAACAAGGAATTGGTGCACAATGTGGCACTACGCGTTGAAGAAACCGAAGACGCTGATGCGTTCCGCGTATCTGGCCGTGGCGAGCTGCACCTGTCTGTTCTGATTGAAAACATGCGTCGTGAAGGTTTCGAACTGGCGGTTTCCCGTCCGAAAGTCATCTTCCGTGAAATCGATGGTCGCAAGCAAGAGCCGTTCGAAAACGTCACGCTGGATATTGAAGAGCAGCATCAGGGTTCTGTGATGCAGGCGATGGGTGAGCGTAAAGCGGACTTGAAAAACATGGACCCAGACGGCAAAGGCCGTGTGCGTCTCGACTACGTGATCCCAAGCCGTGGTTTGATTGGTTTCCGTAACGAATTCATGACTATGACCTCCGGTACCGGTTTGCTGTACTCCACCTTTAGCCACTACGACGATGTGCGCCCAGGTGATGTAGGGCAGCGCCAGAACGGCGTACTGATCTCTAATGGTCAAGGTAAAGCGGTAGCGTTCGCGCTGTATGGTCTGCAAGATCGCGGTAAACTGTTCTTGGGCCACGGTGCGGAAGTGTATGAAGGCCAGATCATCGGTATTCACTCACGTTCCAACGACTTGACCGTCAACTGCCTGACGGGTAAGAAGCTGACCAATATGCGTGCTTCTGGCACTGACGAAGCGACAACCTTAGTTCCGGCCATCAAAATGACCCTGGAGCAAGCTCTGGAGTTTATCGATGATGATGAACTGGTAGAAGTGACGCCAACCTCGATCCGTATCCGTAAGCGTCATCTGACGGAAAACGATCGCAAGCGTGCCAGCCGTGGCTCTAAAGACGCTTAATCGCTGAATTAGCTATGCTCAGGGCGCGATTCTCGCGCCCTGATTTTTTCTTCCGCAATCCCCCATTTGTGCGACGTTTCTCTCTGCCCCCTAATTAATCTTTTCTCTAACAGTGAAATTTTATCGGCTGATGAGGAGAGGATTATTCCGTATCTATTTGGTTATATACAGATTTTAAACCTGTGCTGGGTGTATGGAGCCATCATGAGCGGCTCGCCACTATCGCTGAACATTTTGATACCGGAAGAATACCGTCTGATAAATAATCAAGCCGAGATCTCAAAAAGTGCATGGAACTAAAGTCGGTGTGCTTGCAGTACTCTCAAACACCGATCGCCTGCACTGTAACAATTACTGACCGCAGCACGACCCTGAAGTCGCTGCCGCTGCAGACCATCTATATCTGCCGTAGGATCTCGGCGTGTGCAAGCTAGACACCAATATCTATCAGCATGTGCTGAACGCGGAAAACACGCCGCCTAATGTTAATAATAATTTGATTATTATCCTGAGAGTATCGCTGCTGCACAAGCGTTGGGGATCAAAGCTGTATGGGTCATCGATCGCAAAATTGTACCTACAGATTTTCATGAGAGTATAAAAAGTTGTGAAAAATCCTATATAACATGAACTTAATGCTTATTGATTTATTTAAAATATATATATATTTCAATACTATACATTAAAATAACATTTTTTGTTTTTTAATTGTTGTAATGAGATCTGTCTGATTGTAACATTTATTGGCATTGGTTTGTCGAGAGTACTCAGAGGTGCAAGGGGCAAGGATGATTCTCATGGCTTATTTGAGCAGGTGTAAAAAACATCAACTTTATTTATGAATAAAATCATTGAGAATTAAAAAAGTAATGAAACTAATAATTCAAATACCTTGTTTCAATGAAGCAGAAACCCTTTCTACGACATTGTCTGATTTACCACGAGTAATGGCTGGGTTTGACTCTGTTGAGTGGCTGATTATAGATGACGGAAGTCAAGATAATACCGCTGAGATTGCAAGATTATGTGGTGTCGATCATGTGGTGCGTCATACGGGAAATCAAGGGCTTGCTAAAGCCTTTATGACCGGACTAGATGCGTGTTTAGAGCTAGGCGCTGATGTTATTGTGAATACTGATGCTGATAATCAGTACAACGCTGATGATATTCCTGCGCTAGTAGAACCTATTCTACAGCATCAAGCAGAAATGGTGATTGGTGCTCGCCCAATATCTACGATAGAACATTTTTCTCCAATAAAAAAATTACTTCAAAAAATAGGCAGTTGGGTTGTTAGAATTGCGAGTAAAACAGATATACCTGATGCGCCAAGTGGTTTTAGAGCGATGACGCGATCCACTGCTCAACGATTGATGGTATTTAATGACTATACCTACACATTAGAGACTATTATTCAGGCTGGGCAGAAAAACATAACAATAACGTCTATTCCTGTTCGTGTAAATGAAGATCTTCGACCTTCTCGTCTAATAAAGAGTATACCTTCTTATATTAAGATAAGCATTATTACTATCGCCAGGATTTTTATTATTTATCGACCATTTCGATTTTTTGGATATATCGGTATTATTTTGTTTAGCATAGGTTTTTTATTAGGGCTACGGTTTCTATATGCATTTATTAGTGGTGAAGGTTCTGGTCATATTCAATCACTTATACTTGCTTCAGTGCTACTGGGAATGGGGTTACAAACAATACTTATTGCTTTTGTCGCGGATCTCTTATCAGCAAATCGTAAAATTTTAGAGGATATTCGTTTACGGGTTTTAAATTTGGCAAAATATGATTGCAACCGAAGTGATGATTAAAATCTAAGTTTGCAGATCAACTAAGGGTTATCTAGTGAGCATGAAGATTTCTGGCGGTGTCGAAGAAAATGGCGTTGTTGTAGGAAATTCTTACGACAAATATGGCTCAAAAAACCCTATTGTTAAGAAGATGATGAAGGGGTTTAAATCTGCCCTATCAGATCTCGTCCTAGAATCATCGCCTTTGTCGATCCATGAAGTAGGGTGTGGGGAAGGATACTGGGTTCTACAATGGAACAAGTTAGGATTCAATGCCAGGGGGTGCGATTTCTCTAGTCACTGTATTGATATTGCGAAAGAAAATGCTATTGCTTGCGAAGTATCCCCGGAAAAATTTAATGTTTGTAGTATTTATGAACTGGATCAAGCACGCGATACAGCGGATTTAATAGTTTGTTGTGAAGTACTTGAACACTTAGAGCATCCAGAGGCTGCTTTGGCCGCTCTTCAACGTGTCGTAGGGCAAAGTTTAATTATCAGTGTGCCAAGAGAGCCTATTTGGTGTGGGCTTAATCTGGCCCGTGGTAAATATCTTTCTCAGTGGGGCAATACCCCTGGGCATCTGCAGCATTGGTCTAAATCAAGCTTTATCCACTTGGTTTCTAAATACTTTGACGTTGTTAAAGTCAGAAGTCCTTTACCATGGACCATGCTTCTTTGTCGGCCCTCTGCTCGATGACTGTAACCCCTGTTTTAAAACGAACTCTGCATTGGATGGGTAATGGATTGGCAATCATAGGTATTTTCTTCGTCATCCTACGATTGTATAGAGATTGGCACGTTCGTGATCTTTCTTACATTAGCCTAAATATTTGGCTCGCTGTTACCTGTCTTGCCATATTCTACTGTTTTGACAGTTTCCTACTGGCTTTTGCCTGGCGCAGGATATTGAAAAGTTTAGGTGTTGATGTTAGTCGTGCTTGGTCTATTAAAATTTATGGCATATCCCAGTTAGCAAAATATGTTCCTGGTAACGTTTTTCATATTGCGGGACGGCAAGCCTTGGGGATGTCTGCCGGTATTTCTGGTGGTATTTTAGCGAAATCAACGGGTTGGGAAATTGGATTGATATCTGTTTCTGGTGCGGTATTTTCGTGGCTAGTATTACCTTTATTAATTCCCTTTGTAACTTTGCCTACAAGTATTGCTTTAATACTGCTAACGATAGTTGGGTTAGGATACATTCTATATAGATTTTTTAGCTTTCACCTATTTTTGGCGTTCATATATCAAATCTCATTTCTTCTTATTTCTGGTGGAATATTCGTTATTCTTCTGGGAGCGCTTGTTCAGAATGAAGGGGGGGAGCATCTACAAGCGTGGATATTTATATGCAGTGCATACGTAGTTGCCTGGTTAGTGGGGTTGGTAACTCCAGGGGCACCTGCAGGTGTCGGTGTACGTGAATTGATTTTACTTTTTTTACTTAAAGGATTGGTCAATGATGAAGATTTACTTATGGCAGTTGTTCTGGGTAGGATATTAACCTTTGCAGGAGACTTATTATTTTTCAGTCTCTCTTCATTTTTTTTAATGATAAAAAAAGAGATAAAAAATGAATAAAAGACAGCAATGGCACTTACAAGATTACATTTTATTAATAACATCTCTCTTTTTTATGCTTTTCTTGAATGGTGCGATACCTTTTGTAACGATACCTACATTGGGGCAGGCAATATGGACTTCTGGATTTGCTCGATCCATTGCAAATGGTTCTTGGTATAACATTTTTGCTCATGATTTTGGTATTCCTCAACCTGCTGCGATCGCATTTGGATTATCAGGAGCCTGGTTAGAAAGCCTCTTTATCCGGTTCGGTATGGCTCCTTTTGATGCTTATTCTTGCATGAGCGCATTTTGGTTGATGGTAGCATTTTTCTCTGCGATTAAAATCAGTGACATGTTTGGTGCACACCGTCGTCTGGCTATTCTTAGTGGCTTACTCTGGATGAGTATGCCCATTATTTGGGCACATGCTGGATATAGCATGCTTTCTCTGGGGATCGCATTATTATCTTTTTATTTCTTAGCGGTATTCAACATTTTAAATATTGAGAGCAATCCCACAAAAAAAAATTTTATTTCAGTGATTCTTTATTTTATTACCGTCGTTATATCCGTGTTCATGGACGGTTATACGTTTATGATGTTTGCAACTGGGGCAAGCATTATTTTTTCTTTTGTATTTATAGCATCATCTAAGCGCCGTCATAGTTTACTGAAAGTTGTGTTACCAGTTCATGTAATTAGCTTTCTTATAGCGTACTTTTTATTCGCAAAATACATTGGAAAATCGAATTTTGAGTCATACAGCATGGATTTTTTTAGAGGTTGGGGACTTGACTTATCATTTATTGTTCAACCAACAAAAACAGTCTTATGGCTACCTGATTTTCTCGGGTTAAGTATAAATAGATCAGATAGTATCTATTTTGGTGATTATTCTGTTTGGGTAACGACATTTTCATTACCAATCATTATTATAGGTTTATTTTCTTGGTATAAGACTAAAAAGAGAAATTATTTGTCAACAGGCATACTATTGGTTGCCACTCTAGGGTTTTACATGGCATTGGGTCCCTCTTTAAAGATAAACTCAATAAAACCTGAGCAAATGCAGATTAACTCACCTCACCAACAAAGTGCACTTATGCCTGCGGAGTTAGCAATATTGCCGACTGGAAATGCTTGGGTTTCAGAATCAATTCCTGGGTTCAATGTGATGAGAGCATCCTATCGTTGGTCTGCTCTTGGGATCTTCGCTTTATGGATGTTAGTCATAGTGTGGGTTTCACAAGTAGAGAAAAAATATCAGGTAATATCAGGAAGTATTTTGTTTTTCTTACTTTTACTTAATATTCCTAACTTAGCCAATCAATGGCAAAGGGGAGTGATTGCTCGTAAAATGTTCCATAAGATTGATGATGAGATCGCATTCCCATTACGTCAAAAAATAAATGGGGCTGAAAAGGTCGCCTTTATCCCTTGGGGAAACGACTTTCTTGTAAATTATTTAGCATCCATCGGGGATTTTAGAACATTTAATATTGGTGGGGATAAAAATCTTGTAGAAGCCCAGAGGTTTTGGCCAACGGGTATGCAGTCGTTTAATGACGGGGTATTAAATGCGGATAAAATCCCGGCGCTAACTAAAATGTTCTTAGATAATTCGGTGGATGTGGTTGTCATCCCCTATGTTCATTTGTTGTGGTCTGCGCATCGATGGCCATGTCGCCAGGATGCTGAGGATCCAATGAAATTATCATCAGACTCCCTATGTCTATCTCAGCGTAAGTCGGAACTAGCCTCGACAATTCATTCCCTGGCTGCATTACCTTACCTGGATGTTGTAGATAACACCCTTTTTGCGATTGTAAAACTTCGCCCCGAATTTACTGGTAGTGAACCGTTGTTAACTTTTTTGCTGAGCCAAATTGACTACCCTATAGAAGTGGGATCTCGTTTCAAAGACAACGTTGTCCTTTTTACTCAAGGTTGGCATAACGTGGAGGAAAATCTAATTTGGTCGCAATCCCACGCAAAGTTAATGCTGCCAGTTCCAGAAGAATGTGTTTCACAGCATTGCTATGCTGTTCTCAAGTTTACTGTTTTTGGTGCATCTCCTGCCAGATCGGTTAGGGTTCATTTTAGTGTTTCTGGCTGGAACCAGAATGTACGCTTTTCCTCTACCGACCTTAATGAGATCGCGATCCCTTTGGGTAACGCTAGTGGACGCCAAGAAATCACCCTCACTGTTCCTGAAGCGATATCACCGGAAAAACTGTTAGGGGCATCGGATAGCCGAGAATTAGGAATAGCACTTCAACGTATTGAGCTTTCTATAAAATAAATCATCAAAATAAAAGGGTCATTTTGTTGGGCGCAGGCGAGCCACCTCGCCCAGGGGTTACTACTACCGCTAGTCATGGTGGTGTTGGTGTTGTTTGCTGGTGTATCGTGTTACTCGGCGCGGAAATCACCGACTCCTGCGAGGAATATCGTGAACCGCAAGAGGCGGAAAAACAGCAGCGGCAACAAGAAGGGCAGGAATATATGATCGCGTTAATTCAGCGGGTGTTAAGCGCCAGCGTGGTGGTTAAGGGTGAGACGGTCGGCAAGATAGGTTCCGGGTTGCTCGTGTTGCTGGGCGTGGAGCAAGGCGATAACGAACAAAAAGCAGACCGCCTGTGCGAACGGGTGTTAGGTTATCGCATTTTCGGCGATGAGAACGACAAGATGAACCTCAACGTGCAGCAGGCGGGGGGTAGCGTGCTGGTGGTGTCGCAGTTTACTCTGGTGGCGGATACCCAGAAAGGCATGAGGCCCAGTTTCTCACGCGGTGCGGTGCCGCTGGAAGCCGCAAGCTTGTATCAGCATTTTGTTGGTCAGTGCCGCGAACACGGTATAGAGATCCAGACCGGCGTGTTCGCCGCCGACATGCAAGTGGCGTTGGTGAACGATGGGCCAGTGACATTCTGGCTACAGGTCTAAGCATTCAGAGAGAGAAAGCGTCTATGTATCACCTACGAGTTCCAGTAACAGAACAAGAACTGAAGGAATATTACCAATTTCGCTGGGAAATGCTGCGCAAACCGCTACACCAGCCGGTGGGGTCGGAAAAAGATGCCTATGACGCCATGGCACATCACCGAATGGTGGTGGACGAGGGCGGGAAAATTGTCGCTATCGGGCGGTTGTCTATCAATGCCGATAACGAAGCGGCGATCCGCTTTCTGGCGGTAAACCCAACAGTGCAAAATAAAGGCCTGGGTACGCTGATGGCGATGACCTTGGAGTCGGTTGCACGTCAGGAAGGCGTAAAGCGGGTGGTGTGTAGCGCCCGCGAGGACGCAGTGGACTTTTTCGCCAAGCTGGGCTTCGTCAATCAGGGTGATATCACCACTTTACAGGCTACCCCGATCCGCCACTTTCTGATGATCAAACCGGTGGCGACGCTGGACGATATACTGCACCGCCCCGACTGGTGCGGCCAGTTGCAGCAGGCTTGGTATGATCACATTCCGTTGAGTGAAAAGATGGGTGTGCGCATCAACCAGTACACCGGCCAGCGCTTTGTTACCACCATGCCGGAGATTGGCAACCAGAACCCACACCATACACTGTTCGCTGGCAGCTTGTTCTCGTTGGCCACTTTGACCGCCTGGGGGCTGATCTGGCTGCTGCTGCGCGAACGCCATCTGGGCGGTACCATTATTCTGGCGGATGCGCATATCCGCTACAGCAAACCAATCACTGGGCGACCACGGGCGGTGGCGGATCTTGGCTGGTTGAGTGGCGATCTGGCTCGCCTGGCGCGCGGCCACCGCGCTCGCGTGCAAGCCGAAGTGCATTTGTTCGGTGACGATGACAAAGGCGCGCTATTTGAAGGTACTTACCTGGTGTCACCGGCGGAGAATCGTTTCTGCGCTACGGCAATGGCTGATTGACCGTTTGGCCGTCGCTGGCGGTGACCATCAGTGTACCTTGCAGTGAGCTTTTAAATGGCTGCTCGCTGTTCAATAACCCTTTCAGCCGCAGTTGCAGGTTGCCGTCACCGGTCAGCGGCACCGGCTGCCATCCCCACTGTTGCAAAATATTCATCGGCACCGAGCGGCCGTTCAGCGATAACTGAAACGGCTTGCCCGGCCGCTGATCTACCGTGGCCTCGGCCTCCAACAATCCTTGCGGCACCATGAAGGCACTAAGCTCGGTGACGTTGATCTGCCCAGTGTCGGCGTTCAACGCCAGCGAAGGGTGACGCACGTCGACTTTGTTGAAGGTGGCCTCGCTACCGTTCAGGTTCAGCGCGCCACCCCAAATGCCCCACTGATGATCGCATGCCAACAGTAAGTGACCGCCGTAGCCATCCAGCGCAGTGATCTGGAATGGGAAATGAGGATTGATATCGATGATCAGGTTGCGGTTGGTGGTCAGCTTGTTGACATAAACCTCCGCCAGCCATGCTGGCAACGGTTGCAGCCACAATTCGCGCCAGTTGATGGGTAAGGTGTATTCCAACGCCGCCATGGTCACTTCATCCAGTTGCAAACGCTTGGTAGCGCGCAGCCAGTGGCCGGAAGTACGTAGCAGGCCCCCTTCCCAGCGGGTGATGAATTGTTGGATAGCGATGCCAGCAGATGACAGCCGCAGAGTCATGATGGGATCGATTAGGTGGAAATCGCCGTTGATCATATCGCTGGCATTGAAGTTCAGCGAACCGTCCTGGCTGCGCCAGTCGCCCTGTCCAAAGCTGATATTTTGTAGCGAAAGGTCGACGTTATTGAACGCCCATTCCTTACCTTCCAAGCGTGCATCGATCAGGTCAACGTGTTTGAGGGTGAATGTTGGCAACGTACTGAAGCGTTGCATCAACTGTTCCAGTGTCAGCGGCGTTTGCATACGCACACCGCTCAACCGCAGACGTTCTACCTGCCAACTGCCGTTGGCGGCGCGGCTGGCGGCTCCGGTCAGGTTGCCCTGTGCCAGATCAGCACCGACGTTGTTTAGCAGGAGCTGGTTGTGCTTCAGTTCACCCTGTATTAACACCTGCGAGGCCGGGATGCCGTTTAGCGTCACCGAGCCAGCGCTAAATTGAAATTGGTTGTTCTCCCCAAATAAATGGTTGGCCTTAGGTTGCCAGGGCGTGATGCCGGCATTGACCTTTTGCGCGTTGAGCTGCCAGTGCTCATCGCTAGAATGCAGCGCCATGTTGCTCAGTTGTAACACATCAGCTTGCAGCGGTAGCGCTGTCGCCTGTGGTTGGATGTTCAGGGTGCCATCGTGTAGCGTGACGTGGTGAAAATAGCGCGGTTCGGTGATCTGGCGCAGGCTGAGGCCAAGATCGATCCGCTTGGCGACCAACGCTTGGTTGCTCCTCGTCAGTTGGACGTCCTCCAGCCTAATTTGATCCGGTTGCTGCCACGAGTACGAAATTTTCCCCACTGAAAAGCGGTATTCATTATTGTCGCTGATCCAACTGCTCAGACAGCCTGCCGCCCAGCGGGTTTGCCCAACCATGAACAGCAGCATGATGGCCAGCAGCGCGAGCAGCAGCAACGTCAACAACAATTTCCTGATAAACTTCATTGCCTATACCCGTAGCGGTCAAAAAGATACCCTGTTTATGCCGCAATTGGTCGGGCAGCTCAAGGGCAATGATCTGATAAAAAATAAGAAAATGGTCGTGAGCGGCCGTTTAATCAAAATCGGGGTTTTTGTGCTCGTGCGGAAACACCAGGTTTAGCACGATGGCGGTAATGCCGCCGGCGGCAATGCCGGAAGACAGCAAAGTTTTCAGCCAGTCCGGCGCGAATTGCAAGATCAACGGTTGCTGGGATACGCCCATGCCAACGGCCAGCGACAGCGCCATGATCATGATGGCACGGCGGTTCAGGCGTTCGCGTGACACAATACGTACACCGGAGGCGGCGATGGTGCCGAACATCACGATGGTAGCACCGCCGAGCACGGGTTCAGGAATATGCTGGACGCAACCCGCTACTGCCGGGAACAGCCCTAATGCCATCAGCATCAGCGCCACCACAAAGCCAACGTAGCGGCTGGCAACGCCGGTCAGTTGGATCACCCCATTGTTCTGGCCGAAACAAGAGTTGGGGAAGGTGTTGAACACCGCCGATAACATAGAATTCAGGCCGTTGGCAAGCACACCGCCTTTTAGACGCTTCATATACAGCGGGCCACTGACTGGCTGTTCGGAGACATCGGAGGTGGCAGTGATGTCGCCGATGGTTTCTAGCGAAGTAACCATAAAGATCAGCATCAGCGGCAGCAGCAAGTTCCAGTCAAAACCCAGGCCATAGTAAAGCGGTGTTGGCAGGGTGATGGTTGCCGTCTGGGACACCCGTTCACTGGCGGGTAGCATGTCCATCGCCCAAGCCAGCAGGTAGCCGACCACCATGGCGATCACCAGCGAGGCAACGCGCAGGTAGGGATTGCGCTGCCTGTTTAGCAAGATAATCACCACCAACACCGCACCGGCCAGCAGCAGGTTTTTCGGCGCGCCGAAACTGTGATTGTTCATTGCGGCATAGCCGCCACCGATGGAGGTCAGCCCTACTTGAATCAACGACAGGCCGATAATCATTACCACGATGCCGGAGACCAATGGAGTAATGATGCGGCGTGCCAGATACAGCACCCTTGACAGTAGGATCTCGGTGCAGGAGGCGACCACCAGCGTGCCGAACAGCGCGGCCATCATGGTCGGCACCTCTGCACCGCCGTTTTTCAACGCCAGGCCACCCATGATCAGCGGCGAAACAAAGTTAAAGCTGGTGCCTTGAATCGATAGCAGACCGGAACCCACCGGCCCCCAGGTTTTGATTTGCAGTATAGACGCCAGACCGGAAGCAAACAGCGACATGCTGATGATGTGCTGAGTATCCTGCGCCGGTAAACCCAGCGCTTGGCAGATCAGCAGAGCCGGGGTGATCACCGCCACAAACATCGCTAACAGATGCTGACCGGCGGCAAACAGCGTTTGCGGCAGTGGTGGGCGATCTTCCAGGCGATAAATCAGTTCACTGGTACGAGGGGGAGCGGCGTCTTTTTGCGCAGCATCAAGCTCGGAAGATGGCAAGGTCATGGTGTAGCGTTTCCTGAACGTCAAAGAGGGTATTTTAATGAACCGCTGTGTAAAAGCAAACGGTTGCGCCTAACAGCCTATCCCAGTCAGCGTACATTGTTGCCGCCCGTTTTCACAGGGACAGTGCGCAACAACCGGCGCGTACAGGGGGTACGTGAGGAGGGTGAGCACTGTCCAGGGCCAAAATGACGAATAAAATAGCCTTATGGGATAGGTTCTAAATATTCTGCAACGCCTTGGGGGTAGAAGTTGCATTTTAATTTCCTTTTTCTTGTCTTGTCTGCTGAGGATCTTTTTATGCGTTAGAATAGCGCACCTTTTCTGGTAGCCAGCGCTCGATTAGCGCACGGGCGAGTTCAGGGTGCTGCTGATGGATATGGCGAGCGATGCGTTGCACTTCCGGGATCATTGCCTGGTCACGCAGCAAATCCGCCACTTTGAATTCGGTGCTGCCGGTCTGACGGGTGCCGAGTAGCTCGCCGGGGCCGCGAATTTCCAGATCACATTGGGCGATCACAAAGCCATCGTTGCTATCGCGCAATACTTGCAAGCGCTTTTGCGCCATTTTACTCAGCGGCGTCTTGTACAGCAGTACGCAGTGTGAGGCCACAGCGCCACGTCCTACACGGCCGCGCAACTGGTGCAACTGCGCCAGCCCCAGCCGTTCCGGGTTCTCAATGATCATCAAGCTGGCGTTCGGCACATCGACGCCGACTTCGATCACTGTGGTAGCGACCAAAAGCTGTAGCTCGCCCTGTTTAAAAGACTGCATCACCGCCTGTTTTTCCTGTGCTTTCATGCGGCCATGCACCAGCGCTACTTTCAGTTCAGGCAGCGCGGCTTTCAACTCTTGCCAAGTGACTTCCGCCGCCTGCGCTTCAAGCAATTCGGATCCTTCGATCAGCGTACAGACCCAATAAGCCTGTCGGCCTTCTTCCATGCAGGCGTTTTTCACCCTCTGGATAATGTCGGCGCGCCGGGTATCGGGAATCGCGACGGTGGTGACCGGCGTCCTGCCCGGTGGCAACTCATTGATGACTGAGGTATCAAGATCGGCATAGGCAGTCATCGCCAGCGTGCGCGGGATCGGCGTGGCGGTCATGATCAACTGGTGGGCGTGGAAGCCTTGATCTTCGCCCTTTTCCCACAGTGCCAGCCGCTGATGCACGCCAAAGCGGTGTTGTTCATCGATGATGATCAGAGCCAGGCCGTTGAACTGCACCTGTTCCTGGAAAATAGCGTGTGTGCCGACCACCATCGACACTTGGCCGCTGGCGATGGCTTCCTGTTGTGCGATGCGTGCTTTGCCTTTCTGTTTGCCAGCCAGCCAGCCGACTTCCAGGCCCAACGGCTCGAACCACTGGCGGAAATTGGTGGCGTGCTGCTCGGCCAGCAACTCGGTCGGTGCCATCAGCGCCACCTGCTTGCCGTGTGCGATGGCGCGCAAGGCTGCCAGCGCCGCCACCAGCGTTTTGCCGGAGCCAACGTCACCTTGCACCAGTCGCATCATCGGAAAGGTCTTTTGCATATCGGCTTCGATATCGGCTACTACCCGTTCCTGCGCGCTGGTCGGTGAGAATGGCAACTGGGCAAGGAAGGGTTTTTTTAATCGGTTATCCGGCAGCAATGGCAACGCCTGATAACTTTGCGCACCGGCACGCACTGTCAGCATGCTGAGATTGTGTGCCAGCAGTTCTTCGAGGATCAGGCGTCTTTGCGCGGGATGCTTGCCCTGTTCCAGATCTGTTAGCTGGATAGCTGGCGGTGGGCGGTGCAGGGTGTGCAGTGCTTGCGGTAAGCTCATTAGCTCACCTCTTACCTCTGGTGGCAGCAGTTCGGTGATGGTACAGGTATCCAGCAGTTCCAGTGCCTGATCGGTCAGCTTGCGCAGCATGGCTTGCCTGATGCCTTCGGTAGTCGGGTAGACTGGGGTCAGTGATGCCTGCAAATCAATTTCGTTGCTTTCTCCCTGAATGCGGTATTCCGGATGGATGCTCTCCGCGCCGTGATTGCCGCGTTTTATCTCACCGTAGGCGGTCACACGGCGGCCGATGGCCAGGCTATTTTTCATCGCCGCGTTGAAATTGAAAAAGCGCAGGGTAAGAATGCCCGTGCCATCACTGATTTGGCAGGTCAGCATGCGCCGACGGCCAAAGCTGGTGTCGCTGCGCAGTATTTCCCCTTCTACCGTGGCGTAGATGCCTGGCAGCAGGTCGTTTATCGGGTAAAGCCGAGTGCGATCTTCGTAGCGCAGCGGCAGGTGAAACAGTAGATCCTGAATGGTTTCCAAGCCGATTTTGGCTAGTTTGCCCGCCTGGCTGGCACCAATCCCAGAAAGCGTGGTGAGCGGTACAGCATTCAGTAGGCGGCCTTTCATTGACGCACCGTTGCTTGCATGGCCGCCCACCATTCGGTCTCAGCAACCACCTGGCCCCGGTCATCAATATGCGGTCTCGGCAACCCTTTGCGTTTGGCTACGTTGGCCAGCACGGGATAGCCGCCTTCAAATAGCAAGCGCTGCTGTTCTTCTTCGTCCAGCATGCTGCGATCGCGGTGGTACAGGCCAGCGTTTTGCCGCTGGCGCTGCGCTTCATACATGATCAAGGCCGAAGCCACGGAAACGTTGAGTGATTGCACCATACCGATCATCGGAATGATAATGTCCTGATCGGCCAGCGCTAGTGCTTCATCGGTCATCCCCGTTTTTTCCTGGCCGAGTAGCACGCAGGTTGGGCGGGTGTAATCCACCTCGCGGAAATCGACCGCGCGGGAAGAAAGGTGGGTTGCCAGCACTTGCATGCCTTGGGTTTTCAGATGGTTCACGGCGTCAGAGATGGTGTGGTGGGTTTTGACGTTGACCCAATTGTTGCTACCAGCGGCGCAGGAAACCAGCGTGCGCATGCGTGTGGTTGACCACACGGCATGCACTTGATGTACGCCAACGGCATCGGCGGTGCGGATAATAGCGGAGACGTTATGTGGCTTGAGTACTTGCTCCAGACAGACCGTCAGATCTGGCTGCCGGGTAGCAAGTATTTCACTAATCCGCGCATAGCGTTCAGGACTCATAAGCGCTAGTTTCGGTTGCGGTTAACTTTGATCACATCTGGCATGATACGGATTTTACGCATAATGTTTGCCAAATGGATGCGATCACGGGTGGTCAAACGGATAAAGATGCTATAAACTCGGCCATCTTTTTCTTCGGTATTCAGGTTCTGTATATTAGACTTGGCCGCGTTGATGACAGCCGTCAGGTTGGCTAGCGCCCCCTGATGGTTAAACATATCCACTTTGATCTCAGCGATGAATTCCTGCTCAATCTCTTTATCCCACTCGACCGCCATGAATTTCTCAGGCTCTTTTTGGTAGCCTCGGATATTACGGCAGGACTCATGGTGGATCACCAGCCCTTTGCCTGGGCTGACGTGGGCGATAATCGGGTCGCCGGGAATGGGGCGGCAGCATTTGGCGAAGGTGATAAGTACACCGTCTGCGCCTTTGATAGCCAGGTTGCGCACGCCGGGGGAGGTGCTGCCCAGACTGGATTGATCGCCTTGTAGGTTTTTGGCCACCACCACGCTCATGGCATTGCCGAGGCCGATTTCCGCTAGTAAGTCGTCCAATGTCGCCAGCTTCATGCGTTCCAGCTCGTGCTGGATATTTTCCTGCGGGATCTCGGCCAGCTTACGGCTGCCGCTCAACGCATGGTTCAGCAGACGACGGCCGAGGCTGACAGAATCGTCGCGTTTGAGGTTTTTTAGCATCTGGCGGATTTTTGCGCGTGCTTTCGAGCTAACGACAAAATTCAGCCAGGCGGCATTTGGCCGTGCGCCCGGAGCGGTGATGATCTCCACCGTCTGCCCGCTGGTCAGCGACTGCGATAACGGGTACGGCTGGCGATCGACGCGTGCGCCAACGCAGGCATGGCCTATATCAGTGTGCACCGCAAAGGCGAAATCAACTGGCGTGGCCCCCGCAGGCAACTCGACGATGCGGCCTTCTGGGGTGAAAACGTAAATCTCATCCGGGAATAGATCGGATTTTACGCTCTCGATAAATTCAAATGAGCTGCCAGCGCTTTGCTGTAGCTCCAGCAGGCTCTGCATCCAGCGCTGTGCGCGGATCTGTGCGGTGGTGCCGGTTTCGCCCTGTTCTTTTTCTTTATAAGCCCAATGCGCGGCGACCCCCATCTCGGCCATCTGATCCATGTCTTCAGTGCGGATCTGTACCTCAACCGGCACGCCATGCGGGCCGATCAGTGATGTATGCAGCGATTGATAGCCGTTGGCCTTGGGAATAGCGATATAGTCCTTGACCCGCCCCGGACGCGGTTTATACAGGTTATGAACTTGGCCGAGCACCCGGTAGCAGGTATCCACTTCTTTCACAATTACCCGAAACGCGTAGATATCCATAATCGAATGGAAACGCTGTTCTTTGAGATGCATCTTGAGGTAGATGGAGTAGAGGTGTTTTTCCCGTCCACTGACGCGGCAGGGAATGTCGGCTTCGGTCAACCGTCCTTCGATCTCGCAGAGAATTTTCTGGATCATCTCCTTACGGTTGCCGCGTGCGGCTTTTACCACTTCCTTGATCACGCGGTAGCGGTTAGGGTATAGCGCCTCAAAGCCTAGCTCTTCCAGCTCGGTTTTTAGGTGGTGAATACCCAAGCGGTGGGCTAACGGGCTGTAGATTTCCAAGGTTTCACGCGCGATGCGCCGCCGTTTGTCGGGACGCAGCGAGCCAAGAGTGCGCATATTGTGCGTGCGGTCAGCCAGCTTGATCAGCACAACGCGGATATCCTCCACCATCGCCATGATCATTTTGCGGAAGTTTTCCGCCTGTGCTTCTTTTTTGTCCTGAAACTTCAGCTTGTCGAGCTTGGATACACCTTCAACCAGTTCGGCGACGCATTTGCCAAACAGCTGTTCCATATCTTGGTAGGTGGCTGGGGTGTCTTCGATGACATCATGCAGCAGGGCGGCCATTAGCGTCTCATGATCAAGACGCATCTCCGCCAGAATACAAGCCACGGCAACCGGGTGGGTAATGTAAGGTTCACCGCTGGAACGTGTCTGCCCCTCGTGAGCATCACGTGCAACGAGGTAGGCCTGTTTGAGGCGCTTAATCTGCTCCTCAGGCAGGTAACGTTGAGTTAGCAGTTTTAGGCTTTCAAACAGATACAAGACAGACTCGCAGTCTAATTAACGACGGCCTTCAGCAATCGCGGTAACCGCCTGAATTTCAGCGGCTTCCTGCTCTTGCTGCTCCTGACGCTCACGCACATCAAGGATCTGGCTGGTGATCAAGCCTTCTTCGATTTCACGCAGCGCGATAACGGTGTACTTATCGTTCTCTTCTGGAACCAATGCATCTTTGCCGCCGGTCTGGATTTGACGCGCCCGACGAGCAGCGACCAACACCAGGTCAAAACGGTTACCAATTTTTTCTACAGCGTCTTGAACAGTTACACGTGCCATATTTGTGCTACTCCACAGGTGACGAAAAGACGGGGCATAATACTGAAACTGCTTTCAGTCTGCCAATAGTTTGCTGATTAAAGCGTCATGCCGCAGTAATTGACGGCTTGAACGCAGACGTTCGGCGCGAATAATGGTTTTCAGATCGGACAGCGCCAGATCAAAATCATCGTTCACGATTAAATAATCGTACTCCGCGTAGTGCATCATTTCGGCCACAGCCTGAGCCATACGTTTGGCGATCACCTCTTCGGCATCCTGCCCCCGGCCGCGCAGGCGGCGGTCCAGTTCTTCCTTTGATGGCGGCAGAATAAAGATGCTGCGTGCCTGTGGCATTTGGGCGCGGATTTGTTGCGCACCCTGCCAATCGATATCTAGAAAGACGTCTACGCCAGTCGATAACACCTGCTTAATGGTGGCGCGCGAGGTACCATAATAGTTGCCGAACACTTCGGCGTACTCAAGAAACGCATCCTGCTCAATCATCTGACGGAATTCATCTTTTGAGACGAAGAAATAATGCTCGCCATGATGTTCACCTGGGCGGCTGGCGCGGGTGGTGTGCGAAACCGAAACTTGTGTGTCGTACAGCGGTTGCGTCTTTAACAAAGCCTGAATCAGACTTGATTTACCTGCGCCACTGGGTGCAGAGACAATATAAAGCGTGCCTTGAGCCATGATGATGTTCGTTGATAGCGGTTGGTATGCCAGTAATAGCGATGCGTATTTTCTCTACGCAGTATACACAGCTAACGTGGCGGATACAGCGCTAGTACGCATTTTGCCCGTGGCTGGAGGGTGAAAAAACATCAGAATGGCGGATTTACGTGGCGAATTAGCAAATTCTTGCGGTTTTTCACCACCAAGCGGCACTTTTTGCGTGCCGCGCCACAGGATCAGTGATCTGGATGTGGGTAGTTGAAGATCGGCAGGCCAAGGCGGAAACGCAGGGCGATCAGGCGTGCGCTTAGCCCGGCGACCAAGGTGATCCCCACCACCAGGTTATGCGGCAGGCTGAGATGTTGCAGGCCGATATACAGCCAGGCAGCAGCGAAGGAGATACCAGCGTAAATTTCCTTTTGGAACACCAGCGGGATGCGGTTACAGAACATATCGCGCAACACGCCGCCGAAAACGCCGGTGATCACGGCGGCAATTGCGGCGATAATCGCGCTGTGCCCCATATCCAGCGAGACTTGCGCGCCGATGATGGAAAACACGACCAGGCCGATGGCATCCAACACCAGGAACAGGCGGCGTAAGTGGCGCATCAGTGGTGCCACCCAAGTGGTGATTATCGCCGCAATGGCGACAATCACCACATATTCTGGATGTTTGACCCAGCCAAGCGGGAAATGTCCGAGTAGCATATCGCGCACCGATCCACCGCCGATCGCTGTGACTGAAGCGATGATAATCACGCCAAACATGTCCATTTGGCGGCGGCCAGCCGCCAGCGCGCCGGTCATGGCTTCAGCAGTAATACCGATAATATAAAGAACGCTAAGAAACATAAGGTTTTCACTGGGTGGCAAAGATAAGCATCATGGCTAGCAGGATAATCTCCCCCGGGGTGCCGCGCCACATGAATTTTTACCAATAGAATTTTCAGATGAGTTCAACCAATTTATCTATGTGTTTTATATCGGTTGTCTGCCTTTTTTAACCTTGCTGTGTGGATGGAAGCATGAACTCATGCCCAGAGGGCTTTGGGTATCTTGGTCAGAACCGGTAGTGGATGGCGTCTTGTAAAAAGTAATCATCGCCCGCCTGGTGAGGGGCTGATTAGCGGATGTACCATTCACTGAGCAAAGTATGTGGTTATTGGGATGATCATCGGCAGTGTAAATGCCATCCACCCAACCGTGGGAACCTGGGCAATTATTGCCCGATATTGCGCCGACACTGCAGCAATGCCGGGAATAGTTGTAACTGGCCTAATATTCGCCCGCGCTGGCTTTATAATCTACTGTGGCATATCTGACAGCGATAGCGCTGGTATTTAGCCTTGCCCAGTCCATGCTTTTTAACCGACTCAATCTGTCCACAAAACGGGCGTTTTACGTCAACTTTGACCATCAGATGCTCTCTGTATAGGAGCAATTTTACAACATGATCAACATATTGAATACATGACCGAATTATTTAGGATATAACTCAGGGTGCCACGGTATTTATTTTGCATGTGAAATAGATTTCTAATCAAAGTGTTAAGTGTACCACTGCCTCGCCGTCACATAATTGTCATATTTAGTACATTTTATTGTCACTAAACTGTCCTAGGTTTCTCCCACTGCAATCACTATGCTGATTAGAACGATGCGATGTCGATTTTAATTATCCTATTAGGAAAATTTATGAAACTAATGCGTACTACTGTCGCCAGTATTGTGGCAGTGATTTGCTCCTTAACCGCTGTGTCCACGTTCGCTGCTGCCAGCCTGACTGGTGCAGGTGCGACATTTCCCGCTCCGGTTTACGCCAAATGGGCCGATTCCTATCAGAAAGAAACAGGCAACAAAGTGAACTATCAGGGGATCGGTTCCTCTGGCGGTATAAAGCAAATCGTTGCTCACACCATCGACTTCGGCGCTTCCGATGGCCCATTGTCTGACGACCAGCTAGCGGCTGACGGACTGTTCCAATTCCCAACAGTGATCGGCGGTGTGGTGCTGGCGGTCAATATCCCAGGCATTAAACCCGGCGAGCTAACTTTGGACGGTAAAACCTTGGGCGATATCTACCTGGGCAACGTCAAAAAATGGAATGACCCGGTGATCACTAAGCTGAACCCAGGTGTGAAGCTGCCTGATCAACATATCGCCGTGGTGCGCCGCGCTGACGGTTCTGGCACTTCTTTCGTCTTCACCCGCTACCTGGCCAAAGCTAACGCACAGTGGAAAGAGAAAATCGGCGATGGCGCTACCGTTAACTGGCCAACCGGCTTGGGTGGCAAAGGCAACGATGGCATTGCTGCCTTCGTACAGCGTCTGCCTGGCTCCATTGGCTACGTGGAATATGCCTACGCCAAGCAAAACAACCTGGCATACACCAAGCTGATCTCTGCTGATGGCAAGCCGGTGAGTCCCACCCAGGAGAGCTTCAGCGCCGCCGCTAAAGGCGTGGATTGGAGCAAGACTTTTGCTCAGGATCTGACTAACCAGAAAGGCGACGATGCGTGGCCAATCACCTCTACTACCTTTATCCTGATGCATAAACAGCAGAAGAACTTTGCTCAGGGTGCCGAAGTACTCAAGTTCTTCGACTGGGCGTATAAAATCGGTGAAAAACAAGCTAACGATCTGGATTATGCCACTTTGCCAAAAGGCGTGGTTGAGCAAGTACGCGCCGCGTGGAAAGACAACATAAAAGACAGTTCCGGTAAACCCCTGTACTAAGCAGTGTCCGGCAATGGCCCGTGAGTGTCGCTGGCGGTCATTTGAACGCGCAGCAAGGGGTGGGCCGCGAGATAGTGGGCCAAATAAACGGCTTGTCACCGAGGGGCGCGTTCAAATAGATCCAATCCTTCGGATCGCGGCCTAAAGGCCGGTCTCCGCGTTGTCGGGTTTGTACACCCTCCGCGCCTCGATTATAGGCTTTTGCGATTGCGACGTTGCCACGGTCAATGCGCGGACACAGCCTAACAATGCCGGTGCGTGTCTCACTTCGTTTTTCAGGGTTCAAAGAGAGTAATCTATGGCTGAGTATAAGCCGACCATTAAAGCACCGAGTAAAAAGGGTGACGTCATCTTCAGCGTGCTGGTTCGACTGGCGGCGCTGATCACCCTATTGTTGCTGAGCGGCATTATTGTTTCGCTGATTTTTGCCTCATTGCCGAGCATGCAGAAATTCGGCTTCGCTTTCCTGTGGAGTAAAGAGTGGGACGCGCCCGCCGAGCGGTTTGGTGCGCTGGTGCCGATCTACGGTACTCTGGTCACCTCGCTGATTGCGCTGATTATTGCGGTGCCAGTGAGTTTTGGCATCGCACTGTTCCTGACCGAACTGGCACCCAACTGGCTGAAACGCCCATTGGGCATCGCCATTGAGCTGCTGGCGGCGATCCCAAGCATCGTGTACGGCATGTGGGGCTTGTTGGTGTTCGCCCCGCTGTTTGCCGAGTACTTCCAGACGCCGTTAGGCGAGGTGTTGTCCGGCATCCCGTTCGTTGGTGAGCTGTTCTCCGGCCCAGCATTTGGCATCGGCATTTTGGCTGCTAGCGTGATACTGGCCATCATGATTATTCCCTACATCGCTGCCGTTATGCGCGATGTATTCGAGCAGACCCCGGTGATGATGAAAGAGTCGGCCTATGGCATTGGCTGCACCACCTGGGAAGTGATTTGGCGCATCGTGCTGCCGTTTACCAAAAACGGCGTGATTGGCGGTGTGATGTTGGGCCTGGGGCGTGCGTTGGGTGAGACCATGGCGGTGACTTTCATCATCGGCAACACCTACCAGCTCGATAGTGCCTCGCTGTATATGCCGGGTAACAGTATTACTTCGGCGTTGGCTAACGAATTCGCCGAAGCTTCTGCCGGTATGCATACCGCCGCGCTGATGGAACTGGGCCTGATTCTGTTTGTGATTACCTTTATTGTCCTGGCGCTGTCGAAGCTGATGATCATGCGTCTGGCCAAGAACGAGGGCCGCTAAGGTGACGACAATGAATATGCAAAACAACTTGGCGCTGGCGGAAAGCCGCCGCAAAATGCAGGCTTTACGCCGCCAAAAGAACCGTCTGGCGCTATTGCTGTCGGTGGCGACCATGGTGTTTGGCCTGTTCTGGTTGGTGTGGATATTGTTCTCCACCTTCTCCAAGGGTGTCGACGGCATGTCGCTGGCGTTGTTCACCGAAATGACGCCGCCACCGAACACTGCGGGCGGTGGCTTGGCTAATGCCATCGCTGGCAGTGGCCTGTTGATCCTGTGGGCGACGATATTTGGCACGCCGCTAGGCATCATGGCTGGCATCTATCTGGCGGAATATGGGCGAAAATCCTGGCTGGCGGAAATCATTCGTTTTATCAACGATATCCTGCTGTCTGCGCCATCGATCGTGGTGGGGTTGTTCGTTTATACCGTTATGGTGGTCAAAATGGAACACTTCTCAGGCTGGGCCGGTATTATCGCGTTGGCGCTGTTACAGGTGCCGATCGTCATCCGCACCACCGAGAACATGCTGAAGCTGGTACCGGATACATTGCGTGAGGCTGCTTATGCACTGGGTACGCCGAAATGGCGCATGATTTCTGCCATTACGCTAAAAGCCTCGGTCTCCGGCATCATCACCGGTGTATTGCTGGCGATTGCGCGCATTGCCGGGGAAACCGCCCCGTTGCTGTTTACCTCGTTGTCGAATCAGTTCTGGAGTACCGACTTGATGCAGCCGATCGCCAACCTGCCGGTGACTATTTTCAAATTCGCCATGAGTCCGTTCGCTGAATGGCAACAACTGGCCTGGGCTGCGGTGCTGTTGATCACCTTATGCGTATTGTTACTGAATATCCTGGCGCGGGTGATTTTTGCCAAGAAAAAGCATTCATGATATTTTTTTAGCGCTGCTCTGGCGGCGCTGATTGACAAGAGAGAAGTCTTGATGAGTATGGTTACTGACGCTTCCAGCAGCAAAATTCAGGTACGCGATCTGAACTTCTACTATGGCAAATTCCAGGCGCTGAAAAATATTACGCTGGATATCGCTAAGAATAAGGTTACGGCGTTTATCGGCCCGTCCGGTTGCGGTAAATCCACTTTGCTGCGTACTTTCAACAAGATGTATCAACTGTATCCTGAGCAGCGTGTGGAAGGTGGTATTCTGCTGGACGGTCAAAACATTCTGACCGATAACCAGGATGTTGCCTTGCTGCGCGCCAAGGTCGGCATGGTGTTCCAAAAACCAACGCCGTTCCCGATGTCGATTTACGACAACATTGCCTTCGGTGTTCGCCTATTTGAAAAGCTTTCGCGCGCCGATATGGACGAGCGCGTGCAGTGGGCGCTGAGCAAAGCAGCGCTATGGGACGAAACCAAGGGTAAGCTACACCAGAGCGGTTACAGCTTGTCTGGCGGCCAGCAGCAGCGCCTGTGCATCGCC
Organism: Serratia symbiotica; assembly: GCF_000821185.2. Taxonomy (NCBI): domain Bacteria; kingdom Pseudomonadati; phylum Pseudomonadota; class Gammaproteobacteria; order Enterobacterales; family Yersiniaceae; genus Serratia; species Serratia symbiotica. The sequence continues at coordinate 3,144,023 of NZ_CP050855.1, read as the reverse complement.
CGTGGCATCGCCATCCGGCCAGAGGTCTTATTGCTCGATGAGCCGTGTTCGGCGCTAGACCCGATTTCCACTGGCAAGATTGAAGAGCTGATCAGTGAACTGAAGTCTGACTATACCTTGGTGATCGTGACCCACAACATGCAGCAGGCCGCGCGTTGTTCTGATGCCACCGCATTTATGTATCTGGGTGAACTGATCGAATTCAGTGTTACTGATAACCTGTTCACTGCGCCGCAGAAAAAGCAGACTGAAGATTACATCACTGGCCGTTATGGTTGATAGGAAACATCATGGATAACCTGAATTTAAATAAACATATTTCCGGCCAGTTCAACGCAGAGCTTGAGCATATCCGCACCCAGGTGCTGATCATGGGCGGGCTGGTGGAACAGCAACTCACCGATGGCATTACCGCCATGCACAATCAGGACGGTGAACTGGCCAAGCGCGTGATCGCGGGCGATGCCAGGGTTAATATGATGGAAGTGGCGATCGACGAAGCCTGTGTACGTATCATTGCTAAACGCCAACCCACCGCCAGTGACCTGCGTCTGGTGATGGTAATCATCAAGACCATTTCTGAGCTGGAACGCATTGGTGACGTAGCGGATAAAATCTGTCGCACCGCGCTGGAGACGTTCTCGCACCAGCATCAGCCGCTGTTGGTCAGCTTGGAATCGCTGGGTCAGCACACTGTGCAGATGCTGCATGATGTGCTGGATGCCTTCGCGCGCATGGATCTGGATGAGGCGATCCGTATTTATCGTGAAGATAAAAAGGTCGATCAGCAATATGAAAGCATCGTGCGGCAACTGATGACTTACATGATGGAAGATTCGCGCACCATTCCGAGCGTGTTGACTGCGCTGTTCTGCGCCCGTTCGATCGAGCGTATCGGCGACCGCTGCCAGAATATCTGCGAATTTATCTTCTATTTTGTGAAGGGGCAGGATTTCCGCCATATTGGTGGCGATGCACTGGAAAAGCTGCTACGCACCGGCAGCCAAGGCGAGAAAAAAGAGTAATTCTCCCCCAGGTGCTATTTTCTAAATCGGGGCCGCATAGGGTGGTGCCGTCGTTCACCCATCAGTGGATTTCCTGGAGCAAGAAGCCCTCGCGAACCTACCGTCAAACGGTGTCATCAAGGATCCCTCCATTAAAGACGGCGAAAAAATCTGTGAGCGACGTCAAAAGCCTGACTTTTTGTTATAGGATAACCCGCGACTGTTCATTCCTCTCTGCGGAATTCTGATCATGACCAAACCAGTAGTATCTGGCCTTGACGCTGAGCAAGGTTTGCTTGGGCGCGTGTTTAAACTCAAGCAGCATGGAGCCACGGCGCGTACAGAAATGATTGCTGGTATCACCACCTTACTGACCATGGTGTATATCGTGTTCGTGAACCCCCAAATTCTGGGCGCGGCGGGCATGGATACGCAGGCAGTGTTTGTGACAACCTGCCTGATCGCCGCATTCGGCAGTATCTTTATGGGGCGGGTGGCGAATCTGCCGGTGGCACCGGCGATAGATCTGAATGCCTTCTATCGCTTTCGTGGTAGTCGGGGCGATGGGCATTTCATGGCAGGTGGGGATGGGGGCTATTTTCTGGGATGCCGTCGGTTTGTTGTTGCTGACCTTTTTCCGCGTCCGCTATTGGATGATCGCCAACATCCCGCTCAGCCTGCGGATGGGTATTACCAGTGGCATCGGTTTGTTTATCGGCATGATAGGGCTGAAAAACGCCGGTATTGTGGTAGCAAACCCGGATACGCTAGTGACCATCGGGTAGCCTGACCTCACACAGCGTGCTGTTGGGTACGCTCGGCTTCTTTATCATCATCATCGCCGTACTGTCTGCACACAATTTCCGTGCGGCGGTGCTGGTTTCCATCGTGGTGACCACCCTGATCGGTTGGATGTTGGGCGATGTGAAATACGACGGTGTATTCTCTATGTCACCGAACATTACCTCGGTGGTGGGTCAAACTGATCTGGCTGGTGTGATCTTTTCCTTTATGTTGGTTAACCTGTTCGATTCCTCCGGCACGCTGATCGGTGTGACCGACAAGGCCGGGTTGACCGACCACAAGGGTAAATGCCCGCGCATGAAGCAGGCGCTGTATGTTGATAGCATAAGTTCGGTGATAGGTTCTCTGGCGGGTACCTCTGCCGTTACCGCCTATATCGAAAGCTCGTCGGGGGTTGCTGTTGGTGGCCGTACTGACCTGAGCGCGAAGGTGACAGGGGTTCTGTTCCTGCTGGTGATCTTCCTGTCGCCATTGTCTGGTATGGTGCCAGCCTACGCCGCCGCTGGAGCACTGATTTACGTGGGTGTGCTGATGACCTCCAGCTTGGGACGGGTGAAATGGGATGACCTGACAGAAGCCGTGCCAGCGTTTGTCACCGCAGTGATGAGGCCGTTTAGCTTCTCGATCACCGAGGGCGTGGCACTCGGCTTTATTTCCTACTGTGTGATGAAGTTAGGCACTGGTCGCTGGCGTGAGATCAGCCCATGTGTGATGGTGGTAGCCTTGCTGTTTGTGCTGAAAATTGTCTGGGTAGACAGACATTGATGCGAGCAGGGCCTGACAAATGTCGCCAGTCCTGTTGTCTTATGATCTCGGTTTCGTCTCCGGTGTCTGATTCAATATCCACTGCAACGGTTGCTTGAAACGTGCCTGCCCACTGTGGGTGGCATCTTCGGCCAGAGCGAAATGCAGCGTCTGTACTTGATTTCCTTCACTGAACAGATTGGCGAAGTATAGCGCCAGTGCCTGACTGCTGAAGTGCTGCCGATCGTAATACACCACCACTATTCGCTTATGCGCGGCCAACGAATGTTGCACCGGTTGGATCACGCCTTTGGGGGCAATCAATAGCGCGCCGGCGTAAAACTGTGGGTATTTTGCCATCAGATTGGCGGCGTGCAACGCTCCCTGTCCACTGCCACTGAGGTAAACCTGCTTCACGTTGAGTTTTAATACTGGGGCTAATCGCTGAATTACTCGCTGAATAGCACTCTGCGTGCTTTCATCATTGTAGTTAGACCAGCGAAAGCTGTTTTCCGATAGCATTTGCGTTCCGTTGATCTCAATATAAGCCACGCCCATTTCGCCAAACAGCAACTGTTTCTCTGGGCTAATGGTGGCGGCTTTGCAGTAGGCGTGCAGGAAAATCACCGTTGGCCAACCTTCGGGTGGCGGAGTACCGGTAGGCAGGGTGTAGCTAGCCTTACCTTCAAACTGATGCGCGTGCTGTAGATAACGAGCCTTGGTGGCCGCCAGGATCGACCTATAGGTGGCGCTGTGCTGGATATTGGTGAAGGAGTCGTCTTCCAACAGATTGTAGTAATACCATAGGCCGCGTTTGGCACTTAGTTGCAGATAGCGTTCCGCCAATTCAGTTTGCCCTTTTTCCGCTGAGGAGGCCGCCAGTTTGTAAGGAGCCCAAACGTTGTGGTTGTCTTCACGCATTAACGTCAGGTACAGGGACATGGCCTCAAGTTTTTTATTTTCGTGACTTTGAGCGGGGCGCGGTAACTGGGCGTTCAACAGGTTATGCATCGGCAGCTCGATAGGCTCCTCTCCGGCGGGGTAACGCATCTCGGTGGCGAGTATGGGTTGGGTGATGAGAGTGAGCAATAAAGCTAAAATAAAAAAATGCATAATTTTATAACTTTGATTTTTTAATGAATTTTACCCTACTCTTGGTAATTCGCTTAGTGACCTGACGGATCTGTGTGGTGATAGCCTTAACCATGGCGTTGTAAGAACCTTCGCACAAGCTGCCGAGCAAGGTGACGATTTTTGATGCTTGATCTGGCATGGTGGTGCTTCCTTTAGCCTTCAAAATGAAAGGATTCAGCCCATAACCTAGATAAATATAGGCTAAACGTACAGGTGAGAATAGGCAATGGTTGAATGTTTAGCTGACCTTACGATTTTTAATTTGTCTGGTATACATTGTTTGCAGATTGGTGTTGAAATATTTTCATTTGAACTTTCCTTGGCATGTACTGGTGTACTAGACAAAACGCTGTGCTTGCTCATTCTGCGCATGACCCAAATTTCACCGCCCCTGTTTGCTACTCTTAACGGCTTTTGGGGTGGAAACTTCCCAGTTCCTGCTTATTCGACCAATTTACGTAGACTTTGCGCTCAGTTCTTCCAATGAATGGCCTTCATCCAGATCAACACGCCGTTCCGTTATAGGGATGCCTTGGCGGTGTAGTGAATCATTGATTGATAAAAAAAACCCCTCATCATGAGGGGAAGACAAGGGATGGTGTCTATGGCAAGGAAAAATAGAGTGCGACTTAGAACCTATCTCATCAGGTATTAGTTGTACTCGATAGATATGTATGGCTGTCAGCTACAGTGACATTAGGCAGAACATAACATTAAAGTTGCGCCTGTTCGGTCAGGATGATGCCGTCAAACAGGGGGTAGTAGAACCTATTACCAAAGCTAATGCAGTTATCTTACGTATGCCAACAACCCGTGTTTTTTCACTTGGCGAAGTGAAGTAATGAAGAGCACTGTACTGCTGTACCTGCAAACATGTGTCAGTGCATGTAAAACTACGTAAAGTCATAGAATGCCAACAAGTGATGACGTATTTTGCGTCAGGAGGTAAATCATGATGAACAAGATTTTGTTAGTTGACGATGACCGCGAGTTGACCTTGCTGTTAAAGGAATTGCTTGAAATGGAAGGTTTTAACATCACCGTCGCTCACGATGGCGAACAAGCGTTGTCGTTGCTGGACAGTTCTATCAATCTGTTGCTGCTCGATATTATGATGCCGAAGAAAAACGGTATCGATACGCTAAAAGAGCTGCGTCAACACCATCATACGCCAGTCATTATGCTGACCGCACGCGGCAGCGAATTGGATCGCGTGCTGGGGTTGGAGCTGGGTGCCGATGACTACCTGCCTAAGCCTTTCAATGATCGTGAACTGGTGGCGCGCATTCGCGCCATTTTACGGCGCTCTAACTGGAATGAACAACAGCAGCATGTGGATACCAACGCCCCCACGCTGGATGTTGATGGCCTGCAACTTAATACCGGTCGTCAAGAAGCCAGCTTTGACGGCAAGGTACTCGATCTGACCGGCACCGAATTCACCCTTCTCTACCTGCTGGCGCAGCACCTGGGCCAGGTGGTGTCGCGCGAATTGTTGAGCCAAGAAGTGTTGGGCAAACGCCTGACGCCATTTGACCGCGCCATCGATATGCATATCTCCAACTTGCGGCGCAAACTGCCAAACCGCAAAGATGGACATCCCTGGTTCAAAACCCTGCGCGGGCGCGGCTATTTGATGGTATCTGCAACATGATCAATCGGTTGACGGCACGTATCTTCGCCATTTTCTGGTTCACATTAGCGCTGGTGCTAATGCTGGTATTGATGGTGCCTAAACTCGACTCCCGCCAAATGACCTCACTGCTGAATAGCGAGCAGCGGCAAGGGCTGATGCTAGAGCAACATATCGAGGCCGAGTTGCAAAATGATCCAGCCAACGATCTGATGTGGTGGCGGCGTCTGTTCAGGGCTATCGATAAGTGGGCACCACCTGGGCAACGCTTGATTCTGGTCACCAGTGAAGGGCGGGTGATCGGTGCGCAGCGCAACGAAATGCAAATCGTGCGTAACTTTATTGGCCAATCCGACAACGCCGACCATCCTAAGAAGAAAAAATACGGCCATGTCGAACTACTTGGCCCGTTCTTGATTTGCGATGGTGAAGATAACTACCAGCTTTACTTGATCCGCCCTGCCAACAGCCCGCAATCTGATTTCTTCAATCTGATGTTTGACCGCCCGTTGCTGCTGCTTATCGTCACCATGTTGATCAGTACTCCGCTGCTGCTATGGTTGGCCTGGAGCCTGGCGAAACCAGCGCGTAAGCTGAAAAACGCCGCCGATGATGTGGCACGCGGCAATCTGAAGCAGCACCCGGAACTGGAAGCTGGGCCGCAAGAATTCCGAGCCACTGGTGCTAGCTTCAACCAGATGGTCAGTGCACTAGAACGCATGGTGACAGCACAGCAGCGGTTGATTTCGGATATCTCGCACGAATTGCGCACACCGTTGACCCGCTTACAACTGGCCACCGCACTGATGCGCCGCCGTCACGGTGAGTGCCATGAGTTGGCTCGTATCGAAACCGAAGCGCAGCGGTTGGACTCGATGATCAACGATTTACTGCTGCTGTCACGTGGGCAGCAAAAAAGCGAGCTGGCGCGTGAGCAGTTGAAAGCCAACAAACTGTGGGCCGACATGTTGGATAACGCTAAGTTTGAAGCCGAACAGATGGGTAAACAGTTGGAAGTTACCTCCCCACCAGGCCCCTGGATGCTGACTGGAAACGCCAGTGCGTTGGACAGCGCGCTGGAGAATATCGTGCGCAACGCCTTGCGTTACTCGCACACCCGCATTGCCATCGCTTTTAGCACCGACAATCGAGGTATCACCATCGTCATTGATGACGATGGTCCTGGGGTTAGCGCGGAAGATCGCGAACAGATTTTCCGGCCATTTTACCGCACCGATGAGGCGCGTGACCGTGAGTCTGGCGGCACTGGCTTAGGTTTAGCGATCGTCGAAGCGGCGGTCAATCAGCACTGTGGCTGGGTGAAAGCGCAAGACAGCCCACTCGGCGGCCTGCGGCTGGAGCTGTGGCTGCCGCTGCACTAGCCGCCCGACCCCAGCAAATTAATTACAGCGTGGTGATGGTCGCCTGCTGCTCTTGCAACTTCACTTTGCCTTCTTTGCAGGACGCCAGACGATCGCGCTCTTTAGCAACCACCGCTTCCGGCGCGCGCGCCACGAAACCTGCGTTGGCCAGTTTGCCTTCGATCGAGGTAATTTCCGCATCCAGCTTGCTCATCTCTTTCGCCAGACGCGCGATCTCGGCCTCTTTGTCGATAAAGCCAGCCATTGGGATCAGTAGTTCGGCACCCTCTATCAGCTTGGTGATGGAGAGCGGGCCTTTCTCACCAACTGGCAGCAGCGCGATGGACGCCAGACGCGCCAGACGTGCGATAAAGCTCTGGTTTTGCTGTATGCGGAGTTGGGCGTCGGCATCGGCATTGCGTAGCAGTACCGCTAGCGGTTTGCTCGGCGCGATGTTCATTTCGGCACGGATGTTGCGTACCGCAGTGATCGTCTGTTTGATCCACTCCAGATCGTTCAGCGCCTGCGTATCTTCCAGCGCGGCGTTATACTCTGGGAACGGTTGTAGCATGATGCTTCCGTTTTGATCAGCGCCCGTGGTGGTGCTGGTCAGCGGCTTCACGCGCTGCCAGAGAGTCTCTGTAATGAATGGAATTATCGGATGCGCCAGGCGCAGCAGCGCTTCCAGTACGCTAATCAGTGTGTGGCGGGTGCCGCGCTGTTCCGCTTCGCTGCCGTTACTCACTACCGGTTTGGTTAGCTCCAGGTACCAGTCACAGAACTGGTTCCAGGTGAAGTCGTACAGGATGTTGGCTGCCAGGTCGAAACGATAGGTATCCAGCGCTTCGCGATAGGCTTTCACCGTGCGGTTGAATTCGGCCAGTATCCAGCGATCCGCCAGCGACAGCACTTTCTCACCGCCGTTGAAACCGCAATCATGCTGTTCGGTGTTGATCAGCACAAAACGGCTGGCGTTCCACAGTTTGTTGCAGAAGTTACGGTAGCCTTCCAGGCGCTTCATATCCCAATTGATATCGCGGCCAGTGGAGGCCAGCGCCGCCAGAGTGAAGCGCAGGGCGTCGGTACCATGTGGCTCGATGCCGTTTGGGAATTGCTTCTCGGTGCGCTTGCGGATCTTCTCTGCCAACTGCGGCTGCATCATATTGCCGGTGCGTTTTTCCAGTAGAGCTTCCAGCGAGATGCCATCGACCATGTCCAGCGGATCGATCACGTTGCCCTTGGACTTGGACATCTTTTGGCCTTCGTCGTCACGGATCAGGCCAGTCATATAGACGGTGTTAAATGGCACCTGGGGTTTGCCGTTTTCATCTTTGATGAAGTGCATGGTCAGCATGATCATGCGTGCGATCCAGAAGAAGATAATGTCGAAGCCGCTAACCATCACGCTGGTCGGGTGGAAGGTTTTCAACGCATCAGTCTGCTCTGGCCAGCCCAAGGTGGAGAAAGTCCACAGGCCGGAAGAGAACCAGGTGTCCAGTACGTCTTCGTCCTGAGTCAACACCAGGTCGGCAGCTAGGTTATACTCGCGTCGCACCTCTTCTTCGCTGCGACCTACATAGACTTTTCCGTTCACGTCGTACCACGCTGGGATGCGATGACCCCACCATAGCTGACGTGAGATGCACCAGTCCTGAATGTCACGCATCCAACTGAAGTACATGTTTTCGTACTGTTTCGGCACAAACTGGATTTCGCCTTGTTCGACCGCTTCCACCGCCACTTTCGCCAGCGGGGCGGTGCGCACATACCATTGGTCGGTCAGCATCGGTTCGATCACCACGCCGCTGCGGTCACCGTAAGGTACCGTTAGATCGTGCGGTTTGATCTCATCTAGCAGGCCCAGTTGGTCGAAAGCCGCGACCACTGCTTTACGCGCCGCAAAGCGCTCTATGCCGTGGTATTCGGCCGGGATCGCGTTGCTGTAATCGGTACAAACCTCGCCCAAAGTGTTGAATACTTCCGCTTCTTGACGGATAGCACCGTCGAAAGTCAAGATGTTAATCATTGGCAGGCCGTGACGTTTACCGACTTCATAGTCGTTGAAGTCATGCGCTGGGGTGATCTTCACACAGCCAGTGCCTTTTTCCATATCGGCGTGCTCGTCGCCGACGATGCGGATGCGGCGGCCCACCAGCGGCAGAATGATTTCTTTGCCGATCAAATCTTTGTAGCGCGGATCTTCTGGATTGACAGCCACACCGGTATCACCCAGCAGGGTTTCCGGACGGGTAGTGGCCACCACCAGGTAATCTTTGCCCTCAGCGGTTTTAGCGCCGTTGGCCAGCGGATAGCGCAGGTACCACATGGAGCCTTTGGACTCGCGGTTCTCCACTTCTAGATCGGAGATGGCAGTGCGTAGTTTTGGATCCCAGTTCACCAGGCGTTTGCCTCGGTAGATCAAGTCTTCTTGGTACAAACGCACAAACACTTCGCGCACTGCATTCGACAGGCCATCGTCCATGGTGAAGCGCTCGCGCTCCCAATCTACGGAGTTGCCTAAGCGGCGCATCTGACGGGTGATGGTGCCGCCGGATCCCGCCTTCCACTGCCAGATTTTGTCGATGAAGGCATCGCGGCCATAGTCGTGGCGGGTTTTGCCTTCTTCTGCAGCGATTTTGCGCTCTACCACCATCTGAGTGGCGATGCCGGCATGGTCGGTGCCAGCTTGCCACAAGGTGTTTTTACCCTGCATACGCTGGTAGCGGATCAGGGTATCCATGATGGTCTGCTGGAACGCGTGGCCCATGTGCAGGCTACCGGTGACGTTCGGCGGGGGGATCATGATGCAGAAGCTTTCTTGGCTGGTGTCGCCATTCGGCTTGAAGTAACCCTGATGTTCCCAATGATCGTACAGCTTCTGTTCGATCTCTTTCGGGTCGTATGCGGTGTCGAACTGACTGTTTGTGTTTTCCATTTTATATCGTTGTTCAGTGAGTGGGCGGCATAGCCGTAGTCAAATGGAAGCCGACGCTGCGATAGGCTTTATAACGGTCGCGCGCCAACTGTTTCAGGGTGTCTTCGTAAGGAACGAAGTCTACCACTTGATGGAAAGCAGTAGCAAAATCTGCAAACTGTGGTTGCAAAGCGATCAGTAGATCGCGCGGGGCATTGCCGCGTTTGCCGGGCCAGCACAGCTCCACTGGAGCGCCTGAGTTTGGCCCTTCGCCGGCCAGATTGTGCGGCACGAACGTATGCGGTTCGCGCTGCCATAGCGCTTCGTCCAGCCGCTGGGCCTGTTCTTGGCTCTCACAGGCGATCAACAGCCGTTTGCCGGAACGCCAACGTTCGGCGGCAACGGCGCAGGCCACGGCCTCATGCGCGCTGAGCGTCCCTGTCGGTCGATCATGTTCGAGCAAATAGAACGTCGCCTGTTTCATCATCTGATTCACCGCTACCAATAAAAAATAGGGCACAACATGTTGGTTGCACCCTTCATGGGGCGGGGTGGAGAAGCCCACCCCTGTGCTGCTGAGAAGATTATATACCCGATAGGTTTTAAGTGTCAGCCAGGTGGCAAGTTCCTGGGGTGGACGTACGCAGCCAACAACGCTGCGGCTTGAAAGATGAAGGATATTTTAATCGTCGCCATCTAGCCCCGCTCTGTTCAATAAGAATTGAGACAGTAAGGCCACCGGCCGGCCGGTGGCCCCTTTAGCCTTGCCGGAACGCCAGGCTGTGCCAGCGATATCCAGGTGCGCCCAGGTGTACTTGCGGGTAAAGCGCGACAGGAAGCAGGCTGCGGTGATGGCCCCGCCTGGCCGGCCGCCGATGTTCGCCATATCGGCGAAGTTAGAGTCCAACTGCTCGTAGTATTCGTCGAGCATCGGCAAGCGCCAAGCGCGGTCGCCGGCCTGTTCAGCGGCACCGAGCAACTCGTGCGCCAGTGGGTTGTGGTTAGACATCAGACCAGTGATGTGGTGGCCCAGCGCGATCACGCAGGCACCGGTCAGGGTGGCGATGTCGATCACCAGTTCAGGATCGAAGCGCTCAACGTAGGTCAGGGTGTCACACAGCACCAGACGGCCTTCAGCATCAGTGTTAAGCACCTCGACGGTCTGGCCGGACATGGTAGTTAGCACATCGCCCGGACGATAGGCGCGGGCACCTGGCATGTTTTCACAGCCAGCCAGTACGCCGACTACGTTCAGCGGCAGGTTCAATTCTGCAACGACACGCATTACTCCGTACACGGTGGCAGCACCGCACATGTCGTATTTCATCTCGTCCATGTTTTCGGCGGGTTTGATCGAGATGCCGCCGGAATCGAAGGTCAGCCCTTTGCCAACTAACACGATCGGCTTCGCGTCCGGGGTAGGGTTCCCCCTATATTCCATCACCGACATCAATGATTCGTTCTGCGAACCTGCGCCCACCGCCAGATAGGCATGCATCCCCAGCTCTTTCATCTGCTGTTCGCCAATAACGCGGGTGGTGATATGTGTGCTGAAGGCATCCGCCAGTTGACGCGCCTGTGAGGCCAGGTAACCGGCGTTGCATATGTTCGGCGGCATGTTGCCGAGATCTTTGGCCGCCTTGATGCCCGAGGCCACCGCCAGACCGTGCTGGATGGCGCGTTCGCCGCTGGTGAGTTCACGGCGGGTCGGCACATTGAACACCATCTTGCGGAGTGGGCGGCGTAGCTCCACCTTATTGCTCTTCAACTGATCGAAGGTGTAAAGCGTTTCTTTGGCGGTTTCCACCGCCTGGCGCACATTCCAGTAAGTGTTGCGGCCTTTTACATGCAGCTCAGTCAGGAAGCAGACCGCTTCCATTGAACCGGTATCGTTAAGGGTATTGATGGTTTTCTGAATCACCTGTTTGTACTGGCGTTCATCAAGCTCGCGCTCTTTGCCACAGCCGATTAGCAGGATGCGTTCGGAGAGAATATTAGGCACATGGTGCAGCAGTAATGTCTGCCCGACTTTGCCTTCCAGTTCGCCACGGCGCAACAAAGCGCTGATATAACCATCACTGATTTTGTCGAGTTGTTCCGCGATAGGGGACAAGCGGCGCGGTTCGAAAACGCCGACGATAATACAGGCACTGCGCTGTTTCTCTGGGCTACCGCTTTTTACACTGAACTCCATGTACTCTCCTGAATCTTAAAGACAAAGGCAAAAGCTACGGCTAGAATGACCCGTTCCGTAACAATCTCCCGCCATATTGTGTTAATTACTATGTTAACCTGGACGGTATAAACTGCTCTATTTTGGCGACGACTATAAGTAAGCTTCTATAGGACACCCAAACGGCTTGATGTTGTAATACTATTTTAGCTGTGAAAGGTTGCCATTATGATGAGAATAAATGGCAGATTAACGATGAAGCTATCGATTTTCCTGCAAAAAGACAAGTTTTCACAGGCGTAATAAGCGTGATCATCATAAGATATCTGGTTCGGGAAACGCTAAAGAGCCAAATCGCCATTCTGTTCATCTTGCTTCTGATCTTCTTTTGTCAGAACCTGGTGAGGGTACTAGGCGATGTGGTAGATGGCGATGTTCCAACAAACTTAGTACTTTCTCTGTTGTTATTGGGTGTGCCGAAGATGGCGCAGCTAATTCTTCCCTTAAGTTTGTTTCTTGGCCTGTTGATGACCTTTGGGCGGTTGTATACCGAAAGCGAAATCACCGTTATGCATGCTTGCGGGTTGGGCAAACGTACTTTGATTATCGCCGCGATGATACTGGCGATCCTCACTTCTGCTGTGGCTGCGGTGAACGTGTTCTGGGCCAACCCCATAGCCTCTAGCTACCAAGACGTGGTGGTGAGCGAAGCGAAGGCTAACCCAAGCATTGCCGGGCTGGTAGAAGGACAGTTCAAGCCCTCGCAGGACGGCAATGCGGTGGTATTCATCGGCAACGTGAACGGCAGCACCTTCAACAACGTGTTCCTGGCGCAACTGAGGACGAACGGTACTCAGCGCCCTTCCGTGGTAGTAGCCGAACACGGCAACATCAACCCACAGAAGGATGGGTCGCAGGTGGTGACGCTCGACAAGGGCACCCGCTTCGAGGGCACCGCACTGCTGCGTGATTTCCGCATTACTGATTTCAATAATTACAAGGCAGTGATTGGACATAGGGCGGTAGCGGTGAATAACACCCAGTCTGAACAGATGTCGATGAAAACCCTGTGGCAGTCTGACGATCCGGATGCGCGCGCCGAATTACACTGGCGTCTGACGCTGGTGGTCTCCGTGGTGCTGATGGCGCTGCTGGTAGTACCGCTCAGTGTGGTAAACCCGCGACAGGGCCGTGTACTGAGCATGCTGCCGGCCATCCTGCTGTATTTAATTTTCTTCCTACTGCAAACTGCGCTGCGTTCCAATGCTGGCAAGGGCAAGCTGGACCCGATTATCTGGCTGTGGGGGGTTAACGTTGCCTACTTTGCCATCGCGCTGGCATTGAATTTGTGGGATACCGTGCCGATGCGCAAGCTGCGTGCACGCCTGAGAGGAGCAGCCTGATGTTTGGTGTACTGGATCGATATATCGGTAAAACGATTTTCAACACCATCATCATGACGTTATTCATGCTGGTGTCGCTGTCTGGCATCATCAAATTTGTTGACCAACTGCGCAGAGTAGGGCAAGGCGACTATACGGTACTGGGCGCGGGGATGTTTACCCTGCTCAGCGTGCCGAAAGACATTGAGATTTTCTTCCCAATGGCGGCGCTGCTGGGCGCGCTGCTTGGCCTGGGTCAGTTGGCGACGCGCAGTGAACTGGTGGTGATGCAGGCTTCTGGTTTTACCCGTATGCAGATCGCCGGCTCAGTGATGAAAACCGCTATCCCGCTGGTAGTGCTGACCATGGCGATCGGCGAATGGGTGGCACCGCAGGGCGACCAAATGGCGCACGATTTCCGGGCGCAACAGATGTACGGTGGTTCGTTGCTTTCCACCAAGAGCGGGCTGTGGGCGAAAGATGGTAACGATTTTATCTACATTGAACGCGTTTCCGGCGAGAAAGAGCTTGCTGGCGTGAACATCTACCACTTCAACGACCGGCGCAGGCTGGAAACAGTACGCTACGCGGCTACCGCCAGCTTTGAAGACGGCGTGTGGAAGCTTTCGCAGGTGGATACCTCCGATTTGACCAACGAGGAGCAGGTGACCGGCACTCAGACGCTGACCGGTGAATGGAAAACCAATTTAACCCCAGAGAAACTGGGGGTAGTGGCTCTGGATCCCACCTCGCTCTCCATCAAGGGGCTACACAACTACGTGAAGTACCTGAAGCAGAGCGGCCAGGAAGCCAACCGCTACCAACTGAACATGTGGAACAAAATCTTCTCGCCGCTTTCCGTGGCGGTGATGATGCTGATGGCACTATCGTTCATCTTTGGCCCGCTGCGTAGCGCGCCAATGGGCATCCGCGTGGTGACTGGTATCAGCTTTGGTTTCTTGTTCTATGTGTTGGATCAGATCTTCGGCCAACTTAGCCTAGTGTACAACATGCCGCCGGTGCTGGGCGCACTGCTGCCTAGCATGATGTTCCTACTGATCAGCATGTATATGCTGCTGAAACGCAAGTAGCGGCGCTACAGACGAAGAAGGGGAAGGTGTGTTGGGCTGTGCCTTCTTGTGGTGTTTGCCAGCCCAATTGCGTTGGAGAGATACCCGATTAGCCTGACGGTGGCGAAGGACTAATGAATCGCAAAGGTCTTTTGGTGAGTGGGTGCTTGAAGAAAGTGTGGATCATAACTGTGCCCTGACAAACCGGAACCTAATAGGCATCATCCTCGGTTGGTGACGCCAGCAACTGATCGCAAAGGCTATCCCATCAAGAACTGGGGCTAAATTGGGTAGGGAAAGCGATCGGCCTTACCCTGGGAGTCTGTGCGTTATCTTGCATTTAGGATAAGGTGCGCTGACCGCCATACAGAAAATAGCAAAGGGCATGGTAGGGGACCACGAAAATCGCCTCCCATCACGATTTTGGGCAGTGAATGGGGATAACAGGGTGCCTTTGTCATCGTGTTGCTGACAGCAGAGTGCCAAAGTGAACTTGCCGACGTTTTTTTCAACACTTAACTCATTGAACAACGGATAAGTGTTGCGCCCGGATCGCGGGAAGGTATAATGCACCCGTTTTCCGCATACTACTTCAGTGCCGAAGTGGCGAAATCGGTAGACGCAGTTGATTCAAAATCAACCGTAGAAATACGTGCCGGTTCGAGTCCGGCCTTCGGCACCATTAACACTTCTTTTGACGTTTCCTGAAGTCTACAAATCCAGAAAAAATCCTTAAAAACAAGCAGGTTACCGTATTTCATGGTCTTTGTTGGTCTCTTGTGGTCTACCCTCTTTTGGGGGCATAATCGGGGGCATGTCAATTCGATCAGGATTTGTGCCCCCAAAATGAAACTCAATGCTCGCCAGATAGAGACCGCAAAGCCGAAAGAGAAAGCCTATAAAATGGCTGATGGAGGCGGCTTGTATCTTGAAGTCTCCCCAAAAGGTTCCAAGTATTGGCGCATGAAATATCGCCGCCCATCTGACAAAAAGGAAGATCGGCTCGCTTTTGGTGTATACCCGACGATCACTTTGGCTGAGGCTCGGGGTAAGCGTGATGCAGCAAAGAAATTGTTGTCTCAGGGCATTGACCCCAAAGCTGAGCAAAAGGGGGCACAAGCTGAAATTGAGGGGGCATATTTATTTGAAACTATCACAAGGCAATGGCACGCAAGTAACCTAACTTGGAGCGAAGATCATAGCCGTCGCGTTCTGCTGACGCTTGAGCAGTATATTTTCCCCTCGATAGGTCAAATTGACGCCAGAACGTTGAGAACCAGCCAGCTTCTCAATCCGATCAAAGCTGTTGATGCGGCAGGTAAACATGATGTTGCGCAGCGACTGATGCAGCGCGTAACCGCAATTATGCGTTTCGGTGTGCAGAATGACCTTCTTGAATCAAATCCTGCCAGTGATATGGCTGGAGCGCTTTTAAGCGTTAAGGCAACCCATCACCCAGCACTACCCCCAAAAAGAATCCCTGAGTTTCTTGAAAGACTATCACGCTATAAAGGGCGACTAATGACACGGCTTGCCGTTGAATTAACGCTACTCACATTTATTCGTTCAAGTGAGATGCGTTTTGCTCGCTGGAGTGAGGTTAACTTTGAACGAAGCGAGTGGACGATACCCGGAATTCGTAAACCTATTCCCGGCGTAAAACACTCTGAGCGTGGGATGAAGATGAAAACTGAACATATTGTTCCGCTTAGCAAACAAGCATTTGATATTTTTAAACGTTTACATGCCTTGAGCGGTAAAGGCGAGGTTATATTTCCCAGCGTTCATGATCCTAAAAAAGTAATGAGTGAAAATACTGTAAATAGCGCCTTACGTGTAATGGGATATGATACGAAGACAGAAGTATGTGGGCATGGTTTTAGAACTATGGCGCGTGGTGCGCTAAGTGAGTCGAAACTATGGAATGATGATGCCATTGAAAGACAGCTAAGTCACGTTGAACGAAAAAACGTGAAAGGTTCATATATGCATACTTCTGAATATCTTGAAGAAAGAAGATTAATGCTGCAATGGTGGGCTGATTACATTGATGCTAACAAGAATGGATCTATCACACCATATGATTTTGCGCGTGTGCATGGAAAATAATTACCATTGTGGTACTGAGGAGAGATTCAAATGAATAACACTCAATCTGATAATAATTTGTTTTATTTTAATAGGTTAACGTACATTACGCCGCACGAAGTGGCGCTTGCTATGAATGGTTTTGACTATGATAACGAAAATGATGAATTGACTGATATTCAATTAAAAGAGGTTATTCGGTTAAGAAAGGCAATAACCAGAAATCTACAATTGATTAATGAATATAAAAACATATCCGCCACGCAAAAAGTGGAGGCGAATTTAGTATTAACTGCCGCTTATATCTTTCAGAGGGAAGATATTGTACCTCCTGAAATTAAGGAAAGAATTGAGAACGCATTGCAACAACAAGTAAAAAATAAAGATTGGGGCGATATTTTAATGATGCTAGGAGGAAGTGAATTATATGAAGTTGGTAAAAAGTTAAGGAGTAATGGCAGAGGGCAGTACAGAAAAGATGATGAGGATAATTATAGTTGTAAATTAATTTACTTACTAATTGAGTTGCTTAAGAAACATGGAAAGGGAAATTATAGCGATAATAGTGTTATATATAATGATATTGTTTCTTTTTGTAATGAGAATGAGATTCTATTGAAAGGAGTTAAAAAAGCTACGTTCTATAAGAAAATAAAGCTGGGGAAAGACATTATAAAATACGGAGAGTGAATTTATTATTACTATCTGTATATCTCTCATTAGAAGGGGCTACAAGAGGCTCTAAGGGGCTATAGGGGGTAATACAGTGTAATACTGTGGTAATCCCTGAGTAATATGAATCGATAAAACGCAATAATACCTTCTAACGTATGATTTGTTTGTGCTGCAATGCTATCTATATGAATTTTATTGATTTTATTTTGTTGTGCGTTTTCCTCTTCTCGTGTTCTTTCATATGAACATTATTTCTTTTTTCAGTAGAAACTATCACGTTTCAATAGAATCAGCGTTTGTATTAATAGATTCCATTATCACTAGAATCACTTTTTTTCAGTGTTTAAAGTCACCGTGAACTTAAGTAGAACACGGAGTAACAAGATGGAATATGCAAACAACCTTTCAGATAATCAGACTCTTATTTCAGCAAAAGAGGTGTTAAGACGCGTTCAGCGTAGCAAGGCATGGCTTTACAAACAGCTTTCAAATAATACATTTCCCCGCCCAGTAAAAATAGGAACTCGTGCAATTTCATTTGTTGAAAGCGAAGTCGATCACTGGATTCAAGAGCAAATATATGCCTCTCGTGGTGAACGGCATGAAAATCACTAATAAAAAAGCCCGACATATTGAGTTTGTGGGCTTAAAAATATTGTCGCTTACTGAAATTAGCATGGAGCCTGAGAGAACGTCTGTTAGCTTCTCTATTCAGCCTCCTTGCTCTGGCTTAACTTTCCTGCGCTGGCGGCGTTTGATCTCACTTTGCATGGATGTAATGATGAATTGTGACGTACTTTCGTCCTCTTCTTTCACCATTTCCATCGCTTCAACTACGTCATGTGGCACTCGTGCCTTTAAGGCTTGTGATTTAGCATTCTTTGTACCGGTAGCCATTACTGAATCTCCGTATGTTTGGTGGGCCACAGTATACACGGGAAAAGAACAAAGAAAAGCATTGACGTGGGCCACACCTAATATTTATAGTGGGCCACACCTTGAGTGTTCTAGGGTGAAAAAGGCGAAGCCCGGCAGTGCAGCAACACTAACCGGGCCTCTGACCAATCCGCTGTATGAGGAAACGAAGATGGCTAAAAAGAAGTGTACCTGGTTATTTGCTGCGATCAACCGCAGTCAACGCAATGCCCGTCCTGTGATGTTAAGGATCACCGCAGATAACGAGCGCTCAGCGCGGCGCAGACTGGCCCCGGACTACGTGCTGAGCTTTGCCGGTCGCATTCCCTGCGGAGGTGAACATGCGTAATTATCCGCAACCCGGCGAACGCTGGCAGCATGAACGTGGCTGGACCATCACAATCATCCGATTAATTGAAGCCTCGCCCTCCGTAGCGCTGGTTAATCCTGAATTCAGCTGTGAAGTGCTGATACGTCATGACAGCGACAACCAGCTTTCTTCCTGCCCTCTGGCATGGTTTGAACAGCGGTATACGCGCCTGTTTGATGCGCCGCTCTTTAAACCTTCGCCAGCTCCGAAGGGCGGTAGTGGCTCTCTGACACTACATCCGTCTGTGGTATTTACCCGTTGGCGGGAGCGCAGCATACGGCGTTCTGCTGAACCTGACGACAGTCACTATTCAAAGTTTCTCTGACAAAACACCGCTGAAAACGGAGTAATCCACGATGAATTTTTCAAACGGGCACAACAGTGCTCAGGGCCACACTTTGCCTGAAAAACACAATACCGGTGCTTTTGCCTATGGATTGTCAGAGGACGGTTTCGGAAAGCTGACTCGCGCAAGAAATGCCTGCGACATGCTCCAGCTTCTCTTTTCTGAATACCCGTCTCAGGGCGGAACGCTGGATGCAGGCTGTGCGCCAGGCATTGCCGCGCTGATGGAGTACCTGCGGGCAGATTTGACGGATATTGCACACAGTTGCGAACTGATTGAAGGAGGCACCCAATGAACCAGCCGCAGGTTTCTATTTTTCCGGCAGAAATGACCACCGCGCTGTACCGGAGGGCGATTGCTTCGGCATGGCGGCAGAAAATGCTGACCGAAACCGGCAGCGATCGGTGTGTAGTGGCACACTGAATTTGGCCACCTGAACAGAGGTGATATGCTCACCTCAGGACATTACAGGTGCTTCAATGAAAAAAAGAAATTTCAGTGCAGAGTTCAAACGCGAATCCGCTCAACTGGTCGTTGACCAGAACTACACCGTGGCAGATGCAGCCAGTGCTATGGATGTCGGCCTTTCCACAATGACGCGATGGGTGAAGCAGTTGCGTGATGAGCGGCAGGGAAAAATACCTAAAGCCTCTCCCATTACTCCTGAACAAATTGAAATACGTGAGCTGAGGAAAAAAATACAACGTATTGAAATGGAAAACGAAATATTAAAAAAGGCTACCGCGCTCTTGATGTCAGACTCCCTGAACAGTTCTCGATAATCGGGAAACTCAGAGCGCATTATCCGGTGGTCACACTCTGCCACGTGTTCGGGGTTCATCGCAGCAGCTACAAATACTGGAAAAACCGTCCTGAAAAACCAGATGGCAGACGAGCTGTATTACGCAGCCAGGTACTGGAACTGCATAGCGTCAGCCATGGCTCTGCTGGCGCAAGGAGTATCGCAACTATGGCAACCATGAAGGGCTTCAGGATGGGACGATGGCTCGCCGGCAGGCTCATGAAAGAGCTGGGGCTGGTCAGTTGTCAACAGCCCACTCATCGGTATAAATGCGGTGGCCTTGAACACATCGCTATCCCGAATCACCTTGAGCGGCAGTTCGCAGTGACAGAGCCTAATCAGGTGTGGTGTGGCGATGTGACCTATATCTGGACAGGCAGGCGCTGGGCCTACCTCGCCGTTGTTCTCGACCTGTTCGCGAGAAAACCGGTGGGCTGGGCAATGTCGTTCTCACCGGACAGCAGGCTGACCATCAAAGCGCTGGAGATGGCGTGGGAGGCCCGGGGAAAACCAGCCGGAGTGATGTTCCACAGCGATCAGGGCAGCCATTACACAAGCAGACAGTTCCGGCAGTCACTGTGGAGGTATCGGATCAGACAGAGTATGAGTCGGCGTGGAAACTGCTGGGATAATAGCCCAATGGAGCGCTTCTTCAGGAGTCTGAAGAACGAATGGGTACCGGTGACGGGTTACATAAACTTCAGCGATGCAGCCCACGCAATAACGGACTATATCGTTGGGTATTACAGCGCGCTCAGGCCGCATGAATATAACGGTGGGTTACCACCAAACGAATCGGAAAATCGATACTGGAAAAACTCTAACGCGGTGGCCAGTTTTAGTTGACCACTACAATATGACTTTGGCTCGTGACCACCCGAAGGCGTTTCTCACAGGTCACTCGTATCATCCTGATACTGGAAACATTGGCTGGCTGTCGTTGACAGCGGGTATGCGTGGTTAAAAATACGGCAAAATTATGTCGTCTTCAAGTACTTTGCACTAGTGAGAAAAGAGAGTAACCTAGCACCAGGTGCTATAGTTAAGGTTACAGGATGTTAGCCTGATGCGAGTATTCAAAACTAAATGGTTCAGTAAGGCGGCTAAATCGCACGCAATTAAAGATAGTGAGTTATGCCAGGCTATTGAGGCGGCGATGCAAGGTAAGGCTGACGATCTCGGTGGGGAAGTTTACAAGAAGCGGCTGAACCAGAATCGCGATCGCGCCATTATCCTGGCGAAAGGTGGGGAGCACTGGTTTTACACGTTTCTGTATGCCAAACAGGATATGGCAAACATTGATAATCGCGAACTGGCCGGATTCCGCGAGTTAGCAAAGCATTACGCTGCCCTTGCTGATGAAAAGATTACGGCACTGATTAAGAGTAAAGAATTGGTGGAGATTTGCCATGACTGTAAAAAGTAAATTCAAGAGTCCTGCATTTGAGGCCATCCACAGCGCGGCTGCTGGATTATTCAGCGTCGATGCTATCCCACAGGAAACGATGCGCAACTTTGATAAAGCGTGCCTTAATAATGTGGACAATCTGCAACCTGTTGAGATTAAGGCATTGCGCGAGAAGCTGAACGTCAGCCAGCCGGTTTTTGCCAGCTACCTGAATACCAGTGTGTCAACGGTGCAGAAATGGGAAAGCGGCGTAAAGCGCCCTGGTGGCCTGGCGCTGAAACTGCTTACTGTGGTGCAGAAGCATGGGTTGAAGGTGCTGGTTTGATTTATTGGGCTGGTCAATTTAGAAGATATATTTGAGGTATATTGACGGGCTGTTTAGGGATAGGCTCGCCAGAATCGCTGGTCAGAAACCCATGCCGGACGGGTATGGCGCGATATGGAACGTAATATTTTGCTAGCATTCCCGCCAGAAATTCACATCCATAAAATAACAAGTATCTTAATGAAGTAGTAATAATTCGGATTACAATATGGGAGTTATAGACAATAGAGGTACTGCATGCAGCATATCTCCCCGCATTTTCTGCTGCCTTAGTGCATTATGCTTTTCTAAAATCAACAGATAGCTATGAAAATTAGAATGTACCTTATTTTTTAATAATTCAGGCAAGAACTTTAACTGTAGATCTGGGAACATAGCAGGAGAGGATTTTTTTATCATCACATCTTGTGAAGGTAATAACATAAAGCTATAACCTTCCTTCATCGCAATACTGACCCCCTTCGGGTCAAAATCGCCAAAATAGATCGCTGCTTTCCCCTTTTTTCAACCAGCAACGCTTCAATGCAACAGCCCCCTTGCTATATTTCCGATCGCCACGGTAAATAATCAGGGGAGAGTGGAAATTACATTGTGAATAATTAAAAAGCGCCAGATGGTAGAAACAATCCTGATTCTCCACCACGATAAGAACATCAAACTGCGTCAGCGTAATATTACGCCAATCCGTATCAACAACCTCAACACTCATCCCCAACGTATTGACTAAAGGCTGATTAAGACGGAGCAGTACCCGATGCTGCTGTGGTCGAATTCCCGCCGTTTTAATCTCCTGATCGCTTAACTGCGCACTCTCAATACGATTTTGTGTGCTAATATCGTCACGAAAATTTGCCTGTTTGAGACGCTGCTGAGCCTCTGAAATCTTATTCAGCAACGCCATTGTAAAAATGAAATCAGGCAGCAACAAACTGTTAGCTGGGATCAAATCCAGCGCAGTACACCAACGCAAAACCTGAATCACGATTTTACCGTCGGTATTTTTCTTCTCGCAATTTTTCGCTTTCAGGCGATGATCAAGTTTTTTCAGCCAGACGAGCGCGTTATACGATAACGATTCTGCTTCAGTCATTTTACCCTCACGCCAATACTCACATCCAATATAATACGCAGATCATTTACTGGGCTGGCCTGACGCTCATCACTGCGCAGCCAAAAACGCGGCTTATCCGCTAACGGCAATGATTGATATTCCGTAATAACCTGGTAAAGCCATATCTCACTGTCCCAGTTCAGATGATTTTCCGTCAGATAATGCAGCGCACTCACCGGCCCGGATTGCCCGGCAGCGAAAACATAAAAATCCTCAACGTCCATTTTAAGCGCAACCTGACGAGCAGCGACCTCCTCATCAATGGGAGGTATTACTGAGCCCGCACTTTTTGGCACAGGCGGAGGTATAACCGATGCCCGAGGCAAAGCGAGCAACATCTCCGCCATCATCTGTCGATACACGGGTCTGTCGAGCGAAATGGAGGCTTGTAGTGAAAGTGAAGTCGCAATATTGAATACATCCGGCACTTCCCGGCGTTCCGGGTAGCTGGCGGGTTGATACTGTGGATGCTGACGCAAAAAAGCAGCCATATTTGCCACTAATAATGTGCGTGACTGCTGTTGGCGAAATTTAGCCATTAGATCCACCAGACGCTGCTGAACGGCCAGTAATGAACTATGGTGAAGACTTACACGCAACTGTAACTGACTCACTAATAATTTACGTAGTGAGCTATTATTTTCAGCAAACTCTATCAATTCATGGAAAACGATCAAATCCAGTCCATCAAGCAACCGACGAACCTGGTTTTGCGCCCGCGCATTCTCATTAATTTTTTCATTCAGACTGCTGACGAAACCAAAATCATTATTCAGACGGTGCCAGAGGCTGTCGATGGCCTCTTCAAACTGTCCGCTGAGATCGTGAACGAGCTCAGTCAATCTCTGCATTTGCCGTTCAGCAATACTATAATCACCTTTATAATAAGCATCGCGCCAGGCCTGCACCTTATTGCGGATTTGTTCCAGCTTTTCTGCCACATCTGCATTAATCTGCCGTCGGCTCTCATCAGCAACCATGCTGGCGATGAGTTCGCTCACCAGCGGGCGTAGCATCAGTGGCTGTTGCTCATCAGGACGCCATACAATACGCGCTGCAATCAACTTTTTTAATGTCTGGTCGCTAAAAGCCGTTTCATCAATAAACCCATCGACATAACCCTTCATTAAGGCGTGATGGTGTTTTCCCAACAATGCCAATCGGTCAGCACCGTTTTTAAACAGACTGGATATCGGAGAAATCTCCTGCGACATTACAGAAGTTCCTGCTGAACAGGCGGTGTGTCTTCAACCGGTATATGCTCTTCATCACGGATAAAGCGGATCACGTCAATCAAATAATCAACTTTCCCCGTGGCAATAAATATCTGCTGCTCGGCGTTAGGTTGTCTGACATAGCCGTGCTCTTTCAAACGCCGAAA
This sequence comes from Serratia symbiotica, assembly GCF_000821185.2. Taxonomy (NCBI): domain Bacteria; kingdom Pseudomonadati; phylum Pseudomonadota; class Gammaproteobacteria; order Enterobacterales; family Yersiniaceae; genus Serratia; species Serratia symbiotica. The sequence continues at coordinate 3,120,383 of NZ_CP050855.1, read as the reverse complement.
AATTTGTTTGAGCTGAAGATCAATGGAATCACTTCGACAATTGAAAAAACGAACGCTGGAAAGCTGATTCAGACGCTGCTGCAGGCCCTGATTATCCTCTACACGCGTCATGATTTCCGACAACCTGATATAGTCGCCAGCTGTCAGCGAACTCTCCCGCCCTTGCGTCTCCTGTATGAGTTGTAACCACTCAAGCAGAGGTAGCAGAGAAGAGATGATGTCCTTAAACTGATTCATAAGCTGGCTGCGGGTATCGCGATTCATCTCACAAAAGCCCGCGTAATAGACTGTTTGCGTCTCATTACTGACAATTCTGTAGTTAAGAGGGCGCAAATAGTTATCCATCGCTTGCCGGGTACTATCATCCTGTAAATGACGATAAGCATCCGGGTCGTTGATACGGCAAATAAATTCCCCTGTCAGCAGCCTTTTGATTAAAGGACCATATTCCAGCATTACATTGCCTCCTGTTCCATCTGCGCTAGTCGGGCAGCCAGGCGGCTCACTTTCGGCTGGATCCTTTTCAGCCTGCGCTGAGTTGGCTCAAGCTGATCGGCATCAAGCAAATAACGGTGCTTAAACAGCATTAACACATCAGACTCCGCATTTGGAAAAGCGCCTACAATCACAATATTATTATGGCTACAGGCAATAAATAATTTCTCTACATTGTGGTAGGCCAGCGTGCCGATTTCATCAATAGGCCAGTGAATAACGGCGTCTGATTTGCCTCTTAACAAACACGTGAACGCCAAAAGATACTTGCACAAGATCAGATAGGCCATACCGTGGCTTGACGCTTCCAGTAGTTGGCGATCGTTTTTGATAACAATATTTTCCCCACCTTCATTAAGGTGAAGTTCGAGATTTAATAACGATTCCATAGTGAAACGCTCATCGGCATGAAGCAGTTCAACCACATCCATAAGGGCATTCAAATAGCTTTCGGGAGGTAGTTGCTGACCAGACAAGCGCCAGTCACTATAGTTTTTAGCAAAGCGCTTTAATGGTTTCCAGAATCGTAATTGGTCGATGGTCGATAAAATGCGAACTTCTGATTTATTGATACCTTCCAGTTGCAAATCGTCGGTAACCGCATCGCTCAAGCGCCGACTTTGTTGCGAAATCCGGCGATTGATATCACTGAAAACATCAAAGAATTTTTTCAGATCGCCACCGATATTTTCCCCCATCTCTAGCAATTGCTGCTGTTTATCTTTAAGAAGTTGTAGTAGTTTCTCGAGTATTGGCAACTGCAGCCGGGTCCTTGAAGGATCGGGTAATTTATCTATCTCAGAGTCCAATAATTCAAGGAAAGTAGGGTCAGCATCCTGATTAAAGCGTGACTTAAACTCATTCAGTTTGCTCTCCAGCGTACGGGTCAAGCTGGCGTGTTGCTCCAGCATATCGCTGGTACGCGACATCCGTTCATTAATATCAGCGGCGGAATCAATATAAGCTGGAACAATTTCGGCCAGCGGCAGAGGCAATAATCGGGCCAACAATACCTTTAACTGACTAACAAGCTCACCGGCCTGACGCATCAGCGTATCATAGTGTTTTCTCTCATCATTAAGCCTGTCTTTTTTATTCTGATACTCCGCTTTTAACTGACGTTCAGACTGCAACAGCTCACGCTTCTGCTGAGAGAGTTCTCCTTCCTGCTTCTGTTTCTCAGGCCGCAACTGCTCCCAGTCAAGTTTGATAAAACGCTGCCATTCGGTCAGCTCATCCCGACGCTCTTCAACCGCCTGAATATCTTTTTTAAGCGTTTCAATGCGCTCCCGCAGTATTTTGACTTCGTGGGGATCAATTCCTTTCTTCGCTAAATCAGCGTCCAGAGCCTGCTGGAATATTCTTATCTGTTCTTCTATATCGGCACGTTTTTTGTTTATCTGCCGGGACAGTTCTTCCACCTTCTCATCAATTTGCTGCTGTTCACTTTGAAGGTCGACATTCCATTGCAGCGTTTGCGCATTATGTTCGTCCGTTAACGCGCGGAGATCTTGTTCTTTCTGTTGCGTTAATTCGGTATGCGCTTTTTCTAATGCGCTTAAGCGGGCGCGTTTTTCCTGCCGACGTTCTTGCTCCAGCGCCCCATGCTCTGCGATCAAACGAGTACGAGCATCACGGGCATAGCTGACTTCCTGATTTTGGCGTTGATATTGTCTTTCACACTCGTCCGCTTGCGATTGCAGGTGCTTGACGTTCTGGTGGTGCTCCTGAAAGCTGGCTTCTGCCATTTTCTTCGCTTCTTCAGCATGCGCCCTGATTTGCTCTGCCTTATCAAGACTGTGTCGAATTGAAGCTTCATCCTGCGCAAAATCGGGCATATCCAGTACGCTTAATTCCAGTTGCAGGCCGTACAGTGATTCCGACAGTTCCCTAAGATCAGGCTGCAAGTCCTTACGTTCCAGCAGGTTTTCATTCAGAACCTTGCCCAAATTCTGCTCCCAGCCCTCGTAACGTGAACGCAAGAAGTGGCGTAATGTCCCCTGTTCAGGATCCAACTGGCGATGCAGTTGCAGCAATTGTTCCTCAGCCTGATGCAGGCCGGCGCGGACATCGTGCAGTTGCTTTTCTGCGCTATCTTGCTGTTTACGGGCCTCGGACAGTTTTTCTGCGCATTTTGTCGTCGATCGCCCAGTTGCAATGAACACTCCTGAGCTTGCTCAATGCGCAGCTCTGCAATCTGGCGCTCTTCATGCTCTTCAGCGGTTAACTGGGAATGTTTAAGCTCAATGCTAACAGCTGTTTGATCGCGTGAAATAATCTCCAGTTGTTCACCGTAGTGGTTTTCCTGCTGTTGTTTTCGCTCTTCAAAGCGCTGCCTAAATATCTCTTTCTGGCTGTCAAATTTATCCCTGACTACCTCTTTTTCCCGCTGACAATCCTGAATTTTTTGCTGCGTCAGCCGATCCTGACGGTAAAAACTGTCTTTTAGTTTTGCTTTGTGCTGTTCAAATTCTCGGGAAAGTTCACCGACTTGATCCTGCATAAGCTGGTATTGCTCACTTTGCGCTAAAAGCGCCTCCCGCCACTGGGGCAATTCGTCCATGTACGTCTGCAAAAGGCGGATATCTTTACGTTCATAACGATCGTTCTCTTCCTGAACATGCTCCAACCATGCCTGAACCGTTTTTAATTCACTTTGCGTTTTACTTAATTGATCGTTCAGTTCGCGACTCTGTTGATTAAAGCAATCATCTAATTGGATAAGCTCTCCCCGTCGCTGAATAAGTTGTTGTTCTGCATCCGCCTTTGTCTGCTTCTGAATTTGTTCATCATTTCTTAACAGAGGGTGGAGCGCAGCTAACTGCGCCTCCGTATCATCCAGTTTCATCCCCAGGCGCTGTAAGAGTCCAAACTCCTGCTGCAATTTATCGTAACGCAGCGACTGGCGCATTTTTTGGATCCATTCCCGCGCAAAGCCGCTTTTTACTTTGGTTTGAGGGAGAGTAACGCCATCATCGGCAAAAATCGCCGCCAGCATAGTTTTGAGTGTTTCCATTTTGCCTTCACCGGCATGAACAGCGCTCACTAATTTCTCAATATGTCTGAGCTTATAGTTACCACCCACCAGACTAAACGATGCCGCCAAACGACGTAACCGTATCGTCTCCGTCGAATTAACGCGTAATGACGCTACATCATTCTGAATGATGCTGCGGTACTCCGTAGTTGAACCTATTTTGGCTGAAACTGAGACGTCATCCCGGTTGCGCATCTGGGCAGACCATTCGTTATAACTCAACCCTTTCGCGCCATCTTCCGTATAGCGGAGGAAAAAATCAGGATGATAAGGCGCGCTAACAAAACGATATTCAACGCCTCCCTCATTGTTACCCGTCAAAACAACCTGACAATTGTCACCCGTTTCTCGCTGGTATTCATAAATGATATAGCTATTGCTACAGGGGAGATAAAACTCGTCGAATTTCTTCCGCGTTCTTGGTACGACTTTATTAGGCTGTTCGCCGTAGAAAACAGGAACAAGGCGCTGAAGCGTCGTTTTTCCAGAAGCATTTGTTCCACAAATATTGGTATGTTGATCCAGTTGAATTTCAACAACACCAGGCAAGTGAGTATGTATAAGAATGATACGAAGCAGTTGTGACATGATACCTCCCTGAACATAAAACAACCTCTGAATAGTACACCCAAAAATATTTTTAAACATTGGGTTATTTCACAACTAGATCAAGATATAGGTGGAATGACCTGCTTCTTCTTGATTAATACACGACGAAGCAATATCCATTTCTCTCACTAAGCTGGCTATAAAAGATATAAACCTCTTATGCATTTGTTAGGCCGCTGGCGAGCGGTGCCGCCTGCTGAAAATAACACCTAGCGTTTATTATGTCTCACTCCAGCAGCGTATTGATGTAGCGCCCCCGCATTTGCGTTCAAGTTCGAGTTGGTCGAGGCTGTGCAAGGGGCAGAACATTGAGTTTTCTGATGCGTCGGAATGGTTGTGCTGTCGGGCGTTGGTTGGTCCGGCAATTGAAGCAGGAATGTGGGCGGACTGTGCACGGGTTATTCAGCAAAATATGTGGACATGTCTGCCTGATGTGCCGACAGGAAAATATGCCCAGTGATGGCTGGTGTGTAACAGCGGCATTAGTCCTGATTTTGGTGGGAACTCGCGGTAATATGACGTTTCGCGCAGCGTTACTTCGGAAACGTACTTGGCACCATGGCGAAAGGAAATTGAAAGGGCAAACAAGCGATGTTAGACTCATGGCGTCAGCCAGCAGGATCTTTTTATATATCCTATCTGGCAGACAGTGTTTTCCCTGGTGTTGGCTGAAGTCATTGGCTACCTGACCGTAACGGTCAGGTTTTTTTTTACCTTTAACTTATGACATTATAAACCAAGCCTCGGCTTTGGTAAGCTGTACTTAAAGCTCATACATACCTGTACTAAAGCTTAGGTTTTCTAGCTAAAAGGGAAAGTCAAACCACAACGGAGCTAGTGTGCTTTCTGCCTTCAATGAAAATCCGACCATAACGGAAATGCTCTGGGATCATATCGATAGAAAACTGTCCTCATTCGGTAGGGTGGAATACGCTTACACGATCGCCAGCAAAAAAATCCTTCAGATGTGCTTATTATCTCTAGTAATCCTAGTAAATGGGTAGATCTTTACCGCGCCAACAACTTTCAGCTCATCGATCAGGTGGTATTGACCGCGTTCAAGCGTACATCGCCCTTTGCATGGGACGAAAATATTACCCTTATGTCCGGCAAAATTTTCTCCCTCGCCAAGCGGTACAATATCGTCAACGGCTGCACCTTTGGGTAGCATGACCATATGAACAACCTGGCGTTGTTGTCGATCATCATTACCAGCAACGGACAAGGGGAGCTGGCAGCGCGGCTCTCTTCTGAGCGTGGGAATGTGCAGATGGTGCTGGTCGATATTAAAGAACAGATGTATTGTCTTGCTGGCGCGGCATTACCCGGCGGGCAAAGGCATCATGCGAATACGGACAAACCCATTTTCACCCTGCGGGAGAACGAGATGTTGTATTGGGCCAGTATGGGAAAAACCTATGGAGAGATTGCTGCCATTGCGGGTATTTCCGTGAGTGCGGTGAAGTTTCATATGAGCAATATTGTCGCCAAGCTGGGCGTCAGCAACGTGCGCCAAGCGATCCGGCTGGGCGTGGAGCTGAAGCTGATCACATCGGCAGCGACAGCGGCCAGGTAATCATCAACGATGGCGGGCAGCCGAGTTTGGTGATGAGTTCCGATGCCATTCGAGCCTGATCTTCCGCTGATGTCGGTAAAAACAGCAGATAAATGCGTTCCCGTTCGCTGAAGAAGGCCACTTTTAAGCGTCCTTACCTGCCATCCTGAGCGTTTCAGGATCGTCAGTATCGGCTGGCTTACAATAGTGTGAATACCGTTGTATTTGTTGTCGCGAGCCCAACTGATCATGGCTAGAAACAGAGCCAGACCGACCGGGTAGTGTTCGCCGAGCCGTTGCCGCGACCGGCCTTTGTCGACAAAAAAACGGCTCGATTCTATGCTGGCGAGAGGAAGCGGAACTGCGTCAAAACAGGCACGAAACGTGTGAGTGATCATGTTGGGGCGATCAAGGCCAATAAAACGCACACTGCAGAGTAGTTGACCCTTGCACAGGCCAAGAACATAGCGGGTGTCGGGGTTATCAAATTCCCTGTCGACGTTACACACTACGTCCCATCCCAGCCGTAATGTGCTCAAATCACAGTTATAGAAGTCACGATCCATGGTTATGCTGAGCTGATAACTTTCTGGGGGTGAGACGAGAAATAAGGGCGGGGCCGTCGAGTGGGTGGCGACCCCGACCAGCGCCGGGTTTGGCGGCTGGCAGGGCCACTATAACCAGCGTGATTTGTGGTGCCAGTGGCGCTGCTGGGCTTTGCGCATCCCACCCACGGAAATCTCCACAGTGCTGAAAACCTTGCAGCTTACTGCGCGCCACGCCCCAGATAGCCATCCCAGTCTTTCCATACTGGCTGCAACCCGGCATCACTGATGGCTTGCGCCACTTGTTGCGGTGTGCGGCTATCGTGCGGTTCGAACTGTTCCAACTCTGGTGGCACATCGTCGGCATAGCCGCCAGGTTGGGTTTTGGAGCCAGCGCTGACGCTGTTAATCGCTATTGGGATCATATGATCGCGGAAAAATGCTGATTCGCGCGTTGACAGCGACAGCTCGACATCTGGGGCGAACAGGCGGAAAGCGCAAATCAACTGCACCAACTGCGGTTCACTCAAGATCGACGCCGGTTCGATACCGCCAGCGCAGGGGCGTAGCCGTGGGAATGAAATCGAATAGCGGCTCTGCCAATAGGTTTGCTGTAGATAAAACAAATGTTCCGCTAGCAGATAACAGTCGGTGCGCCAATTGTTAGAAAGACCGATCAGTGCACCCAGGCCAATTTTGTCGATCCCGGCGCGCCCCAGGCGATCCGGCGTCGCCAGCCGCCAGTGAAAGTCTTGCTTCTGGCCGTGCAGATGGTGCTGCAAGTAGGTGGTGGGATGATAGGTTTCTTGGTACACCAGCACACCGTCCAGCCCCAGCGTTTTCAGCTCGGCATATTCTTGCTGCGTCAGCGGCTGCACTTCCATCATCAGTGAACTGAAATGGGCGCGGATCGCCGGGATATACTGGCGGAAATAGTTCATGCCGACTTTGGCCTGATGCTCACCGGTGACCAACAGCAGGTGTTCAAAACCCAGCGCCTTGATGGCCAGGCATTCACGTTCTATTTCTGCCGCGTCCAGCGTTTTGCGCTTCATGCGATTGCTCATCGAAAAGCCACAGTAAGTACAGTCGTTAGCGCACAAATTGGACAGATATAGCGGCACGTAGAAGCTGACTACATGACCAAAGCGCTGTCGCGTCAACTGCTGCGCGCGCTGAGCCAACGGTTCCAGATAAGCGGCGGCGGCGGGAGAAAGCAGCGCCATAAAGTCTTCGCGCGTCAGTTTGTCTGCGCTCAGTGCCTGCTCCACGTCGCATGCAGCTTTGCTGTTGATGCGTAGCGAAAGGTCGTACCAATTCAATTGTTGCCAGTGGTTACGGAAGTCATCGGCCATTACGGTGTTTCCTCAGACTGGCTGAGAAATGCGGTCAGCGGGCTGGAAGCGACAGCGTGACGCTGGCTGCTACCTAGTCCGGCCTGACGCGCCAGTTCACCGGCGTCCAGCGCCAAACGAAACGCCAACGCCATTTGTACCGGATCGCGTGCTACAGCGATGGCAGTATTCACCAGCAGCGCATCGGCCCCCAGCTCCATCGCTGCCAGCGCGTGGCTCGGTGCACCAATACCGGCATCAATGACGATCGGTACTCTAGCCTGTTCGATAATGATCTCAAGGAAGTCACGGGTGCGCAGGCCACGGTTGGAGCCGATAGGCGCGCCAAGTGGCATTACTGCCGCACAGCCCACTTCTTCCAACCGCTTGCACAGCACTGGATCGGCACTGCAGTAAGGCAGCACCACAAAGCCGTCTTTCACCAGGGTTTCTGCCGCTTTCAGCGTCTCGATCGCGTCTGGCAGCAGGTATTTTACATCGGGATGGATCTCAAGTTTTACCCAGTGGGTGCCGAGCGCTTCACGCGCCAGCCGGGCGGCGAATACCGCTTCGGCGGCGGTTTTAGCACCGGAAGTATTGGGCAGCAGATGTACACCCAACTGCTGAAGCGGTGCCAATATGGCGTCATTACCGCCGCGCAGATCGACGCGTTTCATGGCTAGGGTCACCAACTGTGATCCTGAGGCGCGCAGAGCTTCCAGCATGAGCGCTGGGGTAGCGAACTTGCCTGTGCCGGTAAATAGGCGTGAGGTAAAGGTAGTATCGGCGATTTTCAGCATGTCAGCCTCCAGCAATCGCTTGAAACAGCAGGATGTCATCGCCGTCCTGTACCAGATGGTAAGGCCAGTCGGTGCGTGGGATGATGGTTTGATTGATCGCCAAAGCGCTACCCGGCTGGTGGCGTTCCAGTTGCTCAAGTAGGGCGGTAACACTGAGCGGCTGTGTCAGCTCCAGCGGCTGATCATTGAGTATGATCTTCATATCTTGCCTCTGCATATCGGGCAGTCACTGGCTTGGCTGAGTTGTAGAGTACTCCAGTTTTGCTGTTTACCGTCGAACAGGCGCAGCTTGCCGCTGAGCGCTGAAGGCACGCCTGCTAACGTTTTGATGGCTTCCAACGCCTGCAAGGTGCCGATCACCCCGACCACCGGGCCAAGTACGCCCACGGTGCGGCAGCTACGCTGTGGCTCGGTTTGTTCAGGGTACAAGCAGGCGTAGCAGCCATGTTCATAAGGGGGTTCTATCACCAGCAGTTGACCGCCGAACCCCACTGCGCTGCCACTGATCAGCGGTTTGCTGGCCGCTACGCAGGTGGCGTTGACTGCATGGCGGGTTGCCATGTTATCGCAGCAGTCCAGCACCAGGTCAGCGCGGGCAATAGCATCACGCAGCGATTGCCCCTCTAGCCGTTGTGCCAGCGGAATGGATTTTACCAGTGGGTTCAGCGCTTGTAACTGACGTTGCGCCAGTGCGGCTTTGCCTTTAGCGGTGTCAGCACTGTGGTACAGGATCTGGCGTTGCAGGTTAGTGACGTGCAGCTTGTCATCGTCGGCCAACAGCAGCGTACCAACGCCAGCGGCAGCTAGATACAATGATGCCGGGGAACCTAGCCCCCCTAGGCCGACGATCAGTACCGTCGCGCGTTTGAGCTTTTCCTGACCCTCTGGGCCGATGTCCTCCAGTAACAACTGGCGGCTGTAGCGTAGGAATTCTTGATCGTTAAGCATCAGACCACACCTCGCCCTCAATCAGCCGCAACAACTCAGCCGTAGCCGCGCGCCAATCCGGTGCCTTGGTAATGGCACTGACTACCGCCACGCTGCCAACGCCGCATGCCAACACTGCTGGCACGCGGTCGAGGTTGATCCCACCGATCGCTACCGTCGGGTATCCAGGCAGCCTGGTGATGTGGCGTTTTAGCGCGCTCAATCCCTGTGGCGCTGAGGGCATGTTTTTGGTCTGGGTCGCAAAGATGTGCCCTAATGCGATATACGAGGGTTTTAGCGCAATAGCGCGCGCCAGCTCGGTGTCATCATGGGTAGATACCCCCAGCCGCAACCCAGCACGATGAATGGCCAGCAGATCGGCGCTATCCAAATCTTCCTGGCCGAGGTGTACACCATAGGCACGGTGTTTGATCGCCAGTTGCCAGTAATCATTGATGAACAACCGCGCCCCATATTGCTTACCCAAAGCGATGGCAGTGGCGGTATCCTCTTCCACCTGTTCACTCGGCAGATCCTTAATGCGTAGTTGAAGCGTGGTGACGCCAGCATCCAGCAGACGGGCGATCCATTCAACGCTGTTGACCACTGGGTACAATCCCAATTTGTGCGGCGTGTCGGGGAACGGGGTAGTGATATCAGTCATTGCTCATTTCCTCTCGCAGGTTGCTGGTGCGGTGATACAGCTCGCTGCCGTGAGAGCGGAACTCGGCGGACATTTTCTCCATGCCGTTTAACTGTACTTCGATCGGTTGGGCAACCTCCTGAGCGGCGGCATAATCGCGCACCTCCTGCGAGATTTTCATCGAGCAGAACTTCGGGCCGCACATGGAACAGAAATGGGCTACCTTGGCGGATCCCTGTGGCAGGGTTTCATCGTGGTAGGTACGGGCAGTGTCAGGATCAAGCGCCAGGTTGAACTGATCTTCCCAACGGAATTCGAAGCGGGCTTTGGACATGGCGTTGTCGCGGATCTGCGCGCCCGGATGCCCCTTGGCCAGATCGGCGGCGTGGGCGGCGATCTTGTAGGTGATCAACCCTTGTTTTACGTCTTCTTTGTTCGGCAGGCCGAGGTGCTCTTTTGGCGTGACGTAGCACAGCATAGCGCAGCCGAACCAGCCGATCATCGCTGCACCGATGCCGGAGGTGAAGTGGTCATAGCCGGGAGCGATATCGGTGGTCAACGGGCCGAGGGTATAGAATGGCGCTTGGTGGCAGTGCTCTAGCTCTTCGGTCATATTGCGGCGGATCATCTGCATCGGGACATGTCCGGGGCCTTCAATCATCACCTGTACATCATATTCCCAGGCTATTTTGGTCAGTTCGCCCAGGGTGTACAGCTCAGCGAATTGCGCTTCATCGTTGGCGTCCTGAATCGAGCCTGGGCGCAGGCCATCGCCGAGCGATAGCGAAACGTCATAGGCGGCGCAGATCTCACAGATCTCACGGAAATGCTGATACAGGAAATTTTCCTGATGATGTGACAGACACCACTTCGCCATGATCGACCCGCCGCGCGAGACGATGCCGGTCAAACGTTTGGCGGTCATTGGCACATAGCGCAGCAGCACTCCGGCGTGAATGGTGAAGTAATCAACCCCTTGCTCCGCCTGCTCCAGCAGCGTATCGCGGAACATCTCCCAGGTTAGGTTTTCCGCTACGCCGTTGACTTTCTCCAATGCCTGATAGATCGGTACCGTACCAATCGGCACCGGACTGTTACGCAGAACCCATTCGCGAGTTTCGTGGATATAGCGGCCAGTAGACAGATCCATCACGGTATCTGCGCCCCAACGGGTAGACCATACCAGTTTCTCCACTTCTTCTTCGATCGATGAACTCACCGCCGAGTTGCCGATGTTGGCGTTGACCTTCACCAGAAAATTGCGGCCGATGATCATCGGTTCTGATTCCGGGTGGTTGATGTTGGCGGGAATGATGGCGCGGCCAGCGGCTACTTCCTGACGTACGAACTCTGGCGTAATGTTTTCCGGCAAATTTGCCCCCCAACTTTGGCCGGGATGTTGCTGGCACAGCACCTCGCTGTGGATGCGATTACGACCCATATTCTCGCGGATGGCGATAAACTCCATCTCCGGGGTGACGATGCCGGTGCGGGCATAGTGCAATTGGGTCACGCACTTGCCAGCCTGTGCTTTGCGTGGCAGCGGCAGGTGCTCGAAGCGCAGATGATCTAACCCCTCATCCGCCAGACGCTGTTGAGTGAAACCGGAGCTGACCCCGCTCAGGGTGGTGCTATCGCCGCGTTCTTCAATCCAGCCTGCGCGTAGTTTGGGCAGGCCAGCGTGCACGTCAAGCAGTGCTAGCGGGTCACCGTAGGGGCCAGCAGTGTCATACACCGGAATGGCTTCGTTCTGCTGGTACTGCGGGGTATCCGCGTTATTGCCGATCAATGTTGGGCTGAGCTGGATTTCGCGCATTGGCACCTGTACGTCGCTGCGCGAGCCTTGCAGATAGATACGGCGTGAATTGGGAAAAGCCATCCCTTGCAGGGTATCGATAAATTGCTGGGCGGCTTCGCGTTGCGCTTTACGGGGGCGGGGGTTATTAACGTTAGACATAGCAAGTTCCTTCCAGTGTGTTGGGTTGGGAAAGTTGCTTGCCTGGAGCTCGGAAGGAGTAATGATGCTGGCCGGCGCTGCAGGGGCATCCCAAATCGGGAGAAATCCTGCCTGTGGCTATAGATTACTCTTGTTCCCTTCGCGGGTACTAACCCGATCAGGTTCCGCGGATCCCGAATTAACGGTCTCAGCCCGGCCAATTTGTTGAATAAATCAGGCGCTAGGCACTCCGACAAGATGCCCCCAGTATAGGAGGGAGAATAAAAACTACAAGCTTATCCCCAGTATATTGCAAGGCATGAAATCTATCGGCATGCCCAAGCGTGGCACCGCGATGGGCAGAATAATGTACAATGGTGAGTAGATGATTAAGGGAGCCTCATAAATGAATGAGTTGAAGAACGATCGTTACCTGCGTGCGCTGTTGTGTCAGCCGGTGGATGTGACCCCCGTATGGATGATGCGCCAGGCTGGTCGTTATTTGCCGGAGTACAAGGCGACCCGCGCCCAGGCCGGTGATTTTATGTCACTGTGTAAGAACGCGGAGTTGGCCTGTGAGGTAACGCTGCAGCCGCTACGCCGCTATGCGCTGGATGCCGCAATCCTGTTCTCCGATATTCTCACCATTCCCGATGCCATGGGGCTTGGGCTGTATTTCGAAACTGGCGAAGGTCCGCGCTTTTCTTCCACGATTGCCAGCCGCGCCGATGTAGACAAATTGCCGCTATTCGATCCGGAAGTGGAATTAGGTTACGTGATGAATGCGGTGCGTACCATCCGCCGTGAACTGAAGGGCGAAGTGCCATTGATCGGCTTTTCCGGTAGCCCGTGGACGCTGGCGACTTACATGGTAGAAGGCGGTAGCAGCAAGGCGTTTACCAAGCTGAAGAAGATGATGTACGCCGAACCGGCCACGTTGCACCTACTGCTCGACAAGCTGGCGGACAGCGTGATCCTGTATCTCAACGCCCAGATCAAGGCTGGTGCGCAGTCGGTGATGGTGTTTGACACTTGGGGCGGCGTATTGACTGGCCGTGATTACCGTGAGTTCTCACTGCACTATATGCACAAGATCGTCGACGGCCTGCTGCGTGAAAACGATGGCCGCCGAGTGCCGGTCACATTGTTCACCAAGGGTGGCGGCCAGTGGCTGGAAGCAATGGCGTCCACCGGTTGCGATGCGTTGGGCTTGGACTGGGCCACCGATATTGCCGATGCGCGCCGCCGCGTGGGCGATAAAGTGGCGCTACAAGGCAATATGGATCCATCGATGCTCTATGCCACGCCGGAACGCATCGGCCAAGAAGTGGAAACCATTTTGGCTGGCTTCGGCCATGGTGAAGGCCATGTGTTCAACTTGGGCCACGGCATTCATCAGGACGTGCCGCCGGCCAACGCTGGCGCGTTCGTTGAGGCGGTGCATGCTCAGTCGGCGAAATACCATTGTTAAGGATTGGACATGATAGATACCCAAGCGCTACGTGCTGAGCAGCGATGGCGCGCCGCTAAAATCATTCGCGACGATAACTTTTTGGTTGATCCGCCAGCGTTTATCGCTGGTGCCGATGTGGGCTTTGAGCAGGAAGGAGCAGTAACACGCGCAGCTATTGCTATCCTGCGCTATCCGTCGCTGGAGCTGGTGGAATATCAGGTCGCCCGCATTGCCACTACCATGCCCTATATTCCTGGTTTCTTGTCGTTTCGCGAATCCCCCGCATTACTAGCCGCCTGGCAGCAGCTGCGGCAAAAGCCCGATCTGATCTTCGTCGATGGTCACGGCATCTCGCACCCGCGCCGTCTGGGGGTGGCCAGCCATTTCGGCCTGCTGGTCGATGTGCCAACCATAGGCGTGGCTAAAAAGCGGCTGTGCGGCGAGTTTGCCCCGCTGGATGCTGCCGCCGGATCGCTGGCCCCGCTGGAAGATAAAGGGGAACAGTTGGGGTGGGTATGGCGCAGTAAGGCGCGTTGCAATCCGCTATTTATCGCCACTGGCCACCGCATCAGCGCTGACAGCGCATTGACTTGGGTGCAACGCTGCATGGCGGGCTACCGCCTGCCGGAACCCACACGCTGGGCCGATGCCATCGCTTCTCGCCGCCCAGCCTTCCAGCACTGGCTACAGCAGCATCTAGAGGTGCTGCAATGAGCGATTTCGGGTACACTGCGGCGCAATTAACGCGTAAGAGAGTAAATAATGCTACGTAACCCGATTCATCTACGTCTGGAAAGGTTGGAAAGCTGGCAACATTTGACCTTTATGGCTAGTTTATGTGAGCGTATGTATCCAAATTACCAGATGTTCTGTCAGCAAACCGCGTTCGGCGATCCGGCAATTTACCGCCGCATTCTGGATTTGGTCTGGGAGATGTTGGTGGTCAAGGATGCCAAGGTCAACTTTGATAGTCAGTTGGAGAAGTTGGAACAGGCGATACCCTCGGTAGAAGATTACGATCTTTATGGTGTTTACCCAGCGATCGACGCTTGTATCGCATTAGGGGAATTGATCCATTCACGTCTCAGCGGGGAAACGCTGGAGCACGCCATTACCATCAGCGAAACGTCAATTCGTACCGTGGCGATGTTGGAAATGACGCAGGCCGGTAGAGAAATGACCGACGATGAGTTAAAAGTTTTGCCTGCGATAGCAGAAGAATGGGACATCCAATGGGAGATTTTTCGTCTGTTGGCCGATTGTGAAGAGCGTAATTTGGATCTGATCAAAGGGTTGCGATATGACCTCCGAGAAGCCGCAATAAGCAATATTGGGGTAAATTTGGCGTAATAAGGCAAAAAAACGTGATTTAACGTCTGATTTGTCATGTCTTAAAGCTTCACATCCTCACCCAGTCTGGTCTACATTTGGGGAGGGCATTGAAAAAAGTGGCTATCGGTGTGTGTATGCAGGAAAGTGCTGTCAATCAGCATATCCGTCGCACTCGGTGCTTTGCAAACGATAAATACACTGTAAGGATAACTTATGAATAAGACTCAACTGATTGATGTAATCGCGGACAAGGCTGACCTTTCCAAGGCACAAGCTAAGCTGGCTCTGGAATCCACTTTGGTTGCTATTACTGAATCTCTGAAAGAAGGTGATGCAGTACAATTGGTTGGTTTCGGCACTTTCAAAGTAAACCATCGTAGCGAGCGCACTGGCCGCAACCCACAAACTGGGAAAGAAATTAAAATCGCTGCTGCCAACGTGCCTGCGTTCGTTTCTGGCAAGGCACTAAAAGACGCAGTGAAGTAATTTGGTGAAAAGATTTAACAAGGGGGCAATGTTGCCCCTTTTGTTTATCCGTCAGGTGCTCGTGGCTGTTGGCATCGCTGTCTGCCTGAGTGCCTGCAACTCCCATCCCTATATCCCCCGCTTTACTGCCAGCGGCTTCGTGGCCGATCAGGGGGTCATTCGCCTGTGGCGTAAAGATGACGACCAGCATCGCGCACAGGTGCTGCTAAGCGTCTACAGCCCCTACCGCAGGGCTGGCACTGTCACCACGCTGTATGAATACCAAAACGGCGTACTGCGCCAAATCAAACGTAGCGACGCCGATGGTGGTCGGGATTCTACCCAGCTACGCTTTGCCGATGACGGCACAGTGAGCTTTATGCAGCGCCAACTGGCGACCCGACGCGAGCAATTGTCCAGCGACGAAATCGCACTGTATCAGTACCAGGCGCGGCGTCTCCTTGAGGTAAGTGATGCCCTGCGCGCAGGCAAAGTGAAACTGTTGCAAGGGCGTTGGCTGCGGGGTGAGGTACAAACCTGCGATGGGCGGTGGTTGAAACCGGGATTGAGTGCCAATTCCGAAGCCTGGATTGAACAGCGTGCGCGCAACAGCAGCCAACCGGTGAATATCGCCTGGTTAGACGCGCCGAAAGGGCGTGCACTGTTGCTGGTGGCAAACGGCGACTTCTGCCGCTGGGAACCGAAGGAGGATCAACTATAAAAGGCCCCGCAGTGCGGAGCCTGTAAGTGTGTCAGGTATTCAGATCACTTGCCGCGTGCGATCGCCCGATAGCCGATATCCTTGCGACAGAAGCTGCCTGGCCACTGAATGCCTGCCGTCAACTGATAAGCGCGTTGCTGCGCTTGTTCCACCGTTGCGCCTAGTGCAGTCACACAGAGTACTCGGCCACCGCTGGTCACTACCTCATCACCCTGCATGCATGTACCAGCATGGAACACTTTACCGTCAGCATATTCCTGCTGTGACAGCCCCTGAATGACCTCGCCGCTGTGGTAATTGCCCGGATAGCCCCCGGCCGCCATCACCACGCCAAGAGCAGGGCGTTCATCCCAGTCGGAGGTTTTCTCGCCCAGTTTGCCTTCTGCCCCCGCCAGACACAGCTCTACCAAGTCGGAACGCAGGCGTAGCATGATTGGCTGGGTTTCTGGATCGCCGAAGCGACAGTTGAACTCAATCACTTTCGGCTGACCATCGGCAGAGATCATTAGCCCGGCATACAGAAAGCCAACGTAAATATTGCCTTCCGCCGCCATGCCGCGCACCGTTGGCCAGATCACCTGATCCATGGCGCGCTGGTGGATTTCGTCAGTCACTACGGGTGCCGGAGAGTAAGCACCCATGCCACCGGTGTTCGGGCCGGTATCGCCATCGCCGACGCGCTTGTGATCCTGGCTGGTGGCCATCGGCACCACATGTTCACCATCAACCATCACAATAAAGCTGGCTTCTTCACCGGCAAGGAACTCCTCCACCACGATGCGGTGGCCGGCGTCACCGAAAGCGTTGCCGGCCAGCATATCTTGCACTGTGTCTTCCGCCTCCGCCAGCGTCATGGCAACGATCACGCCTTTGCCAGCTGCCAGGCCATCGGCCTTAATGACGATCGGCGCGCCTTTACTGCGCACGTAAGCCAGCGCCGGTTCAACTTCAGTGAAGTGCTGGTATTCAGCGCTGGGAATGTTGTGGCGTGCCAGGAAATCTTTAGTGAAAGCTTTGGAACCTTCCAATTGAGCGGCTGCCTGCGAAGGCCCGAAGATTTTCAGGCCAGCGGCCTGGAAGGCGTCAACCACACCAATCACTAGCGGCGCTTCTGGGCCAACAATGGTCAGGCCGATATCATGGCTCTGAGCGAAGGCGAGCAGTGCCGGGATATCGGTGGCAGAGATCGCCACGTTTTCCAGCTTGGCTTCCAGTGCGGTGCCAGCGTTGCCCGGCGCGACAAAGACTTTATCCGCCAGCGGCGACTGGGCAACTTTCCAGGCTAGCGCATGCTCACGCCCGCCGTTACCGATAATCAAAATATTCATCAAGTGCTCCACGAATAGCGTGCACCGTAGCACACGAAATAAAAGGGATTAATGGCGGAAGTGGCGCATGTCGGTGAAGATCATCGCCATGCCATGCTCATTGGCGGCGGCAATCACTTCGTCGTCTCGGATCGAACCGCCCGGCTGGATCACACAAGTGATGCCGATCGCAGCAGCAGCATCAATGCCATCGCGAAACGGGAAGAAGGCGTCAGACGCCATGGCAGAACCTTTCACTTCCAGACCCTCGTCTGCCGCCTTGATACCGGCGATCTTAGCTGAATACACGCGACTCATCTGGCCGGCACCTATACCAATAGTCATATTGCCGCGCGCATAGACGATAGCATTGGACTTCACGAACTTGGCCACCTTCCAGCAGAACAGCGCATCGCGCAACTCCTGTGCGCTTGGCTGGCGCTCAGACACTACGCGAAGATCGTCTTCATTCACCATGCCCAGATCGCGATCTTGCACCAGCAGACCGCCGTTAACGCGTTTGAAGTCAAGACCGGCAACGCGATGCTGCCACTGACCGCAGGCCAGCACACGCACGTTCTGTTTGGCCACCAGCACTGTGCGAGCTTCTTGGCTGATGTTGGGGGCGATAATCACCTCCACGAATTGGCGGCTGATGATGGCCTGCGCAGTTGCGGCGTTCAGTTCACGGTTAAAGGCGATGATACCGCCGAACGCTGAGGTAGGATCGGTCTGATAAGCACGCTCGTAGGCTGCTAAAATGTCGTCGCCAATTGCCACACCGCAAGGATTGGCATGTTTGACGATCACACAGGCTGGTTCGGCGAACTCTTTTACGCACTCCAGCGCGGCGTCAGTGTCGGCGATATTGTTGTACGACAGCGCCTTACCCTGCAACTGGTCAGCGGTAGCCACGGAAGCTTCTCGCACGTTATCTTCTATATAAAAAGCAGCCTGCTGGTGAGTGTTCTCACCGTAGCGCATATCCTGCTGTTTGATGTAGTTAAGGTTTAGGGTGCGGGGGAAGCGGCCTGAAGGCTGTTTGGCATCACCGTGGTAGGCTGGCACTAACGTGCCAAAGTAGTTGGCGATCATGCTGTCATAGGCAGCGGTATGTTCGAAGGCTTTGATCGCCAGATCGAAACGGGTAGCGTATTGCAGTGAACCGCCGTTGTTATCCATCTCGGTAATGATGGCAGCATAGTCGCTACTCTTTACCACGATGGCGACATCTTGATGGTTCTTGGCAGCGGAACGTATCATGGTTGGGCCGCCGATATCGATGTTTTCGACCGCATCTTCCAGTGAGCAGCCCAAGCGCGCTATGGTTTGGGCGAACGGATACAGATTTACTACCACCATATCGATCGGTTTAATGCCGTGTTGTCTCATGATGGTGTCGTCTTTGCCACGACGACCGAGAATGCTGCCGTGGATTTTAGGGTGCAGGGTCTTGACTCGTCCGTCCATCATCTCCGGGAAACCGGTATAGTCGGAAACTTCGGTAACAGGCAAATTGGCCTCTGCCAGCAGGCGGGCGGTGCCGCCAGTTGAGAGCAGTTCAACGCCCCGGCTTAACAGCGCTTTGGCGAATTCAACAATACCGGCTTTGTCAGACACGCTGAGCAGAGCCCGGCGGATTGGACGAGGTTGTTGCATGGTTTTATCCCTTGGCTTTTGGAGTCGCAATATAAAGAGCGTTACGTGAATTTCCACCTTAATGAGGGGCGGTCAGGCACAAATTAAGGTCACGCTCCCGTAAAGGGGGGAACGTTTTTATCGCGGGGGATTGTAGCGAAAACGTTTGCGTGACGCTCGTAAATTTTCCGTGCAAATGGCGCCTGTGGATAAGTTTGTGCGCAAATGGGTATAAGGTGGGATGTTGCTGTGGAATGCAGCAAACAATCGTTTTTGTTGAAAATACCTGTTGCGGGCTGCCGAGAACGCCCTATAATGCGCCCCCACTGGCCCGGTATTTCGGCAGATACGCTGCCGGATCAGCAAGGGAAAAGTCAAAATAATGGCTTGACTCTTCAGAGGGAACGCGTAGTATACGCCACCTCAAGTTTGCCGCCGTGCTGCGGCTGACTTACCGCTCTTTAACAATTTATCAGACAATCTGTGTGGGCACTCCACAAGACGATATCCCGTCCCTGTTGGGACGAAAAAATATCAAGTCTTGAAGAGTGACTACCTGAAGTAACATTCATGCAGTAAATCTTTGAGCAGCGCTTCACAAGTTGAAGCATATCAAGCTTTGAATTGAAGAGTTTGATCATGGCTCAGATTGAACGCTGGCGGCAGGCCTAACACATGCAAGTCGAGCGGTAGCACAAGAGAGCTTGCTCTCTGGGTGACGAGCGGCGGACGGGTGAGTAATGTCTGGGAAACTGCCTGATGGCGGGGGATAACTAGTGGAAACGGTAGCTAATACCGCATAACGTCGCAAGACCAAAGTGGGGGACCTTCGGGCCTCACGCCATCAGATGTGCCCAGGTGGGATTAGCTGGTAGGTGGGGTAACGGCTCACCTAGGCGACGATCCCTAGCTGGTCTGAGAGGATGACCAGCCACACTGGAACTGAGACACGGTCCAGACTCCTACGGGAGGCAGCAGTGGGGAATATTGCACAATGGGCGCAAGCCTGATGCAGCCATGCCGCGTGTGTGAAGAAGGCCTTCGGGTTGTAAAGCACTTTCAGCGAGGAGGAAGGGTAATGTGTTAATAAGACATTGCATTGACGTTACTCGCAGAAGAAGCACCGGCTAACTCCGTGCCAGCAGCCGCGGTAATACGGAGGGTGCAAGCGTTAATCGGAATTACTGGGCGTAAAGCGCACGCAGGCGGTTTGTTAAGTCAGATGTGAAATCCCCGCGCTCAACGTGGGAACGGCATTTGAGACTGGCAAGCTAGAGTCTTGTAGAGGGGGGTAGAATTCCAGGTGTAGCGGTGAAATGCGTAGAGATCTGGAGGAATACCGGTGGCGAAGGCGGCCCCCTGGACAAAGACTGACGCTCAGGTGCGAAAGCGTGGGGAGCAAACAGGATTAGATACCCTGGTAGTCCACGCTGTAAACGATGTCGATTTGGAGGTTGCGCCCTTGAGGGGTGGCTTCCGTAGCTAACGCGTTAAATCGACCGCCTGGGGAGTACGGCCGCAAGGTTAAAACTCAAATGAATTGACGGGGGCCCGCACAAGCGGTGGAGCATGTGGTTTAATTCGATGCAACGCGAAGAACCTTACCTACTCTTGACATCCAGAGAACTTTCCAGAGATGGAGGGGTGCCTTCGGGAGCTCTGAGACAGGTGCTGCATGGCTGTCGTCAGCTCGTGTTGTGAAATGTTGGGTTAAGTCCCGCAACGAGCGCAACCCTTATCCTTTGTTGCCAGCGATAAAGTCGGGAACTCAAAGGAGACTGCCGGTGATAAACCGGAGGAAGGTGGGGATGACGTCAAGTCATCATGGCCCTTACGAGTAGGGCTACACACGTGCTACAATGGCGTATACAAAGAGAAGCGACCTCGCGAGAGCAAGCGGACCTCACAAAGTACGTCGTAGTCCGGATTGGAGTCTGCAACTCGACTCCATGAAGTCGGAATCGCTAGTAATCGTAGATCAGAATGCTGCGGTGAATACGTTCCCGGGCCTTGTACACACCGCCCGTCACACCATGGGAGTGGGTTGCAAAAGAAGTAGGTAGCTTAACCTTCGGGAGGGCGCTTACCACTTTGTGATTCATGACTGGGGTGAAGTCGTAACAAGGTAACCGTAGGGGAACCTGCGGTTGGATCACCTCCTTACCGAAAGATATTGATTTGTGTGGCGTGCTCACACAGATTGTCTGATGAATGTCGATGAGCAAGAAAACCCTTTCGTTGAAAGGCGCTAGAGGCGACTGAGTGGTTAACACCGTGGTTGCTTGACTTTGCCAGCAGAGTTGCGCCTTTACACGGAAATAGCCAATCAGCGATTTGCCAGGCAATTTCTGTGTCCCCATCGTCTAGAGGCCTAGGACACTGCCCTTTCACGGCTGTAACAGGGGTTCGAATCCCCTTGGGGACGCCATTGTGATAATGAGTGAAAGACATTATCACCGACTATCTCAAAGCTGACTTGCGAGTCGGGTTTGAGATAGTGCTCTTTAACAATCTGG
Organism: Serratia symbiotica; assembly: GCF_000821185.2. Taxonomy (NCBI): domain Bacteria; kingdom Pseudomonadati; phylum Pseudomonadota; class Gammaproteobacteria; order Enterobacterales; family Yersiniaceae; genus Serratia; species Serratia symbiotica. The sequence goes on along the minus strand of NZ_CP050855.1, from coordinate 3,099,070 downwards.
AACAAGCTGAAAATTGAAAAATGACGGCTGAAGCTTATCCCTGCGTAGAGGTATTGGGGTAAGGGTCAAGCTGTCATGGTGACACTCACCTGTTTGCAATGCGAAGTGAGACACCTTCGGGTTGTAAGGTTAAGTGACTAAGCGTACACGGTGGATGCCTAGGCAGTCAGAGGCGATGAAGGGCGTGCTAATCTGCGAAAAGCACCGGTAAGGTGATATGAACCGTTATAGCCGGCGATACCCGAATGGGGAAACCCAGTGTGATACGTCACACTATCGTTAAGTGAATACATAGCTTGACGAAGCGAACCGGGGGAACTGAAACATCTAAGTACCCCGAGGAAAAGAAATCAACCGAGATCCCCCCAGTAGCGGCGAGCGAACGGGGGCCAGCCCAGAACCTGAATCAGCGGGTGTGTTAGTGGAAGCGTCTGGAAAGTCGCGCAGTAAAGGGTGATAGCCCCGTACACAAAAATGCACTGGCTGTGAGTTCGATGAGTAGGGCGGGACACGTGACATCCTGTCTGAATATGGGGGGACCATCCTCCAAGGCTAAATACTCCTGACTGACCGATAGTGAACCAGTACCGTGAGGGAAAGGCGAAAAGAACCCCGGCGAGGGGAGTGAAAAAGAACCTGAAACCGTGTACGTACAAGCAGTGGGAGCACCGTTGAGGTGTGACTGCGTACCTTTTGTATAATGGGTCAGCGACTTATATTTTGTAGCAAGGTTAACCGCATAGGGGAGCCGTAGGGAAACCGAGTCTTAACTGGGCGAAGAGTTGCAAGGTATAGACCCGAAACCCGGTGATCTAGCCATGGGCAGGTTGAAGGTTGGGTAACACCACCTGGAGGACCGAACCGACTAATGTTGAAAAATTAGCGGATGACCTGTGGCTGGGGGTGAAAGGCCAATCAAACCGGGAGATAGCTGGTTCTCCCCGAAAGCTATTTAGGTAGCGCCTCGTGAATTCATCTTCGGGGGTAGAGCACTGTTTCGGCTAGGGGGCCATCCCGGCTTACCAACCCGATGCAAACTGCGAATACCGAAGCATGTTATCACGGGAGACACACGGCGGGTGCTAACGTCCGTCGTGAAGAGGGAAACAACCCAGACCGCCAGCTAAGGTCCCAAAGTCATGGTTAAGTGGGAAACGATGTGGGAAGGCCCAGACAGCCAGGATGTTGGCTTAGAAGCAGCCATCATTGAAAGAAAGCGTAATAGCTCACTGGTCGAGTCGGCCTGCGCGGAAGATGTAACGGGGCTAAACCATGCACCGAAGCTGCGGCAGCGGCGCTGATGCGTTGTTGGGTAGGGGAGCGTTCTGTAAGCCGTTGAAGGTGTCCTGTGAGGGGTGCTGGAGGTATCAGAAGTGCGAATGCTGACATAAGTAACGATAAAGCGGGTGAAAAACCCGCTCGCCGGAAGACCAAGGGTTCCTGTCCAACGTTAATCGGGGCAGGGTGAGTCGACCCCTAAGGCGAGGCTGAAAAGCGTAGTCGATGGGCAACAGGTTAATATTCCTGTACTGGGTGTGACTGCGAAGGGGGGACGGAGAAGGCTAGGCAGGCCGGGCGACGGTTGTCCCGGTTTAAGCGTGTAGGGGGGCGTTTTGGGTAAATCCGGAACGCCATACAGAAACCCTGAGGCGTGATGACGATGCACCAAGGTGCAGAAGCTGTTGATGCCCTGCTTCCAGGAAAAGCCTCTAAGCATCAGGTCACCTTTAATCGTACCCCAAACCGACACAGGTGGTCAGGTAGAGAATACCGAGGCGCTTGAGAGAACTCGGGTGAAGGAACTAGGCAAAATGGTGCCGTAACTTCGGGAGAAGGCACGCTGGCATGTAGGTGAACTCCGTATCGGAGGGAGCTGAAGCCAGTCGCAGAGACCAGCTGGCTGCAACTGTTTAATAAAAACACAGCACTGTGCCAACACGAAAGTGGACGTATACGGTGTGACGCCTGCCCGGTGCTGGAAGGTTAATTGATGGGGTTAGCCGCAAGGCGAAGCTCTTGATCGAAGCCCCAGTAAACGGCGGCCGTAACTATAACGGTCCTAAGGTAGCGAAATTCCTTGTCGGGTAAGTTCCGACCTGCACGAATGGCGTAATGATGGCCAGGCTGTCTCCACCCGAGACTCAGTGAAATTGAACTCGCTGTGAAGATGCAGTGTACCCGCGGCAAGACGGAAAGACCCCGTGAACCTTTACTATAGCTTGACACTGAACATGGAGCCTTGATGTGTAGGATAGGTGGGAGGCAGTGAATCGTGGACGCCAGTCTGCGAGGAGCCACCCTTGAAATACCACCCTTTAATGTTTGATGTTCTAACTTTGCCCCGTGACCCGGGGTGAGGACAGTGTCTGGTGGGTAGTTTGACTGGGGCGGTCTCCTCCCAAAGAGTAACGGAGGAGCACGAAGGTCAGCTAATCACGGTCGGACATCGTGAGTTTAGTGCAAAGGCATAAGCTGGCTTGACTGCGAGAGTGACGGCTCGAGCAGGTACGAAAGTAGGTCTTAGTGATCCGGTGGTTCTGAATGGAAGGGCCATCGCTCAACGGATAAAAGGTACTCCGGGGATAACAGGCTGATACCGCCCAAGAGTTCATATCGACGGCGGTGTTTGGCACCTCGATGTCGGCTCATCACATCCTGGGGCTGAAGTAGGTCCCAAGGGTATGGCTGTTCGCCATTTAAAGTGGTACGCGAGCTGGGTTTAGAACGTCGTGAGACAGTTCGGTCCCTATCTGCCGTGGGCGTAGGAAGATTGAGAGGGATTGCTCCTAGTACGAGAGGACCGGAGTGAACGCACCGCTGGTGTTCGGGTTGTCATGCCAATGGCATTGCCCGGTAGCTAAGTGCGGAACAGATAAGCGCTGAAAGCATCTAAGCGCGAAACTGGCCTCGAGATGAGTCTTCCCTGGGTCTGAGAGGTCCCTGAAGGCACGTTTAAGACGAAGACGTGGATAGGCTGGGTGTGTAAGAGCAGCGATGCTTTGAGCTAACCAGTACTAATGAGCCGTGAGGCTTAACCTTACAACACCGAAGGTGTGTTATAGGCAGGGGTGGAGTTATTTTCAGCGAGTTCCGAGATTGGTTCTGGTGGTTACGTGAGTAACGGCCGAGAATGAAACAGACTTTGCCTGGCGGCGATAGCGCGGTGGTCCCACCTGATTCCATGCCGAACTCAGCAGTGAAACGCCGTAGCGCCGATGGTAGTGTGGGGTCTCCCCATGTGAGAGTAGGACACTGCCAGGCATCAAATAAACGTTATCAGTATGACCGCTGATAATACGCAAAATAGGCCAAGTCAATTTTGCGGGCATCGTGAGATGCAACGTAGAAGAACCGGAGGAGCGGTAGTTCAGTTGGTTAGAATACCTGCCTGTCACGCAGGGGGTCGCGGGTTCGAGCCCCGTCCGTTCCGCCACCTAATTGAATTAGGTCTGCCAACTTTAGCAGGCGCAATATTAGACGTAATTTAGGGGCGTAGCTCAGTTGGTAGAGCACCGGTCTCCAAAACCGGGTGTCGCGAGTTCGAGTCTCTCCGCCCCTGCCATATTAAATAGCCCTTTGCGAAAGCGAAGGGCCTTTCGTTGTGTGCCGGGTATGGCGCGTTGCACGTTAGCACAACCGGGTTGGCTGTGGTGACCGAAGCGGTGACTTGGAGGTGAAAGTCCTCTACACACCCGATAAGGGGAAGTGTTAGCCGAACGGCAACTCATCCAGCACAGTTTCCGCTGCCTCTTTTGATACCGTAGGGTAAACCGCTTTTCAATCAGCCATAAACGCCTTGTGGTGCGTTGAGGCAACATATTTAATTGAGTTGCGGATCGGGTGGATGACGAACAACGGGATTTCTGTATTGGGTAAATGTTGTTTATCGCTTCCGGGAACCCCATCAGGCCATCAACACAGGCAATCAGAATATCGTTCACGCCACGATTTTGTAGTTCGGTCAGTACCGACAGCCAGAAGTTAGCGCCCTCATTTTCAGACAAATAGAGGCTCAGGCTCTCTTTTTTACCGTCTAGAGCCAGCGAGAAAACGGGGAAAACTGCCTTGCTTTGATAGCGCCCGTCTTCACGGATTTTATAGTGGATCGTATCCAGCCATGCAAGGAGATACACCGTTTCTAGTGGGCGTTGCTGCCGTTTTTCAGCTCAGGAATAGCTTTATCGGTGACGGCGCTGAGCGTGGCACTGGAGACACTAAATGCGTATAAATCTTCGATTTCCTGGCTGATGTCTTTATAGCTCATATCCAGCGCGAACATACCGATGTTCTTGCGCTCGATTTTATCGGACAGCGTGGTCTGATGTTTTTTCATGAGATGAGGTTAAAAGGAGCCATTATGGTCGCCTAGAGTGGCCAGCTCAAAAGCATCGGTTGGCGTTTTGACCGTTTTTCTTGGCGAACCTTGGCTTCAACGCCCTAAGCCGGATGAGAGTCGAGCTCAGTAGCCAGTGCACTTCGGTTAACTGCTTGATCAGCATGGTTAAGATGCCGCTTTACCTGCCAGAGCCTGACCATTCTGAAGTGCTTTCAGGGCTTTATCAACATCGAAGGGTTGGGACATATATCATTAATTTTATCGGTATTTTACTGGAATGATACAGAATTTCTAACACTCCCTCCTACTCGATTTCTGTTATTCCTCTAACAGTCCCAAGATCAAGGCACTGTTCTGCTTTACCGGCTTAATGAGCATATTTTTCTGGTTTATACCGCCACCGGTGTCTGAAGCGGTTATAGCGCCTCATTCTGCGGTATTTAAGGGTATTTTCAGCAGTTGCCGGATCAATGTCTGCTGGTCACTGTTCTGTAGCCAGACAGCGTACAATGGGCGGACGATAGGTGGGATCTCACTGACTGCGACCAACTGCGGATATTCTTTTTCCCATTGTCTGGGCAGGAAGGCGCAGCCGCCAGTGGTTTCTAGTAACTGGCGGGTTAGGTGCGCGGAAGTCGTTGTGAGTATTGGAACGTTATCGCCTGCCTGCATCCTGCTTTCCTCTTGGTGAAAGTTGGCACCCCATTCCAGTTTGATATACGGCATCAGTGCCTGTTTTTCGCAGCGGCTGGCCGAGAACAGGCGCAGCGAGAAATTGCCCAATAGTTGGCTGGTCAACTCACCCATCTTGGGTGGCTCTGTGGTAATAAGTAAATCAAGCTGTCTTTCATGTAGCTGTTTTACCAAAGAATGCCTTAACGACACCCTGGCTTCTAACTGGAGCGCCTTGCGCTGCTGATAAAGCGATTGTACCCAGGGGGTCAGATAGGCTTCCCATAATAAAGCGGTAGCACCAATCGACAGCTCAGTATGCTGCAACGTTCGCACTACTTCTTTTTTCGCCAATTGCCAGGTGTTTATCAGGCTTTCGGCATAGGGGAGTAGCCGCTCACCGGCGGGTGTCAGGCGAATATTGTTGCGGTGACGGGTGAATAAATTTGCGCCCAATTGGTTTTCTAACTGGCGGATGCGGAAACTGACTGCAGACTGCGTTAAGTACAAGGATTCTGCGGCTCTGCCAAAGTGGCGTGTTCTACTGACCTCTAAAAAGGTTTTCAGTAATTCGGTATCCACACCTATCTCCAAAAATTTTTGTCGTTAAGATTTAAATGTTTTGTTTTACAGAATGTCAAGCCTATCTAATACTCCGCGCCATAACAGCACGACCATGAGAAGACTAGGAGCGTGTCAGATGGCGGATAGTTTCACCACGACCAATCGTTTTTTTGATAATAAACATTATCCCCGCGGGTTCTCCCGTCACGGTGATTTCACCATTAAAGAAGCGCAATTGCTAGAGCGTTTCGGGTATGCATTCAACGAGCTGGACGCTGGCAAACGCCAGCCAGTCACTGCAGAAGAACAACAGTTCGTCGCAGTGTGTCACGGTGTACGTGAGCCGGTTACCGAGCAGGAAAAAGTCTGGGCTAAATATCTGGTGCGCACACGCCGCCCGAAAAAATTCCATACTCTGTCTGGCGGTAAACCGCAGGCTGATGTCGTGGAAGACTATACCGACAGCGATGATTGATGGGGCCTGATGGCTTCATTTCACTCCAGGCGGCGATGCAACTGCAACAGCAGACGATCCATGCTGCGGTAGCCCAGTGCTTCGCCCAAGTGGCGTTTATCAATATCTCTATCTCCCGCTAAATCAGCCAGTGTGCGCGCCACTTTCAAAATTCTTTGCCAGGCACGAACCGATAATCCCAGGGTGTGTAAGGTGTTTTCCAGAAACTCAGCGTCCGCTGTCTGCAACGAGCAATCCCGTTCCACTTCTTGATTGCTCAGTAGTGCATTGATTTTACCGGCTCGATGAAGCTGCCTAACGCGCGCCTGCATAACTCGTGTGCGCACCTGAGCGCTATTTTCTCCCTCTGTCCGGCGCTTGCTGAGAATACCCGGCGGCAATAGTGGCACTTCGATCGACAGGTCGAAACGATCGAGAAAAGGCCCGGAAAGTCGGCTCAAATAACGCAACACCTGCTGAGGGGAAGCGCGGTTATGCGCACCCTGATGGTGCCCGGTCGGGCTGGGGTTCATCGCGGCGATCAACTGCACCCGTGCGGGAAAACAGACTTTTGCGTTGGCGCGTGAAATCACGATCTCACCGGATTCCAAGGGTTCACGCAGCGCGTCGAGCACCTTGCGTTCGAATTCAGGTAGTTCATCCAGAAATAATACTCCGTTATGTGCCATGGAGATCTCACCTGGCTGCGGCAAAGATCCTCCCCCGACCAACGCGGCCATCGAGGCGCTGTGATGCGGCGCGCGAAAAGGCCGCTGTCGCCAAGGTAAAGACTCTATATCATGGCGCAGCAGGCTGGCTAACGCCACGCTTTCTAACGCCTCCTGCTCGGTTAAGGGTGGCAGCAGGCCGGTCAGGCGGCTGGCCAACATGGTTTTTCCGGTACCCGGTGGGCCGATCAGCAGCAGGTTGTGCCCACCGGCTGCGGCGATCTCCAGCGCTCGCTTAGCCTGTCCCTGGCCGATAATATCTTGCAAATTGGCTGATTCTTGCTGTGTATTAGCAGTGGGTGGCGCGATGGCGGTTGGTAGTTCTCCCCGGCCGAGCAGGAAGGCACATACCTCCAAAAGGTGCTGCGCTACCCGTGTTTCGCCCTGCGCTATCAGGCCGACTTCGTGACCATTGTCTGCTGATAGGATCAGCCTACGCCCGGCTTCTGCTGCTGCCAGCGCTGCCGGGATCGCGCCTCTGACCGGTCGCAGTGCACCGGATAGTGCCAGTTCGCCGAGAAATTCATAGCGTGCTAACGTCTCGATGGGCAGTTGTTCGGAAGCTGCGAGGATCGCTAGCGCAATCGGCAGGTCATAACGGCCGCCTTCTTTGGGCAGATCGGCCGGTGCCAGATTAACAGTGATTCGTCGGGCGGGAAAAGTGAAGCCGTTATTAATCAATGCGCTGCGAACCCGGTCACGTGCTTCTTTTACCGTGGTTTCCGGCAGGCCGACTAACGTTAGGCCGGGCAGGCCATTGCTGATGTGCACTTCCACCATAACCGAAGGGGCCTGCACGCCGATCGTGGCACGGGTATAGATAACCGCTAGTGACATATTGCTCTCCTTACTGAGGACAACATGATGCGTGATCTATCCCGCTGTTACGTGTTGTCATGATGGTTTTTTCTGGATAATTCGCAGAAAAATTACATGATCCCATGTAGATAGCATTTTTTTGCGAACGGTTTCACAGTGGATGGTAATACCCACTAATAGAGTTCAGGTGCAGTATTGCGTCGGATAATAACGCAAAAAAGTGTTGTCATGCCGCATACGACTATGGTAACTCTATAAGTATTAGTTCGAAACGAGCACAGTAAACAAGCCTATTATGAAAGTTTTTGCCCAAGTGATTAGCCTAGTCGTGATTAGCGTGGTGGTGATTATCCCACCATGCGGGGCTACACTTGGACGAAGAAAGGCTTAGAAAACAAGCCGGAATCGCAAGAAAACCCCCGCACCGCAAGGTTCGGGGGTTTTTTATTGGCAAGAGAAAAGTGAAGCGAGAGGCAGAAAATGAAAAACAGAGCAAAATATTACAGTTGTTGCAATAAGGCGGGGAAATAACAATGAATGGAGCTCAATGGGTCGTTCAGGCGCTGTGTGCGCAGGGTGTGGAAATCGTATTCGGCTATCCGGGCGGCGCAATTATGCCGGTGTATGATGCGTTGTATGACGGTGGCGTGGAACACCTGCTGTGCCGCCATGAGCAGGGCGCGGCGATGGCCGCCATTGGCTATGCCCGTTCCACCGGCAAAGTCGGCGTGTGTATCGCCACTTCTGGCCCCGGTGCCACCAACCTGATCACCGGCCTGGCCGACGCACTGCTTGACTCTGTTCCAGTTGTCGCTATTACCGGCCAGGTGGGCTCTGCGCTGATCGGCACTGATGCCTTTCAGGAGATCGATGTTCTCGGCCTGTCCCTGGCCTGTACCAAACACAGTTTTCTGGTGGGATCCCTGGATGCGCTGCCGGGCATCATGGCGGAAGCTTTCTCCATCGCTGTCAGTGGCCGCCCCGGCCCGGTACTGATCGATATCCCGAAAGACATCCAACTGGCACAGGGCGAACTACGCCCGCATTTGATGCCGGTAGACGGGGCATTCGATTACCCGGCTGCGGCGCTAGCGCAGGCTGCTGATCTGTTGGCTCAGGCGCACAAGCCGATATTGTACGTTGGCGGTGGAGTTGGCATGGCGCAGGCGGTGCCAGCGCTGCGTGAGTTTATCGCGGTCACCGGTATGCCGCATGTCGTCACGCTGAAAGGGCTGGGTGCACCGCATGCAGAGCACCCGTGCTACCTCGGCATGCTGGGCATGCACGGTACCAAGGCTGCCAATCTGGCAGTGCAGGAGTGCGACCTGCTGATCGCCGTTGGCGCACGTTTTGATGATCGCGTCACCGGCAAGCTGAACGCCTTTGCCCCACAGGCTAAAGTGATTCACATGGATATCGATCCGGCGGAGATGAGCAAACTGCGTCAGGCGCATGTAGCGTTACAGGGCGATTTGAAAGCCCTGCTACCAGCGCTACAGCAGCCGCTGAACATCACCGCTTGGCAGCAATGGGTCAGGGAGCGAAAAGAAACCCACGCCTGGCGATATGATCACCCAGGCCAGTTGATCTATGCACCGCTGCTGTTGAAGCAGCTTTCGGCGCGCAAACCGGCCAACAGTGTGGTGACCACTGACGTCGGCCAGCACCAGATGTGGGCCGCGCAGCATATGACATTTGAACGCCCGGAGAACTTCATCACCTCCAGTGGGTTGGGTACTATGGGGTTCGGCTTGCCAGCCTCAGTGGGCGCTCAGATGGCTCGCCCGGAAGATACGGTGATCTGCGTATCGGGCGATGGCTCTTTCATGATGAACGTGCAGGAGTTGGGCACCATCAAGCGCAAGCAACTGCCACTGAAAATCGTGCTGCTGGATAACCAGCGTTTGGGAATGGTTCGCCAGTGGCAGCAGTTATTCTGCGATGGCCGCTACAGCGAGACCAACCTCTCCGACAACCCTGATTTTCTGATGCTGGCGGCCGCCTTTGGTATTCCCGGCCAGCACATTAGCCGCAAAGATCAGGTTGCAGACGCGCTAGACGCTATGTTCAATAACGCCGGGCCTTATCTGTTACAGGTAGCGATCGATGAACTCGATAACGTCTGGCCGCTGGTGCCACCGGGTGCTGGCAATGAGACCATGTTGGAGGGAATATCATGATGCAGCATCAACTCTCGATCCGGGCGCAATCTCGCCCTGAAATGTTAGAGCGTGTATTGCGTGTCGTGCGTCATCGTGGTTTTCAGGTTTCTAGCATGCATATGGTTTCGGCGCTAAATACCGACAATATTACTATCGAATTAACTGTTACCAGCCAGCGCCCGGTTAGTCTGCTGTCATCCCAGTTAAGTAAATTGATGGGTGTCTCTTGTGTTGAGATCCAGCAATAATCCTCACAACAACGCAAAGGAAGAAGGATATACAACAATGACGAAGAAAGCCGATTATATTTGGTTCAATGGTGAGATGGTTCCATGGGTTGAAGCCAAGGTGCACGTGATGTCGCACGCTTTGCACTATGGTACGTCCGTGTTTGAAGGGGTGCGCTGCTACGATTCCCACAAAGGCCCGGTAGTGTTCCGTCACCGTGAGCATATGCAGCGTCTGCACGATTCGGCGAAGATCTACCGCATGCCGGTATCGCAGAGCGTTGACGAATTGATGGAAGCCTGCCGCGCCACGTTGCGTAAAAACAATCTGGTCAGCGCTTATATTCGTCCGTTGGTGTTTGTCGGCGATGTAGGCATGGGTGCCAGCCCGCCAGCCGGTTATAAAACAGATGTGATCATCGCGGCGTTTCCTTGGGGAACGTATCTGGGTGAAGAGGCATTGGATCAAGGCATTGATGCGATGGTTTCCTCCTGGCAGCGCATGGCGGCAAATACCCTTCCCACGGCAGCCAAGGCTGGCGGTAACTACCTTTCATCGCTGCTGGTGGGTAGTGAAGCGCGCCGCCACGGTTATCAGGAAGGCATCGCGCTCGATGTGCACGGCTTTATTTCTGAAGGTGCGGGCGAAAACCTGTTCGAAGTCAAAGACGGTGTGCTGTACACCCCACCGTTCACTTCTGCGGCCCTGCCGGGCATTACCCGCGATGCCATCATCAAGTTGGCGAAAGACATGGGCTTTGAAGTGCGTGAGCAGATGTTGTCACGTGAGTCGTTGTACCTGGCCGACGAAGTGTTCATGTCCGGCACGGCAGTGGAAGTCACCCCGGTGCGCAGCGTTGATGGTATCCAGGTCGGTATCGGCACATGTGGCCCGGTGACCAAACAGATTCAGCAGGCGTTCTTTGGCCTGTTTACCGGAAAAACGGAAGATAAATACGGCTGGTTAGACTCGGTAAACTCATAATAAATAAAAATAAGAAAGCGGTTCATTCGCCGCCTTAATCAATGCATTTGGAGTGAAAAGAGCATGCCTAAGTACCGTTCCGCCACCACCACCCATGGACGTAACATGGCTGGTGCCCGCGCATTATGGCGCGCGACCGGGATGACCGATGCCGATTTCGGCAAGCCGATTATTGCGGTGGTCAATTCCTTTACCCAGTTTGTTCCGGGTCATGTCCATTTGCGCGATTTGGGCAAGCTGGTTGCCGAACAGATCGAGGCTTCCGGCGGTATCGCCAAAGAGTTCAACACCATTGCGGTGGACGATGGTATCGCCATGGGCCACGGCGGCATGCTCTATTCCTTGCCATCACGCGAGTTGATCGCCGACTCGGTCGAATACATGGTGAATGCCCACTGCGCTGATGCCATGGTGTGCATTTCCAACTGTGACAAAATCACCCCAGGCATGCTGATGGCATCGCTGCGCCTGAATATTCCGGTGATCTTCGTTTCCGGCGGCCCGATGGAAGCCGGTAAGACCAAACTGTCCGATAAGCTGATCAGGCTGGATCTGGTTGATGCGATGATCCAAGGTGCCAACCCGCACGTCAGCGATGCTGACAGCGCACAAATTGAACGTTCTGCCTGCCCGACTTGCGGCTCTTGTTCCGGCATGTTTACTGCCAACTCGATGAACTGCCTGACCGAAGCACTGGGCTTGTCGCAGCCCGGTAATGGCTCGCTGCTGGCGACACACGCCGACCGCAAATATCTGTTCCTTAATGCTGGTAAAGGCATCGTGGATCTGACCAAGCGTTACTATGAGCAAGGTGATGAGAGCGCACTGCCACGTGGCATCGCCAACAAGGCGGCGTTCGAAAACGCCATGACGTTGGATATCGCCATGGGCGGCTCGACCAACACCGTGTTGCACTTGTTGGCAGCGGCTCAGGAAGGTGCCGTCGATTTCACCATGGCAGACATCGACCGTCTGTCGCGCAAGGTGCCGCACATGTGCAAAGTGGCACCGAGTACCCAAAAGTACCATATGGAAGATGTGCACCGCGCTGGAGGTGTGCTAGCCATTCTGGGCGAACTGGATCGCGCTGGTCTGATGAACCGCGATGTCAATAATATCCTCGGTATGAAACTGCCTGAAACCTTGGATAAATACGACATCATGCTGACTCAGGATGAGGCGGTCAAAAAGATGTATCGCGCTGGCCCGGCGGGCATCCGTACCACTCAGGCGTTTTCGCAGGACTGCCGGTGGGACACGTTGGACGACGATCGTACTCAAGGCTGCATTCGTTCACTGGAAAACGCCTTTAGCCTGGAAGGGGGATTGGCGGTGTTATACGGCAACATGGCGGCAGACGGCAGCATTGTAAAAACCGCTGGCGTCGATAAAGACAACCTGACATTCCGTGGCCCCGCAAAAGTCTATGAAAGCCAGGATAGCGCAGTAGAAGCTATTCTCGGTGGCAAAGTGGTGGCCGGTGACGTGGTGGTGATCCGCTACGAAGGGCCGAAAGGCGGGCCGGGCATGCAAGAAATGCTGTATCCAACCACCTATTTGAAGTCGATGGGGTTGGGCAAAGTCTGTGCGTTGATCACCGATGGTCGTTTCTCCGGTGGCACTTCCGGCCTATCCATCGGCCACGTTTCACCGGAGGCGGCCAACGGCGGCCTAATTGCCTTGATTGAAGATGGCGACATGATCGACATCGATATTCCAAAACGCAGTATGGTGCTGGACGTGCCGGACAGCGAGTTGGCTGCACGTCGTGAAGCCGAATTGGCGCGCGGCGACCAGGCTTGGACACCCAAAAATCGTGAGCGTCAGGTCTCCTTCGCACTGCGTGCCTATGCAACATTGGCCACCAGCGCCGATAAAGGCGCAGTGCGTGACAAGAGCAAGCTGGGAGGCTAACGGCATGGCGGTATCACAACCCTTACCTGACGCCCCCTGCGGTGCGCAATATTTGCGAGCGGTGCTCCGCTCGCCGGTTTACGAGGTGGTTCAGGTCACCCCTTTGCAGGCCATGAACAAGATCTCTGCGCGCCTGGGCAACACTATTCTGGTAAAGCGTGAAGATCGCCAGCCGGTGCACAGTTTTAAGCTGCGTGGAGCCTACGCAATGATCGCCAGTCTGGGCGAAGAGCAAAAAGCACGTGGCGTGGTGACTGCCTCAGCGGGCAACCACGCGCAGGGTGTTGCCTTCTCCGGCAAACGGCTGGGGATCAAAACCTTGATCGTGATGCCAGTATCCACTGCGGATATCAAAGTGGATGCAGTACGCGGCTTTGGTGGTGAAGTGCTGCTGCACGGAGCCAATTTTGACGAGGCTAAAGCCAAAGCGATCGAACTTTCCCAACAGCAGGGCGTGACCTTTGTGCCACCGTTCGATCATCCAATGGTGATCGCCGGGCAGGGCACACTGGCGATGGAGTTGCTGCAACAGGACGCACATCTTGACCGGGTATTTGTGCCGGTCGGCGGCGGTGGCTTGGCCGCCGCCGTGGCGGTGCTGATCAAACAATTGATGCCGCAAATTAAGGTAATCGGCGTAGAAGCGGCGGACTCCGCCTGCCTACGGGCGGCGCTGGACGCTGGTCAGCCGGTGGATCTGTCACGCGTCGGGCTGTTTGCCGAAGGTGTAGCGGTGAAGCGTATCGGTGATGAAACCTTCCGCTTGTGCCGCCAATATCTGGACGATGTGATTACCGTAGACAGTGATGCCATCTGCGCTGCGGTTAAAGATCTGTTTGAGGATGTGCGTGCCATCGCTGAACCTTCCGGCGCGTTAGCATTGGCTGGGCTGAAGAAATACGTGCAGCGCCACAACCTTCAGGGTGAACGCCTGGCGCATGTGCTGTCCGGTGCCAACCTGAACTTCCACGGCTTGCGCTACGTGTCCGAGCGCTGCGAACTGGGCGAACAGCGTGAAGCCTTATTGGCGGTAACTATTCCAGAGCAGCAGGGTAGTTTCCTTAAGTTCTGCCAACTGCTAGGCGGCCGCGCGGTGACCGAATTCAATTACCGCTACGCTGATGCGAACAACGCCTGCATTTTCGTCGGCGTGCGTTTGACGAGCGGCCATGCCGAGCGGCTGGAGATCATCGACGAGCTAAATCGTGGCGGCTATCAGGTCGTGGATCTGTCCGATGATGAAATGGCCAAACTGCATGTGCGCTACATGGTCGGTGGGCGTCCATCGAGAGCGCTGTGCGAGCGTTTGTACAGTTTTGAATTCCCGGAGTCACCGGGAGCGCTGTTAAAGTTCCTGCAAACGCTGGGTACCTGCTGGAACATCTCGCTGTTCCACTACCGCAGCCATGGCACCGACTTTGGCCGTGTGTTGGCGGGCTTTGAGCTGTCGCAGACCGAACCTGAATTTGAACAACACCTACAGGCGCTGGGCTATGACTGCCACGATGAAACTGATAACCCGGCGTTCCGCTTTTTTTTGCAGGGCTGATATAAAGGTGGCCTACCCCAGGGGTTTAACGGAGACAGGGTTTTCAGCATTAACGCCCTGCCGAATTACGGGGGCAGTAAACGCCAAAATGCATTGATCAACGGATCGCTGAGGCGTTTCTTTTGTACGCAAACCCCCAGTTCAAAGGGGGCGACCATCGAAACATTTTCCAATGGTGAGATACGCTGGCGTACCGGTTCCGGGCTGTTATCCACCACCACACTGGGGATCAGTGCGATGCCACAGCCCAGAGCCACCATCGACACGATGGCTTCATGACCGCCAACGGTGGCGTAAATCAGCGGATTGCTGATGCGTTGGTGGCGGAACCACAGCTCGATGCGTTTTCGTGATGGGCCGTGTTCTGGCAGGATAAAAGGAATATCGGCCCAGATGGGCTGCTCGGTAAAGACCTGAGTGCGCACCGCACAGGGCAGTGCCGGGGCGATTAGCACCAGCGGGATTTTGCAGATTTGGGTAAACGCCACGCTGGTCGGCAGGGTTTCTGGCCGGCCAGCGATGCCGAGATCAGCCTCGCTGGACTGCACTTTGTCGACCGCATCGGCAGCATCACCCGTGGTCAGTTTAATTTCCACCAGTGGGTGCTGCGCGCGAAAGTGGTCGAGGATGGGTGGCAGGTGGCTGTAAGCAGCGGTGACCGAGCAGAACAGCCGCAGCTCGCCACTCAGCGAAGAGCCATGCTGGCCGAGCGCGTGTTTCAATTGCTGGTATTGCAGCAGCGTCTGCTGGGCAAACTGCTTAAGTTGTTCGCCGGCATCGGTGAGTTTCACCGTGCGACTATCACGTAAAAACAGCGGTTGCCCAAGGATCGCTTCCAGCCGCTGGATCTGGCGGGATAGCGTCGATGGGCTAACGTGCATCGCCTTGGCGGTGCGACCAAAGTGGTGACTATCAGCAAGATGGAGGAACAGCTTTAAATCACGCAAATCCATATCGTCACACTCGCGGTAAGTGGGTTGCATAAATTGCAATATAACGTTCGTAATATATCAATTTAAGCAACGGATTTCCTACGATACAGTGAGTTTAACGCCTCTTTGCACAGACAGAGCGGGGGTATGAAAATAACATCAATAACCTAAATCGAATCAGCATCTGACTGGAGTATCATCATGGCTAACTATTTCAACTCATTGAACCTGCGGCAGCAGTTGGCACAATTGGGTCAATGCCGCTTTATGGCACGCGACGAATTTGCTGATGAAGCGGATTACCTGAAAGGTAAAAAAGTGGTGATTGTTGGCTGTGGTGCGCAGGGCTTGAACCAGGGCCTAAACATGCGTGATTCAGGTCTGGACGTGGCTTATGCGCTACGCCAGGAAGCCATCGACGAGAAGCGTGCTTCATGGCGTAAAGCCAGCGAAAACGGTTTCAATGTAGGTACCTACGAAGAGCTGATCCCGCAGGCTGACCTGGTGGTTAACTTGACGCCGGACAAACAGCACTCCTTTGTGGTACGCGCGGTGCAGCCGCTGATGAAAGACGGTGCGGCGCTGGGCTATTCTCACGGCTTCAACATCGTTGAAATGGGCGAGCAGGTGCGCAAAGACATCACGGTAGTGATGGTGGCACCAAAATGCCCAGGCACTGAAGTACGTGAAGAATACAAACGTGGTTTCGGCGTGCCGACCCTGATTGCGGTTCACCCGGAAAACGATCCGAAAGGCGAAGGTATGGCTATTGCCAAGGCTTGGGCGGCGGCGACGGGTGGCCACCGAGCCGGCGTGCTAGGCTCCTCCTTCGTCGCCGAGGTGAAATCCGATCTGATGGGCGAGCAAACCATTCTGTGCGGCATGTTGCAGGCGGGTTCGCTGGTGTGCTTTGACAAGCTGGTGGCTGAAGGTACCGACCCGGCTTACGCCGAGAAACTGATACAGTTCGGCTGGGAAACCATCACCGAAGCGCTGAAACAGGGCGGTATCACCCTGATGATGGATCGCCTGTCCAATCCGGCCAAGCTGCGTGCTTATGTGCTGTCTGAACAACTGAAAGAGATCATGGCACCGCTGTTCCAGAAGCATATGGACGACATCATCTCCGGCGCTTTCTCCAGCGGCATGATGGCCGACTGGGCCGAAGATGACGTGAAGCTGCTGGCCTGGCGTGCAGAGACCGGCCAAACCGCGTTCGAGAATGCGCCGCAGTTTGCAGGAAAAATCAGTGAGCAGGAATACTTTGATCATGGCGTGCTGATGGTGGCGATGGTGAAAGCAGGGGTTGAGCTGGCGTTTGAAACCATGGTTGATGCTGGCATCATTGCAGAATCAGCGTATTACGAATCACTGCACGAACTGCCGCTGATTGCCAACACCATCGCACGTAAGCGTCTGTACGAAATGAACGTGGTTATCTCTGACACTGCCGAGTATGGCAACTACCTGTTTGCTAACGCTGCGGTGCCATTGTTGCAAAGGTTCATGACCACGCTACAGGCGGGTGACCTGGGTAAACCCGTTGCCAGCACTAGGGTAGACAACGCCCAACTGCGCGACGTTAACGAAGCGGTACGCAACCACCCCATCGAATCCATTGGCCGCACACTGCGTGGCTACATGACCGATATGAAACGCATCGCTGTAGCGGGCTAATCACCATACTAAAGGCCGATCACGGTAATGTGATCGGCATGGTTGCGTTGCTTCAGCGAACCGACTGCTTTGAACCTAATGGGATAGGTTCTTAGGTTACGGCAAAGTTTTATCCTCTTGGTACTGAGCGGTGGCGATCCAGGCGGCACAAAACAGCGTCAGGCGGGCAAAGAAGTAGAAAAAGGCCATCAGCCCAATCACCGAACCAAAGGCCGCACCAGAGGGTGACTTTGCCACCTGTGGCAGCGTCATGGTCATCACGAATTTGATCACTTCAAAACCGATGGCGGCCAGCAGCGTGCCGCGCAGTAGCGCCTTTTTCTTCGGCTTATGGCGTGGCAGCATCCAGAAGATCCACAAAAACAGCAGATAGTTGGCGAAAACGGAGATCGACAGTGCAATCAGCGTCATCGCTGGCCGCAGCCATTCGATGCCATCCAGCCCCAGTGCGTTGACGATCACCGCCTGAGCCGACCCGGCGATTGAGGTCAGCGACAGCGTAATGATCAGCGCCACCACCAAGCCGATCAGCGAGATAAAATCGCGGGTGTATTTGAAGTAGACTTTTTCCTGATCCTGCGGGTTGCGCTCCCAGATGTCGCGCGACTGAGCGCGGATCGCCTCACGCAGGTTACCCATCCAACTGATGCCCGAATACAGCGCCAGCACCAGACCTGTCAGTCCAACGGTGGTGCGTTGCTGAATGGCGGTATTGACCGTGTTTTTTAGCGTGCTGGCCAGCGTTGGATCGCTGATGCTACCGACAATCCGGTTGATCAATTTGGCCAAAAGATCGGGATTGGACGCCAGCACAAAGCCCACAGCAGCAAATGACACCATCAGGATGGGGATCAGCGATAGAAATGAGAAGTAGGTGATGGCCGCGCCGAACTGATTGCCCAAACGATCATTAAAGCGTTCTGCTGCGCGCAGCAAATGCGCCATGCTCGGCCTGGCTTTAATACCCGCCACCCAGCGTGAAAAACTGCAGATGCGTCGATCGATCTGCTCATGACCGGTTTTGATGGCGAAAAGCGGTTTGCTCTGCTCTTCCTGCTGCGATTGTTGGCATTTTTTATCTGAATTTGATCCTGTAGGCATTACTTCACGATTTCCTTGACGGTCAAAATGTGTCGCAAATTTGATTATAGCCAAAGCACCTGCTGATTTGGCTACCCAGTGCGGAAAACGGCCAGTTCCTGAACTTAGCGCGTTAGCTTTCGGTATGAAATACCGGGGGGAGCAATAAGTAAAATTCTTATAAAAACCCAGTGCTGGCGCGGCTTCTCTCACTCGTATCCCTCCAATTTTAGCTGTTTCATCGGCAAAAAAACGTTTACTGATGGTAATAGCGCTGCAGTTTATCGAGCGTGCATTTACAGCCATTAAGGCTCGAACAGTCTCACCTGAAATCAAGAGAAAAATGGAAGGTTATATGAAATTACTTAATCACCCCGCCTGCCGTCCGTTTACTGAAGCGGGTCATCTGTCGCAGATCTCCGCCTATTATGAGGAAGGACGGCACATCATGTGGATGCTGCTACGTGCTGAACCACGCCCGTGTTTTAATCAGGCATTGATCGAAGACGTCATGACGTTGGCGCAAGCCGCAAAAGAATCGTCACTGCCATTCGATTTTTGGGTCACCGGTTCACTGGTGCCGAAAATGTTCAATGCTGGTGGTGATTTGCAATTCTTCGCCAGCGCGATCAAAAACCGCAAGCGAGAGGCGATGATGGCCTACGCTCGCGCCTGCATCGATTGCGTGCATGCGGCTTCGCGTGGCTTTGATACCGGCGCAGTGAGCATTGCGATGGTGGAAGGTAGTGCGCTGGGCGGCGGTTTTGAAGCCGCCTTGGCGCACCACTTTGTGTTGGCACAGAGTAACGTCCGTATGGGCTTCCCAGAGATCGCCTTCAACCTGTTCCCCGGTATGGGCGGTTATTCGCTGGTGGCGCGCAAGGCCAACATGCGGCTGGCGGAAGAGTTAATCTGGGGCGGTGAATCACACACCGCCGAGTGGTTTGAAAATCGTGGCCTGGTGGATAAACTGTTCCAGCCCGGCGATGCTTATGTGGCCACCCGCACCTTTATCGACACTATCCGTCCCAAGCTGAACGGCATGCGTGCCATGCTGCGCGCGCGCCAGCGGGTATTGCAGCTCACGCGCTCCGAACTGATGGATATCACTGAGGACTGGGTGCACTCTGCCTTTACCATTGAGGAGAGAGATCACGCCTATATTGAACGACTAGTGACGCTACAAAATCGTCACACGTTTAACCTGCAACATACTAGCTGAGGGTTAATGTGCTCGTATCACATTGTGGAGGAAGACGAGCGATAAGATTGCAGCCAATGCTCCAATTGTTTCGGGGGCATTGGCTGCGCAAAGAAAAACCCTTGCTTTTCATCCACGCCAACTTCGTCGAGGAAATGATTCTCGCTTTCGGTTTCGACACCTTCGGCGATCACCCTGAATTTAAGTGCCTCCGCTGCGGCAACGATGGCACGCACCAGCGACTGCGACACCGGATTGCAATTCACCCCGTGCACGAAGCTTTTATCCAGCTTGATGGCGTCGAGCGGAATGCGTGCCAACTGAGCCAGTGAAGAATAACCGGTACCGAAATCATCGAGCTGCACCTGGGCACCCAACTCGCGCAGCCGAGCGATCAGGGTGCACGCACGCGTTTCATCTTCCATCAGGCTGCTTTCCGTCAGTTCGAAATCAAGCAGGCAAGGCGTCATTCGGTTATGTTGCAGGACATCGATCAGCGAGTTGACGATGCCGTCATCGGCTAACTGACGCGCTGAAAGGTTGATGGCTACTCGCAGGTTCAGCCCTTTCAAATGCCACTTTGCAGCTTGTTTGGCGGCAGTTTGCAGCACCCACTGGCCCAGCGGGATGATCAGCCCGGATTCCTCGGCGTAGGAGATAAATTGCAGCGGTGGTACCAAGCCGCGCTCCGGTGAATTCCAGCGTACCAAGGCTTCCACACTGCGCACTTCACCGCTGCGTGTATCGACTTTCGGCTGATAATAAACCACCAGTTGGTTCTGCTCTAGCCCTTTGCGCAAATTGGTATCTAACCACATATACTCGGCTACACGTTTGTTCATCTCCGATGAGAATACGGCAAAACTGCGCTTTCCATGATCTTTGGCGACATACATGGCGGTATCGGCGCTGCGGATCAGGCTGTCGAGATCATTGCCATGCTCTGGACACAGTGCGATGCCGATCGAGCAACTGGTATAGACTTCGATCAGGTCGATACGGAAGGGCTTTTTTAGCCGCTCGATGATGCGTTGCGCCAGGTTTTGCAGCATATCGTGGTCAGCTTGTTGTGCTAGCACCAGGAATTCGTCGCCGCCCAGCCGGGCCAGCACCTGATCCTGCTTTAGGCAGTCAAGGATCGCCAGCGACACCTCAACCAGCAGGCGGTCGCCGAACATATGGCCGTAGGCATCGTTCACCTTCTTGAAATTGTCGAGATCGAGATATACCAGCCCAACGTGGCTGTCCTTGCGTGTGGCGATGACCTGGGTGATCTTTTCCTGAATGGCATTGCGGTTGGGCAGGCTGGTAATGATATCGGTATTAGCTAGCACTCTCAGGCGTTCCTGCGCACGTCGTTCTTCGGTGATGTCGGTGCCGGAGCAAATCAGAAACATCTCGTTTTTGCCACTACCGCTGTGGACAAACTTGTTGCGAAATAGGAACAGCCGTTCGCCTTTCACCGTCTTTAGCCAGCGTTCTACTTCATAGGAGAAACCGTTGCGAAAGAAACCGGCGATATTGCGCTTGGATGCTTTGGCTTCCTCACGACTCATAAACAGTTGAAAGATGCTTTTGCCGATCACATCTTGCTCACGCAGGCCAGTATATTCCTCACTCAAGCGATTGAAGCGCTGAATGCGGCCATGTTGGTCAACAATCACAATCACCGAGTTGGCCTCCGAGACCACCTGTTCGGCAAAGGACAAACCATGCACCAGGTCACGCGCTACCGATTTGGTATCGCTAAAGGCCGAAGCGGTGCCAGCCCATTCCAGTTTGTTAATGCGTCGGCCCACCAGGTGCAGATGTATCGGCTCGCCAGCCAACTTAATGATGAGGTCGAGATTGGAGGTTACACCGCCCAGCCGGTGGATTTTTGCCGCCTGCGTAGCGCTGAGCGCCACCGCGACATGCGCTTTTCCTTTGACGGCGGACAGTACCAGAGCATTACTGTCAAATGCCAGTCGCCAATAAGGGCTATTAGTGCCGAAATGGGTGTGAAGTGTGGAGCTTTGGTCTGCGAACATGATGATCCCTCCAGAGAACCGCGCAGCCAGTGTTCGCGGTGAACATAGCGGCGAATACATGACCCGGTAGTGGTCGCTATGTATGTATTACCATCATATAACATGTCTTTCACCGATAGGTATGGACAATAAAACTATTATATAAGGAATAATTGATTTTATGATATACCAATCACTTTTGTCGGTGACTCGCTTAAAAAATTGAAACAGAAGCCTTGATTGTGAGGAATTGGTATGCGATTTGGAGCAGCAGTGGATCACGCTGGCGGTGGTGAAAGCCGTTGGCATACTGCTGCAATATTAACATATAAGCACATGTTATACTGTCGCAGGCCATAAGCTAATTGCCTCTCACAGGGTAGAATTCTGATTTGTCGGATAATTGAAAATTCAACCGAATAAACATTATTTTCATAGTACCTTCATCATTAGTGAATAAAATCATTACATATTTAAAAAACTTACATTGACTCACATTATTTTAATTTTACTCATCTATCATTATATCTGAATGACCCCATGCGCTTATTAACTGACAGCATTCCTGATGAAAAAAATTTTTAATGAAATGATTATGCATAAATTGACCGCTTTATTTTTCTCTTCTACCTTTGCTTTGGCACCTGCTTCTATGGATTTTGCTGCGGATGTTATTCCGATGTCAACGATGTATAACCTCGATATTCAAGCAAAAGGAAGCCTGCTTAAGGGGCCTAACTTGACCGGAAATCAAAGCTTGCAAATACGTGATACTCTAAAAGAGCTGCACCGAAAACTTGGCACAGAGGGGGTGAAAGGAGATCGCCATGCATTGCATAAACCTACTTGTGTCTTGCCGTTTCGATAAAGTGAAAAATAAAATTGATGCCATCAGTAAAGTGCAACCCGAACGCCTGTTGGAACACGCCAAAGTTGAAAATAAGATGTATAACCTGCTGAAAGAAGAACAGAAAGAGAAGTATAAAGAAAGTTATCGCAATACAGAAAGATAAATGAGAGATTACATGGGCAAGATGAGATCTCATATGGTGACTGAACAGCAATATATTCCCAAGGCCACAAAAGGGTCAGATCAGTAATCCTGGCCTTTTTTATCTTAATGTCGGCATTAGACGAAAGCTGCTTGGCACTGATGTCAGTAGGAGCGCTTATGCTGGGATTGTGGCCAGAAAGAACAACGGTCATCGTGGGTAAACGGCGGGCGGCGATAGTCTGGCAAATGGCTCCAGTGTTTGTTCTGTTGCATCAATATAAAAAATTTAAGTATTTAATATCATTCGCGCCTGATTTTTCTTAATTTTATCTATAAAATCATAATGTTATTTTATTTCTGGTGCTATAACGGTAGACAATTATGCTGAAATGATTAACATATCTGCATATGTGAACAGGAAATATCATTTATGCAAAACTAATGGAACCATAAGTGGCTGCGCTATTTCATTTATGGCTCTTTATACTGCCAGTAAAACGGGATGCTGTTGTGTGGATAGCTATCGCATTCATCTTGGCCTGGTGGGAGCGAAGCTGCAAAATGCGACATCTGACTTTTTTGAACTGGATCTGAGTAAAAATCACTCACCTGTGAAATGGTTACCATAGCGATTACCCATTGATGATTCAGGGAGTTGGGATGTTGTCACAGGAGCAGACTTGTGATGACAGGGACGAGTGGCGTTTGCTTGCTGACGAGCTTTCCCTGTTACCAGGAATGACCGATACAGGGCGCCTGGGATTTGCCATTCAACTAAAATTCCGACAGGTACAGGGCTATTACCCTGAATCATTAAACGATTTCCCTGCAGGTGTTGTACATGTTATTGCTGGGCAGATCGGATGTACTTCGGTATCTATTGAAAACTACCCGCTTCAGGGGCGGCAGGCTCAACGACACCGCCAGAATATTCGTCGCTATCTGGGTGTCAGGTTCTCTGATAAAACTGATATAGCAAGGCTCAGCGCCTGGTTAACCGAATTTATCCTCCCGTTAAACCCGCAGGCTGTACACGGCAGCGAACTTGTTACTGACTGGTGTCAGGAGCAGCAGATTGAACGCCCCGCCGCCGAGCATCTGGATCGGATTATACGATCAGCCGTACACCAGTTCGAAACAAAGCAACAAAACACTATATTTACCCGACTTTCACTCGACAGCAAGGTTGCCATCAATCACTTACTGTCAGCCGAAGAACCGGGCACTGCCAGAATAAACGAAGTCACCGTCAGTGGCCTCAAAGCTGACCCCGGAAGACCCAGTCTGGAGAATGTCCTTTCCGTCATCGCCCAGCTAAAATGTCTCGATAGTGTTGCGCTACAGCCGAATATTTTTCAGGGAATATCCCCTAAATTCATCGTGCAGTTTCAACAACGGTGTGCCAGCGAATCAATCAGGGAGCTTCGCCGCCACCCTTCAGCGATCCGTTACAGCATGGTAGCTATGTTTTGTTGGCGTCGCCGCCAGCAACTGACCGATGCGTTGATTGATATGTTGATGGTGCTAATCCATAACCTCGGCACCCGGGCTGAAAAAAAGGTCGATAAAAAGCAGTTCGCGGCGTTTAAAAAAGTCAGGGGAAAGGCGCGTCTGCTGTTCCGTATGGCTGAGGCCACCGTTGACCAGCCGGACGGCGTTATAAAGGATGTTGTCTATCCTGTTGTCTCTCAGAAAATGCTGCAAAATCTGGTTGATGAATTCAAAACGCTGGGAGTAAATACCGAACAGGAAGTACATGAATCCATGCGTTCTTCTTACGGTAGCCACTATCGCCGGATGTTGATGCCAGTACTGGATCGGCTTGAGTTTCAGTCCGGCAATGCCCTGCATCGACCCGTTATTGATGCCATCCAGATTATTAAGGAAAACAGAACCAGCAACCAGCATTTCTATGCGGTGGGTGATGTGCCTGTTGACGGTATTATTCAGAAAAAATGGCGGGATGTTGTCATCGTACAAAGCCAGTCCGGTGAAGAACGTATCAATCGTATCAACTATGAAATTTGTGTTTTACGGGCTTTACGCAAAAGTCTGCGTAACAAAGAAATCTGGGTCACAGGCGCTGATCGTTATCGTGATCCGGCAGAAGATCTCCCTGCCGACTTTGCCACTAATCGCGCATATTATTATTCCCTGTTGCAGGCCCCCACTGATGCGACAACCTTTATTAATCAAATCAAAGACAGGATGCGCCACTGGCTCGGTAGGCTGAATAATGGACTGCCGGATAATCCCAGACTTCGCATCAGGGAACAGGGGAAAAATCGTATCCACCTGACGCCGCTGGATAAACAAGCGGAGCCACCCAACACAGCACGCTGAAGCAGGAAATAGGCCAGCGCTGGGCCGATCTGGAGTTGATAGACATACTCAAGGAGGTGGATTTACGGGAACATTTCTCGTCGTTATTTCGCACATCTGCCAGTCGGGAAGTGCTTGAACCCGAGGTACTGCAACGTCGCCTGTTGTTATGTCTGTTTGGCCTCGGTACCAATGTAGGGCTGAAACGTATCGCCAGCCAACAACCCCGGGTTAACTATGATGAATTGCGCTACGTTAAACGGCGATTTATTCAGAAAGATGCTTTACGCTCAGCAATTGCTCATATTGTGAACGGTATTTTCCGTATTCGTCAGCCCGCTATCTGGGGAAACGCGACGACATCCTGTGCTGCGGACTCCCGAAAGTTCGGTGCTTATGATCAGAATCTGATGACAGAATGGCATGCCCGCTATGGCGGGCGCGGCGTGATGATTTACTGGCATGTCGATACGCACTCCACGTGTATTTATTCACAATTGCGCCGCTGTTCCTCATCGGAGGTGGCCGCGATGATGGAAGGCGTTCTGCGGCACTGTACCGACATGGAAATTAACCACCAGTATGTGGACAGCCATGGACAAAGTGAGGTGGCCTTTGCGTTCAGTGATGTACTGGGGTTCGATCTATTGCCGCGCCTGAAAGCGGTCGCCCGACAGAAGCTGTATGTGTGTGAAAAGGAAGATGCCTCGTTGTACCCACATCTGACGCCGATTTTAACCCGGGGGATCGACTGGGAGCTTATTGCACAGCAGTATGACGAGATAATCAAATATACAGCGGCACTGAGAACCGGAACAGCCGAACCCGAGGCCATATTACGACGATTCACCCGCAATAACATTCAGCACCCAACCTATAAGGCACTCGCAGAGCTGGGCAAAGCGATTAAGACTATCTTCCTCTGCCGTTATTTGCACGATGAGTCACTGCGTTGCGAAATTAATGCTGGCCTCAACGTCGTGGAAAACTGGAACAGCGCCAATAATTTTATTTTTTATGGCGAACACGGAGAATTCACCAGCAACCAGCCTGCGGATCAGGAGCTGTCGATGCTCTCTCTGCACCTGTTGCAAATCAGTCTGGTCTATATCAATACATTGTTGATCCAGAATGTGCTGGCAGAACCGGTCTGGCAGCAGCGAATGACAGAAGAAGACTGGCGTGGTCTGACGCCTTTGATATACTACCATGTTAATCCGTATGGTCGTATCGAGCTGAACATGGATCAGCGGCTGGCGCTGGCCGCCTGATAGTGTCCAGAACCGTTCGGTCTCGTACACCGGATCTCAATACTGTACGAAAGTAAGTGAAATTAGTTTCGGATAGACATTATAATTCGTACATCCTTTTCGGACGGAAATTTTCATCATGTCACGCGTTTTTGCCTACTGCCGCGTCTCCACACTGGAACAGAACACGGAAAACCAGCGCAGGGAGATTGAAGCCGCCGGTTTTGCCGTCAAATCCCAGCGACTGATCGAGGAGCACATCAGTGGTTCCGTTGCCGCCAGTGAGCGGCCCGGATTTACCCGTCTGCTCGACAGAATGGAAAATGGCGATGTGCTGATTGTCACCAAACTGGATCGCCTTGGACGAAATGCGATGGACGTCAGGAAAACGGTGGAAAAACTGGCTACGTCTGCTATCAGGATTCACTGCCTGGCTCTGGGCGGCGTGGATCTGACCAGTCCGGCGGGGAAAATGACCATGCAGGTGATCTCGGCAGTCGCTGAGTTTGAGAAGGATCTGCTAATCGAGCGCACACACGCTGGTATTGCACGGGCCAGGGCATCAGGTAAACGCTTTAGACGTCCCCCTGTGCTGAATGATGAACAGAAGAAATCGGTCCTGGAACGACTCAGTATGGGGATAACTGTGAGTGCTGTGGCCCGTGAATTCAGCACTACCCGACAAACTATTCTCAGGTTGAAAGCAGCACATCAGGACTAAACGCTGCAAAATTATAAATAACGTAAGGCAGATAAATGAAATCAGACGGCTCCCTGGATCGTAATAAAATCAACATACGTAAATCCATCATTGCCGAATTACCCGCACTCGCCGAACTACGCTGGGCTTTATGCAGTGATGATGTAGAAACTGAGCTACCTGTAGATAAAGCCCGTTTTACAGAGCAATTTCTGAAAAGAGAGAGGGAATTAGAAGCTATGGGGAACTTAATCAACTTCGTTGCAGAGAAAGATGAGGAGTTGATAGGTGTTATTTCTCTGATTTTAGTGAATAAAATACCATCCCCATACGAGATCAATG
The DNA here is from genome assembly GCF_000821185.2 of Serratia symbiotica. Lineage (NCBI taxonomy): Bacteria > Pseudomonadati > Pseudomonadota > Gammaproteobacteria > Enterobacterales > Yersiniaceae > Serratia > Serratia symbiotica. The sequence goes on along the minus strand of NZ_CP050855.1, from coordinate 3,072,153 downwards.
GTTGCTGGTGATATGTCACGAATGTCTACGTAAGACCTTCTTACCGGAATAACGGGGTTGGTAAGAAATTATTGAGTTTTGTCAAAGACCATGCAATTGCTGATAAGTGCGAGTTGCTAGTTGTATGGCCAAGTGACAGGAGCTATCCATTTTATAAACGAGCAGGATTCAAATCTGAAAAAAGGGAACAAGATCCTTTGGTTCTGGTGCTTTGACCCCGGACTCAGCTCACATGACTTGAATCCGAACCTTTTTTATAGCGGGATATTGTCCGTTTGCCAGGGAGCATCTGTCAGACACCTCTGTCAGCGAAACAGTAACGTCACAGCCATAATTCGCGCTTCGCTTTTGGCACCCCAGGGCGGGTCGCCACAGTGACCGGGATTAGTCTGAGCGTAAATGTCGCATTTTGCAGTTTCGCTCCCATCAGGCCATCTTGGGGTGGGCAGTGGCGAAGCAGTATGAGGTTATCGCGCCAATCAATGGTCTTGCCTGTGAAACTGGATAAGACTTTGACATCGTCACGGGCCAAAACCCACCATTACTGGTGGTTCACCATGGTGTTGTACCGACGAAGGCACTTTTTCTTCTATGCACCGAGTTGGCAGTGTTGCGCGACACCTCTAACTCGACGACGCCACAGTACCAACGCGGGGTTTACGTGCAGATGCTGAGGGATAACGCAGGATGGTCGCCAATGTGAATTGGCTGGCCAAAACGGCAATAAAAAACCGGGACTTTACAGTTCCGGCTCAAAAGTGGGTAAAACATTAGTGCTGACAGCCCAAGTTCCGTATTGTCTGCTTAGCTAAGCTGATGCGAACATCTTCTTAGCAACGGCAGCCGGAAGAATTTCCCTGATGTTATTATGTCTATTTATTATCAAAAACGCTTTAGTGTTCTTTTTTATAGTGTATTGCCGTATGTCTCTTTTTATACCATGTTTGACCATACCACATGGTATGTCAAGCAACATTTCTATCGCATAATTGCATGAAATGCCAGTTTTAGAGGGTGCTTCTTTATCAAAAAAATTAAAGCTACTGATAAATCAGCAAAAAAATCGCAGGAACAAATGGATAACAATCATCAAAAATTCGATTCACAGTCGATTGCAAAACGGGTTAGAGAACTGTTTTTACATCATGGACTTGCTAAGCGTCAGCACGCCAAAGAGCTGAGCCGTATTTTGGATCTTAGTTTTTCGCATGCGCACCGAAAACTAAAAGGGCAAAGCCCGTGGACATTGGAGCAGATCAACAGGGTCGCTGCCGCGTTGGGAGAAACGCCAGCGGCTATCGCCGATATGGGCGCAGAACATGACATGCCGCAACAGACCATGGCGCAGGATGCCATCTTTTTTGTTGCTGGCGTGGAAATTCCTTGCGTTGGGTACATTGGCGATGAACTGATGGCCGGGCAATGGTTGGAGTTCGTTGCGCTGCGGGTAGAACGACAATGGTATATTTACTGCGCTGATGATGCCCCAGCCGGAAAGCATTATGGCGTCGAACTGATAGCAATACGTCCAGGCAATAACGACGATGAGCGGCTGAGCATTGCAGTGCTGGATGATTCCCATCAGGCGGCCGACAAGCTGGCGCAATACCTCGGCAGTTGCGGGTTCAATGCGGTGGCGTTCTATGACATCAGCAGCTTTTGCCAAGCGTTGCAACAAAGCCCGTTCGATGGCTATGTCGTCGACTGGTTGATCGGTGAAGAAACAGCGGATAAATGCATTGAGGTTATTCGTGCCTCCGATAACCCGGATGCGCCGGTACTGGTGTTGACTGGCGAACTGGGTACCGATCGGTGCGAATCTGAAGTTGCCAGGGCGATGTGCGATTACGACGTGCTGGGGCCTTATGAAAAACCGGTGCGGCTTCATGTGATAGAAGCTGCCCTACAGCGTTGTTTCAATCTTTAACAGGGAAAACCTTGGCCAGTGCGCCAGACAACGCATCCAGTCGCACAGGCTTTATCAGGTAGTTGTCGAACAGCGCCCGCTGTTCCGCAGAGAGCTGTTCCAGATTATAGGCGCTGATGCCGATAATCGGCATGTGGCGATTAGGGCCACGGCGGTTGCGTAGCTGTCTGGCCAAGGCCGCGCCATCGATGCCCGGCATCTGCAAATCCAACAGCAGTGCATCGTAAGGGCGGCGCAGCAGCTTCTGTAGCGTGCGCTCTGGCGAGTTGCATTGTTCATGTTGGTAGCCGAGCTTGTCCAGCAGCGCCGCAAAGGCGTCCCCCACAGACTTGTTATCATCCACCACCAACACATGCTGTGGTTTTTGCGGTAGGTTGTGGTAGAGCGTGGCCTGTTCGCTTGCCCGGACTTCCTCGCTGATCTTCACCGGAATACTGACGATAAAGGTGCTGCCTTTTTTGATTTCGCTGTTGACCGTAATGGTGCCGTTGAGCAGCATCACCAGGCCATGTACGATCGCCAGCCCCATGCCCACACCAGCATACTGTTTGGTATGCGACTGATCTAACTGGGTGAAAGGTTTAAAGATCTGATCGAGCCTGTCTTTTTCAATGCCGATACCGGTGTCGGTGATTTTAATGATCAACGCGCTGCTGGCAGGTTGGCAACGCAGGCAGCTATGCAGAGTAATGCTACCGCTTTCGGTATATTTGTAAGCGTTGGTTAGCAGGTTGACGATAATCTGCCGAATACGCAGCGGATCGGAATCGACCAGCAGATGGCTATATTCCACCTCACAGCTTAGTGTGACCTGCTCCTTGCACGTTAGCATAGCGATTTCGTTGGCGGTTTCCCCGATCAATTTCTGTGCATCAAACGGCACGATGCGCAATTCCATCATGCCGCTGTCCAAATGCGCGTAATCAGTCAGATCTTTCATCTGGTTTTCGATTTGCTGCGCGGCGCTCTCTAGGCGTAGGAAGGTATCCGTATACTCTGCCGACATTCGAGTATTCACCAGCACATCAATGGCGGACATGATGCTTTGTAACGAAGTGCGCAGCTCATGGCCGATGGCACCCAGAAAGGCATTTTTAGTACGCGTGGCCTTTTCCGCTTCAATAGCCTTGGCCTGCTGCCGAATAGTCAGACGTTGCTGGCGGAAAACGATCAGGGTGATAGCAACCAGCGAGACCACGGAGAACATCACGATCACCAAACCATGGAAAATAATATACCTTTTCTCGATATAGTCTTCATAGGCGATGGCGCGCTGTTTCACTTCGGCATGGTCGGTCAGGTTGGCCATTTCGATGGCGTAGGGCTTGATTTGATGCATGGTCTGCGAAATCAGGCTGAAGTCGATCTGCGGGTCGCCCAGCAGATTATCAATACGATCCATTTGCTCACGCATATGTTTGATCATTTCTGGATAACCCGGCTCCGCATACAGTGGCTGGGTAGATTCGGAGATAGTTTCCAGCACGTAAAAACGTGAATAGAGGATTTCAAACTTCAGCCGCAGATTATCGTTGTCCACTTTTGGCGTGTGTTTTCGCTGTTCAACCAGCGTCTCAAACTCGGCGAGCTTAATAGAAAACTTAGCAATCGACCAAGAGTAGTTTTCCTGTGTGCCAGCGATGGCATACAGCCCTTTTTTGGACAAGATGGCACTGTAGTAATACAGCGTTACCGCTGAGGCTAATAAAAACAGCGCAGCGAAAATGGCCGGGATTGCCACTCTGCCGCTGCTTTTAACATTTATCAGCTTCATTTAATTACTATCCTGTCGACCTGCCAGATAAAACGTGAGTTGTATAACGGTGAGTTCAACTCAGGCCCGGCGGCGTCCCTTGGGTAAACTAAAAATAACGGGCCGAAGTTCCTGATCTTAAGCCGTTCCCCATCCATTTTATAAGCCAAAATCATATTGTATTTTTCAACGTCAGACAGCGGCACGTCGATGTAATAGTCATTCAGCGCATAAATGGTCAGCGTGTTGCCTCTGGCACCGACACGGGTCAAAATGTCTGTCAACGAAATCCCTTCAAACTTTCTTGGTGGCGTCCAGGAGGTAGAGGTGACAATGCTGCGAATCGGCATGGCCAGTAACTGTTTATCGGTGAACAGATAGTTTTTTTTAACCGGATCGGTCACGACATCGATCTTTCCCGCTACTTCGAGCGTGAAGCTTAGCGCACTGGCTTGAGTAATAACCATAACCAAACAGGCTAACGTTATGTTTTTAAATAGCTTTAAAAACATCAATATTCTCCATAAACGCGGATGCATTCGTGAGTTCCCTCGCTAATTTATCAGGTAGAATAATGGCAGAAAATGCCGATTTATGTCGAAGGGAATGATAAAAGCACAAATAGCATAGACTAGAATTGCCTTGAACGCGCAGGCAGCGCTGGCGACATCATCTTTTCAACAAGCTCCATGTGCCGTGAGTTATCAGGGTGAGGGTACAATACTAAGGTCGCTTACTTCACCGAATTTTTTGCGCTTTGAAACCACGGTCACGATGACCCTGGCTGGCTTTCTACTTCGAGGGGGGAAGGAATATCAAATCCAATTGGCGGTAGGAATGGAGGAAACGTCCGTGTACTTTAATTATTCAGTTATTTTTACAGAAAAGAAAGCTGAGTGATAAAAGAATAAATTAATGACGATTTTCATCAGATGCCTCTCGGTAATCCAACCCTATTATTAACATCAATGCCAACTGAAAAAGCACATCTGAAAGAATTTAAACTGCGGCGGTAAAATAAAAAAGCCCTATAAATATAGGGCAAAGACACACAACAACACCAGGTAATACTTTAACTAACTTTATACTATAGATTGCTAATCATATATATTTTTTTGTTATAAAAAATTTTTCATATAGCGATTTTTTTAAATATTGTTATTTTTCAGTTATTTAATTTTATCATGATTTCAGTAATTCAATAAACTATGCATATGGGATCTAGGGATATCGTTTGGTTAGATTACTGTGATACAAGTCTGCATCAGTATGATGAGCCTTTATGTCTTCCAAAAACCATGCTGATCATTTATTAGGTCGCCTCAAATAAAATATATTATTGAGATTTAAGCAGGGACGCTTTTTAACCACGTATTTCCCCATTACTTAGCATATTGAATGATTTTAGAATAACACCGGCATAGATTCTATACAGAAAATTTTGCCAGAAAAAATAAAACAATGAGGCCAAATACTGCTGACCTCATTGAATGCCTAACGCCTAAAGTTAGTGGGATTTTATTGTCAGCGTAGGGTAACGAACTCTTCCGCTGCCGTCGGGTGGATCGCTACGGTGTTGTCGAAGTCTTTCTTGGTCGCTCCCATCTTCACGGCGACAGCGAAGCCCTGCAAGATTTCATCCATACCGAAGCCGATGCCATGCAGGCCGACGATCTTCTCTTCCTTGCCTGCGCATACCAGCTTCACTTGGCACGGTTGGCGGTGTTGCGTCACTGCACTGTACATAGCAGTGAAGGAGGATTTGTACACCTTCACGTTATCCGCGCCAAATTTCTCGATGGCTTCCGGCTCGGTCAGACCGATGGTACCGATCGGCGGGTGGCTGAATACCACAGTGGCAATGTTGCTGTAATCCAAGTATTCTTCCGGCTTGTTGTTGAACAGGCGCTCAGACAGACGGCGGCCAGCCGCGACCGCCACTGGGGTCAGTTCGAGCGCGCCGGTGTTGTCGCCCACGGCATAAATGCCTTTAACGCTGGTATTCTGGAACTTATCAACATCGATATAGCCTTGCTCATTAGTTTTCACCCCGGTGGCGGCCAGGTTCAGGTTGTCGGTCGCTGGTTGGCGGCCGATAGCCCAGATCAAGCTGTCAACGATAAATTCTTGGCCGTTCTCCAGTTGCAGTGTCAGGCTGCCATCGGTGTTTTTGACGAGCGCTTTCGGCACTGATTCAGTGTGCAGGCATGGCCCTTCGGTGCTCATTACTTCCACCAGGGTTTCGACGAGCATTGGGTCGAAGGTGCGCAGCGGTGCTTGCTTACGCACGAACAAATGTGTCTCCGCGCCCAGTGCGTTCAGCACCCCGGCGATCTCGACAGCGATATAGCCAGCACCCACGATGGCGACGCGCTTTGGCATGGCATCCAGTTTAAAGAAGCCATCGGAGTCGATGCCGTATTCCGTACCCGGAATATCCGGGTGGCTTGGGCGGCCGCCAGTGGCGATCAGGATATGATCGGCGGTGATTTTTTCGCCGTTCACTTCTACGGTGTGGGCATCGACAAAGCGTGCGAAGCCCTTGATCACATCAACCTGATTCTTGCCCAGTACATTGTCGTAGGAACGATGAATACGGTCGATATATGCGCTGCGGTTGGCGACCAGCCTCTTCCAGTCAAAGGTGTTGACAGTAGTGTCAAAGCCATAATCTGCGCCGTATTGATGGATGGCATCGGCGATCTGCCCCGCATGCCACATGACTTTTTTCGGTACACAACCCACGTTGACGCAGGTGCCGCCCAGTTCCTTGGCTTCAATCAGTGCGCATTTTTGGCCGTACATGGCTGCCCGGTTGATTGATGCGATACCACCGCTGCCCCCGCCAATTGCTAGATAATCGTAATGTTTCGTCATCTGGGATTTCCATGAGTTGTGAAATTCGAAGAGGAAAGAGTTTAACGCTTGATGTGGGTTTGTCGCAAAGGTTGCATCGATGGCTGCAATAGGCACGGCGGATCGCGCCTGGATGCCATTATTCCGGCACCACCCAGTTCACTAAATAGTGGCCGATACCGGAGGGAACCAACGCATTGTGTAGCCACGGTAGCACGGTGTGCATCTGCTGTTCCAACTTCCACGGCGGGTTAATGACGATCATACCGGAAGCGGTCATGCCGCGTTGGTCACTATCGGGTTTCACTGCCAATTCGATTTGTAGAATGCGGCGGATACCGGTGGCCTCCAGCTCTTTCAGCATGCGTTTGATCTGCTGACGTATTACCACTGGATACCATAGCGCATAGCTGCCGGTGGCGAAGCGCTTATAGCCTTCCTGAACACCTTTGACCACCTCCTGATAATCCGTTTTTATCTCGTAGGGTGGGTCTATCAGGATCAGCCCACGGCGTGATGGTGGCGGCAATTGGGATTTCAACTGTTGGTAACCGTTGGCACGCTGCACTTTGGCGCGCTCATCTTTCTGAAATTCGCTGCGTAGCAGCGGGAAATCGCTGGGGTGCAGTTCGGTCAGGTAGATCTTATCCTGCGGACGCAGCAGTTGGCGGGCGATCAGCGGGGAGCCGGGATAGTAGCGCAGCGTGCCGGAGCGGTTAAAATTGTGCACGACGCTCATGTAGGCAGCCAGTTCTTCTGGCAGATCGTTGCGTTGCCACAGCAGGCCGATACCTTCCTGGTATTCGCCAGTGCGTTCGGCGTGCTCACTACGCAACTGATAGCGCCCCGCGCCTGAGTGAGTATCCAGATAGAAGAAGGGTTTCTCTTTCTCTTTCAACGACTCAATGATCAGGCTCTGGACGCTGTGTTTGAGCACATCGGCGTGGTTGCCAGCGTGGAAACTATGGCGATAACTTAACATGGCGGGGGCAATTCCTTGTACTCCGTAGGCGGAGCTTTCAATAAGGCTGATAATCTGTGCAGTATAAACTGTCTGGCCGGAAAAAACTGAACTGCGTTGCCGCAGGCACTATCAACAACGCCGGGCATTGATTTTCCTGTTGCATAGCTCCATGTTAATCTTTCATCTGCATTTTATGGCTTGCCCGCTATGGTGGGCGACAACACTAATCAGGACTGCCCTATGACCAATCCGTTGCTGACCCCGTTTTTCCTGCCGCCGTTTTCGGCGATCCGCCCTGAAGATATTGTGCCTGCGATACAATCCGCGTTGGCAGATTGCCGTGCTGCGGTAGAGCGCGTGGTCGCGCAGCCGGGGCCGTTCACCTGGGATAACCTGTGTCAGCCGCTGGCGGAGTCGGACGATCGCCTATCGCGCATGTGGTCGCCGGTTGGACATCTGAACTCGGTGAAAAACAGCCCGGAACTGCGTGCTGCCTACGAGCAGGCACTGCCGCTGCTATCTGAATACGGCACCTGGGTGGGCCAGCACGAAGGGCTGTATCAAGCCTATCGCAGCTTGAAAGAGGGGGCGGCCTTCAGCCAACTGAGCGCACCGCAACGCAAGTCGGTGGATAACGCGCTGCGTGACTTTGAGCTATCGGGCATCGGCCTGTCGGCGGACAAACAGCAGCGCTACGGTGAGATCGTCGCACGGCTATCCGAACTGGGTTCTACCTACAGCAACAACGTGCTCGATGCCACCATGGGTTGGAGCAAACTGATTACTGACCAAACCGAACTGAGTGGCTTGCCGGCCAGCGTCTTGGCACAGGCACAGGCAATGGCACAAGCCAAAGAGCAAGAAGGCTGGTTGCTGACGTTGGATATGCCGAGTTATCTGCCGGTGCTCACCTACGCCGACAACCGTGCGTTGCGTGAAGAGATGTACCGCGCCTTCGCTACCCGCGCTTCCGATCAGGGGCCGAACGCTGGCAAATGGGATAACAGTGCAGTGATGGCGGAAACGCTGGCGCTGCGCCACGAACTGGCCCAACTGCTTGGCTTTGAGACATACGCTGACAAATCGCTGGCAACCAAGATGGCGGAAAGCCCGCAACGGGTGATCAGCTTCCTGAACGATTTGGCCAAGCGCGCCCGTCCGCAGGCCGAGCAGGAACTGGCGCAACTGCGCATCTTTGCCAAACAACATTACGGCGTGGACGAACTAGAAGCCTGGGATATTACCTATTATGGCGAAAAACAAAAACAACACCTGTTCTCCATCAGCGACGAGCAACTGCGCCCGTACTTCCCGGAGCAACGGGTGGTCGAAGGGCTGTTCAAGGTGGTGAAACGTATCTACGGCATCACCGCCAAAGAGCGCAGCGGGGTGGATACCTGGCATCCTGACGTGCGCTTCTTCGATCTATTCGACGCCAACGGCGAACTGCGCGGCAGCTTCTACCTTGATCTGTACGCGCGTGAAAACAAACGCGGTGGTGCCTGGATGGACGATTGTGCCGGCAGCCTGCGCAAGGCAGACGGCACCTTGCAAAAGCCGGTCGCCTACCTGACCTGCAACTTTAACCGTCCGCTGGGTGACCAGCCGGCGCTGTTTACCCATAACGAAGTGACCACGCTGTTCCACGAGTTCGGCCACGGCCTGCACCATATGCTGACCCAAATCGACACCGCTGGGGTATCCGGCATCAGCGGGGTGCCGTGGGATGCGGTCGAACTGCCAAGCCAGTTTATGGAAAACTGGTGCTGGGAAGCGGAAGCATTGGCGTTTATCTCCGGCCATTACCAAAGCGGCGAACCGCTGCCGCAAGAGATGCTCGATAAGCTGCTGGCAGCCAAGAACTATCAGGCGGCGCTGTTTATCCTGCGTCAGTTAGAGTTCGGCCTGTTCGATTTCCTCATGCATTTCGAATACAGCCCTTCAAGCGGCGCGCAAATCTTGCCAACGTTGGCGGAAGTGAAGAAAAGGGTGGCGGTAGTACCTTCACCAAGCTGGGGCCGCTTTCCACACGCCTTCAGCCATATTTTCGCTGGCGGCTACGCGGCGGGTTACTACAGCTACCTATGGGCAGAAGTGCTGTCGGCTGATGCTTACTCGCGTTTCGAAGAAGAGGGCATCTTCAACGCCGAAACCGGCCAATCCTTCCTCGACAACATCCTGTCGCGCGGTGGTTCGGAAGAGCCGATGGTACTGTTCAAACGCTTCCGTGGCCGCGAACCGCAGTTGGATGCCATGCTGCGCCATTACGGTATTACAGGATAACCCGGCAGGTGAGGGTGTATTTAAGCTGTGAAGCAGGTGTCGATCCCGGCACCTTATCTATTTTGGCACAGCGTTGGCAGTTGACCTCGGACGACGATGCGCCGATGGCGCTGGTGCTGACCCCGGAACGATTGGAACTGCGCAAGCGTGACGAACTTAAACTGGGCGCGATCTACGTCGATTTCGTGTCCGGCACTCTGGCGCATCGGCGTCGTTTTGGTGGCGGCCGTGGTGAAGCGGTGGCTAGAGCGGTCGGCCTCAAGGGCAGCGAACTGCCGGATGTAGTGGATGCCACTGCTGGCTTGGGGCGCGATGCCTTTGTGCTGGCAGCATTGGGTTGCCGGGTAAGAATGCTAGAACGCCACCCGGTAGTGGCCGCATTGCTGGATGACGGCCTGCAACGCGGCTATCAGGATGCGGAAATTGGCCTGTGGCTGCGTGAGCGTTTGACGTTGGTGCATGCCACCAGCCTGACGGTGCTGGCCGATCTCGCCCCGCGACCAGAGGTGGTGTACCTTGATCCGATGTACCCACATAAGCAGAAAAGCGCGCTGGTGAAGAAAGAAATGCGGGTATTTCAATCGCTGGTAGGCCGCGACGATGACGCTGATGGGTTGTTAGCTCCGGCGCGCCGGCTGGCGACCAAGCGTATCGTAGTGAAACGCCCGGACTACGCGCCACCGCTGGGCAACGTGCCAGCCCATGCCGCCATCTTGACTAAAAGCCACCGCTTCGATATCTACATGCCGTTATAACCATGGGCCAGTAAAGATTTATCCATTCACCGCCTCGGCGATCCTCCGGCACGTAGCTGATGCCGTGACACACCGCTTCGTGGCTGTTGTGCAGCCGCACTGGCTGGCCTCCCACCTTGATCTCCCGCTATCGGGGTGGGTCATGCCGAACAGGCTGAGGCGCAGCTCGGTACGGCCAGCGGCGAGCAGTTCGACGATCGAGACGCCACCGGCAGGCGCGAGGTGACTTCAAACATCTTCGGGTATTTTGCTTTCTGATAGTTGATGGTGGAATCGGCCCAGGCGTTGTGCAGCGGTACGGTCAGTGAGTCAACGTAGATCGCATAGCCACCTTTGTCGCCCATGTCTTTTCGTTGGCCTGCGCGTACTTCTCGCTGTCGATCCCACTGGCCGATCTGCGGGTCTAGAGATCCATGGGTCAGCACTACGATGCCTTTGTCGCGCACTTTTCTAGCACCGGCTCCAACACTTTGGCATTGTTCTGCACCAGGATGATGGTGTTGACGTCGAGCTTTTTCGCCGCCTGGTTGATGCCCACTGCCATGCGGTTGAACCATGGAATGCCGGTCACTTTGGCAACCACGGTGATCTCATCTTTATCGGCGGCAAAAACAGGTGCTGTCGATAATAAGCACGCGGAAATCACATATGCATTCAACACTCGACATTGCGAAGTTAACTAAATCCGATCTACGCAAAAATAGGTTAAATTATGGCGTTTTTAATGTTAATTAAATTTTCGATAACTAGAGGTGGTAATTACACTACGTTAAAATGACTTTCGCATAACATAAGTTATTAAGAAACTATTTTTAGCAAATTCACTATGGGAAGGGCGCGTAAAAATGCTGGCAACTGAGCCAGCATTGAAGCATTTAACGGATGTGTGAACAAAATCACCTTTGATGCCGGTTACAGCACATCCTGCGCCGTCTCTTCTTCATTGCGCAGCGGCACGATCAGCATATCGATATGCACGCTGTTGATCAGTTGGCGTGCAGAAGACATCAGCTTACTCCAGAAGTCCTGATGGTGGCCGCATAGCAGCAGATCCATATCATATTTCTTGATGACATCCACTAGCACCTGTACCAGATCGCCGCTACCGCTGAGGGTTTCGGTAATTGGGTAGCCAGCATTGTGCGACAGTTCGGTCAATGCCTGGTGGGTTTCCTCGGAGATGCGCTGCTGCATATTGCCTAGGTTGACGTCAATCAGGCCGGTGTACAAGTCAGAATAATTAACATCTACGTGGATCAGAGAGACTTTGGCGTTATATGGCCGCGCCATAGTTACGGCTTTCTCTACCAAAATTTTGCTTTCTGGGGATAGATCTACCGCAATGAGAATGTGTTGGTAAGCCATGAGCATACTCCTTCCATATTGAATAATGCCAATACAGAGTATAGTGCCAAATACCCCAGCGGCTAGAACACGTTGCGCTGACATCTTGCCTGCCCTAAAGGAGTATACCGGGCAAATTTATTTGGGGGGTTGAGGGCCAACGGAACGAGAACGTACGTTAAAAAGATAACTTATTGAATTACGAAAAATATCGCTTAATAGTATGAGCCGTCAGAGTATCGAAATGTAAGATGGAATTTAGAGCCTATTCCATTAGGTGTGTGATTCATAGACATCGTTGTACTATCACGACTCACCATGAACAAGGAAATTCAGCAGCGGCTACAGTGGGTTAAACTTTATGAAACATCTGGTGATGCGGGACTTGTATGCCGTCGCTGCGGCATTTCCTGCCCCACATTGCGTAAATGGTGGCGCAGGTATCTGGCACAGGGCAGGACTGGAAAGCCACAGTCGTCGCCCTAAAAACTCTCCATTAACGAAAACCAGCGCTAGCGAAGTCGCTCTAATTCTGGAGTTACGTTCCCGGCGAAATCTGGGAGCAAGACGTATTCAGAGTGAGTTAAAGCGGCTTCATTCCATCTCTCTGGCGATGGCTACGATCCACAAGGTTCTTTGCCAGAATCAGGTTAAGCCAGTTGTTAAATTTCGGCGTAAAGCTGATTTCATTCGCGACGAACGCCCTGTTGCTGGTGATCGGGTTCAGATGGATACCTGTAAAATTGGCCCCGGCTTATGTCAGTACACCTCTGTTGATGATTGTACTCGCTACAGAGTCCTGAGGCTCTACTCTCGTCGCACGGCTGCAAACACACTGAATTTTATTGATTGTGTTATTGAAGAAATGCCTTTCCCGATACAGTGCTTTCAGACCGACCAGGGAAGAGAGTTTTTTGTCGTTAAGGTGCAGGAAAGATTGAAAGAATGCGGCATCAAGTTTCGTCCAAATAAACCAGCTTCGCCTCATCTTAATGGCAAAGTTGAACGTTCCCAAAAGACAGACAAAGCTGAGTTTTACGCTACCGTAGACCTCTCAACTGCTGACCTGGAGAAACTGCTGGCAGAATGGCCGCATTACTATAACTGGGAACGTCCTCATAGCGCTCACAGGGTAAAACACCGATGGAGCGCTACTTTGAACGTGCTGAGCAAACGCCATACTCTGATGCCGTTCACGCAAACTATCAGCCCAGTGACGAGCACATACAGGAACAGAATGACAAGCTTGAACTTGAGCTGAGAAAATTGAAACGATGTCTATGAATCACATACCTCAAGTGAATTAAATGCCGGCGGTCTCTTTGATATAACGGCGTGCTTTCACCGCATATTCAAATGGGTTGGCTAACGCCGGATCCTGCTCAGCCTCCACCACCATCCAACCTTTGTAACCGCGCTCATCCAGCAGTTTAAATACCGGCAGGAAGTCGATTACCCCATCACCTGGCACGGTGAAGGTGCCTTTCTTCACGCCGTCGAGGAAGCTTAGTTTGTTGGCTTTAACCTCTGCCACCACTTCGTCACGCACGTCCTTCAAATGCACGTGGTTGATGCGTGGTAGGTATTTTTCCAGGATCGCCATCATCGCCTGCTGGCTACCTTCGGAGTAGTAGGCGTGGCCGGTATCAAACAGCAGGTAGACATTGTCGTTCACCATGCTCATGTAGCGGTCGATCTCTACGTTAGTCTGGATGCCGGTGCCCATATGGTGGTGTAGGCAGACCTGCATCCCCTTGTCAGTGGCAATTTTAGCCAGCTCATTGTAGCCATCGGCTACCCGCTGCCACTCTTCATCGCTGAAATACGGCTTTTCTTCGAACACCCCTTTGGTGGTACCCTGAATACTCTTGCTCTGCTCGGAACAACCAATCACCTTGGCCCCCATTGCATGCAGGAAATTCATATGGGTAATAAATTCATCGATGGTTTTTTCTTTCAGACCATCAGCGAAAAAGGTACTGAGCCAGGCATTGCAGATCTGAATGCCTCGGATATCCAACATCGGTTTTAGCACCGCAGGATCGCGCGGATATTTGCTGCCCACTTCGCTACCGATGAACCCGGCCAGCGCCATTTCACTGATGCACTGTTGGAAAGTGTTCTCTATGCCCAAGTCGGGCATGTCATCATTGGTCCAGCCAATCGGGGCGATGGCCAGTTTTACGTTGTCTTTATTCATTATTAGCCTCAGTAATCAGATCGGCCTGGCGGTGATTTCCACCGCGGTTTCTATCATCCGGCACCAGTTTTTGACCGTTGCCGCCTGGCGACGATCTTCACCCGGGCCGGAGCAGCGGTACGCCACGATAAATGAGGAAATCGCCATGCCGGTGGCTTTCAGCGCGTTTTTGTATTCCGCCATAACTTCGCGCCCGGCTTTCGGATGTTTGTAGAACGGATTGATCTGCGGGGGCGGTGACTGCTTAATATACTGATAGCCGCAGCCAGCCACCTGCCGAACCATTTTGGTGATGCCTAGATCCTTGATGACATCAACATCAAAAGCGATCTTCATGGTGATTTCTCTTGAAACGTGAGTACAGCGCTCAACACACTATTTGTTGTAGAACGCCGGGCGCGGCGGCAGGGCCACCGGCACAATCTTACCGCTGAGCTGTGCAGCCACGCAGGCATCGGCAGTCACGGCAGCGGCATAGCCGTCCCAGGCAGAAGGCCCGGTCAACTTGCTGGCCAGTACGTCATTGATAAAGCCTTGCAGCTCAATGTCATAGGCATCGATAAAACGATCTTTCCAGTCGGTCAGAATTTCAGTAGACAGCTTGGCCCCGCTGCGCATCTGCACTGAAGATGGCTCTGGCAGTTTGGCGATGCCGGTTTCACCCACCACTTCACACTGGATGTCATAGCCGTACTGGCAGTTAACGAAGATTTCGACATCGATGCGCGTACCCTTGGCGGTTTCAAACAGCACAATCTGCGGATCTTTCAGGTGCGGGAATGCCTTTGGGCTTCTGCGCGGGAACACCACCTGTACCGAGACATAGTCGTCATCCAGCAGCCAGCGCAGCACGTCGATCTCGTGGATCAGGGTGTCGGTGATCGCCATATCCGTGGTGTAAGCTTCACCAACGGTTGGGTTGCGGTGTGCGCAGTGCAGCATCAGCGGTGCGCCGATCTGCCCGCTGGTCAGTACCTGCTTCAGTGCCTCATAACCCTGATCGTAAGGGCGCATAAAGCCTACCTGCACCAGACGTTTGCCGTGTTTGGTTTCGGCCTCAACGATGTTTTTGCAGCCCTGAGCAGTGACCGCCAGCGGTTTCTCACAGAATACCGGCTTACCGGCGGCAATCGCTGCCAGCACAAACTCTTCGTGGCTCGGCCCCCAGGAGGTCACCAGCACCGCCTGCACGTCCGTTGCCTTGATCAGATCGTGGCTATCGTGATACACCTTGGCGTCTAGCTTCAGGTCGCTCACCGCCTTGGCAGCGTTATCACGGTTGATATCGTTGACCGCCACGATGCGGCTGCCCTGTAACACTTTGCTGCAGCGACGAATGTGATCCCGACCAATTGCACCTGTGCCAATAACCCCCATGTTCAGTGTCATTTTCGTTATCCTTTTCAAATATTTGTGCCAAACGCAAGGTCTGGGTAATCAAGCAATGTGTTAATCAGTAGTCGCGGGCCTTGTCGATGTTCTCTTGCAGCTTGCGAGCCACGGTGACAATTTTTTCGCTGTCGGCAACTTGGGCACCGCCCACGCGCCACCAACTGAGATATTTGTGCACCATGGTTTTGGGCAATACTTTGATGTCCAGCAGAGTAGAAACGCTTTGCAGGCGAGCATCGGCCAGTGCCTCGATCAGTTGCTGTTCGGTGGTCACACTGTAGGTTTTACAACCGTAAGCCGCCGCCAGCATGGCGAAATTGACCGGCACCAGCTTGCCGTCGAGTTTGCCGCCCTGCGGGTTGCGGAAGCGGAACTCGGTGGTGTAGCTGTCCATGCCGTGTTCCATCTGTAGGTTGTTGATGCAACCGTTGGTCATGTTGTCGAACAGCACCACGTTAATTTTGCAACCTTCCTGAATCGAGGTGATCAGTTCGGAATGCAGCATCATAAAGGCACCGTCGCCGACCATCGCATACACCTCGCGCTGCGGCTCGGCCAGCTTGACCCCCAGCGCGGCATTGACCTCGTAGCCCATGCAGGAATAGCCGTATTCCACGTGATAGCCGTGTTCGCCGTGGTTTTGCCACACACGTTGTAAATCTCCCGGCAGACTGCCAGCGGCGGCGACGATCACGCTGTCCTGTGGCAGGTGCTGGTTAAGCACCCCCAGCACCTGGCTTTGGGTTAGCAGCGAGTCCGTCTTTTCGATAAATTCGGCAAAGACGCTGTCGCGATCGAGGTGATCGTCAATTTCCGGTACAAAGCCTTCGCCGGTGTATTCCACCGCATAAACGCGGGCGGTTTCCTGCTGTTGTGCGCTACGCGCTTCGACAATGGCATTGCCCCAGCCGGTGCGATAATCAGCTTGTGCCAACAGTGCGCTCAATGCGGACAGCGCTTCGCGGGCATCAGCCAACACTTGCACGCCGTCGAGCTTGCCGGCGTCAAAGGCGCTGACGTTAATATTGAGGAAATCGACGTCCGGATTCTGGAACAACCATTTTGACGAGGTGGTGAAGTCGGTATAACGGGTGCCTACGCCAATCACCAGATCGGCCTGACGGGCCAGCGTATTCGCCGCAAGGCAACCGGTTTCACCGATGCCGCCCAGGTTGAATTCATGGCTGCTCGCTACCGTGCCTTTGCCCGCCTGAGTTTCGGTAAACGGAATATGAAAACGTTCGGCGAATTCACGCAACGCCAGGCCGGCCTGCGAATATTTCACCCCGCCGCCGCATACCAGCAGTGGGCGACGTTTAGCAGTCAACAGCGCCAGCGCATCCGCCAGCATGCCTGCTGTCGCTGGGCGGCGATCGAGCCGATGCACGCGCTTCTGAAAGAAATAATCTGGGTAGTCATAGGCTTCGCCTTGCACGTCTTGTGGTAAGCACAGCGTCACCGCGCCGGTTTCCGCCGGATCTGTCAGTACGCGCATCGCGTTGATGCAGGCGCTCATCAGCTGTTCCGGTCGCACTATGCGATCCCAATATTTGCTCACCGCGCGAAAAGCGTCGTTTGTGCTGATGCTGAGATCGTAGGACTGTTCAATCTGCTGCAACACTGGATCCGGCTGGCGTGAAGCGTAAACATCGCCAGGCAACAGTAATAAAGGAATGCGGTTGGCAGTGGCGGTCGCGGCGGCGGTGATCATGTTGGCGGCACCGGGGCCGACGGAAGAGGTACAGGCATAGATCTGCTGACGCAACTTCTGCTTGGCGAAGCCAGTCGCTGCGTGCGCCATGCCTTGCTCGTTACGCCCCTGATGCACCACCAGCTCACCGCAGTCCTGTTCTAGCGCCTGCCCCAGACCCAGTACGTTGCCGTGGCCGAAAATCGCAAAGATGCCTTTAATGAATTTGGTTTCTACGCCGTCGACCAACAGATACTGGTTGTCGAGGAACCTGGTGAGTGCCTGCGCCATGGTTAACCGGATCTTGCCCATTTACTCACCCTTTTAGATTAGTCTCGTCCGATCCGGCACCATCTGCATGCCGAACTTGAGAAACTGTGTGATACCTGTCGTCTTCAAGCTTGCAGGCCTACTTAAGCCGACAATGTGAAACGTGTTGCGATTATAAATAAATATATGTTTCATAAAATATATTATAAGATTAAAAATTTCATTTTGAGATAAAGATCGCATAATGATGAAAAACCATTTTCATTCATGCCTTTAGAAATAAATTAGCAATCCCTATACCCACTGATGCCCCTGCCCCTCAACGGCCGAACTTGCCGCAAACCATGGTACCGTCTGCTTATGACACAAGGTAGCTCCTTGCCGTTGACCGGTGTTTTCGCATTAGTCAGGACGCGGTTTTCAGTACCTTCAGCTAGCGTATTAGCAGTGTTTTATATGCATCACGTTTTGGTGTTTAAATTTCATAAATAATTGAAATTGAAATTTTCATTCCTCATACTCCAACAGATGCTTAGCAGTCGGGGTTTGGCTTAATACAGAAGGAAACGGGTATGGCTACACAAGGAAAACAGCTTGATGTCATTTGTCTCGGGCGTATCGCCGTCGATTTCTATGCACAACAGATCGGCGCGCGCCTGGAAGAGGCCAGCACATTCTCTAAATATATCGGCGGCTCTTCCGGCAATGTGGCCTACGGCACCGCCATCCAGGGTCTGAAGTCCAGTATGCTGGCCCGCGTCGGTGATGAACATATGGGCCGTTTCCTGCGCGAAGAACTGCAACGCGTCGGTGCCGATACCCACAGCCTGATCACCGATCCCCAGCACCTGACCGGCCTCGTGATCCTTGGCATTAAAGATCAGGAAACCTTCCCGCTGATTTTCTACCGTGAAAACTGTGCGGATATGGCGTTGACGCCAGACGATATCGATGAATCCTACATAGCGTCCTCACGTGCGTTAGCCATTACCGGCACCCATCTTTCACATCCGAATACCCGCGCTGCGGTATTGAAGGCGTTGGAATACGCCAGTCGCCACGGCTTGCGCACTGTGCTGGATATCGACTACCGGCCGGTACTGTGGGGCCTAACGTCGCTGGGTGATGGTGAAACCCGCTTTGTCGAGTCAGCAAAGGTGACCCGCGAACTGCAGGAAGTCCTGCATCACTTTGATTTGATCGTCGGCACCGAAGAAGAGTTTCATATTGCCGGCGGCAGCATCGACACCCTGAGCGCACTGACAAATGTGCGTAAAGCGACCCAGGCCACGCTGGTCTGTAAACGTGGAGTACAAGGCTGTTCGGTATTCGAAGCTGAGATCGCCGCCGACTGGCAGCAGGTAAAACTGCATGCCGGCGTGCGCGTTGAGGTGCTCAACGTGCTGGGTGCAGGCGATGCCTTTATGTCCGGCCTGCTGCGCGGCTATCTTAACGATGAAGGCTGGGATCAGGCCTGCCGCTATGCCAATGCCTGCGGCGCATTAGTCGTTTCGCGCCATGGCTGCGCTCCGGCAATGCCCAGCAAGCAGGAACTGGATGATTATCTGCAACGCGAACAGGAAGTGAAACGCCCGGACTGCGATGAGCGGCTTAACCATCTGCACCGGGTCACCACCCGTAAGCAGCAGTGGCCGGAACTGTGCGTGTTCGCCTTCGATCACCGCAAACAACTGGCGGATATGGCGCGAGAAGCCAACGTCAGCGAAGAACGCATCCCCGTACTGAAAACCCTGCTGCTGACAGCGGCGCAACAAGCCGCAGAGGCAGCAGGGCTGCGGGGCAACAGCGGCATTCTGGCCGATACCACCTATGGTCAGGCTGCGTTGAACGCGATCACCGGCCAGGGCTGGTGGATCGGTCGACCGGTCGAACTGCCTGGGTCGCGTCCACTGCGGCTGGAGCACGGCAATATCGGCTCGCAACTGATCGACTGGCCGCAGGAACATGTAGTGAAATGCCTGGTGTTTTACCATCCATATGACGTCGCCGAACTGCGCCGCGAACAGGATGAACTGATTAGCGAGGTGTATCGCGGTTGCTGCAAGTCCGGCCATGAACTGCTGCTGGAGGTTATCCTGCCGGAAAGTAACGCCGATAAAGACGAGGGTTACTATCTGGAGATATTGCAGCACTTTTATCTGTTGGGTATTAAGCCGGACTGGTGGAAATTGCCTCCGTTGAGCGCCGAGAACTGGCAGCAGGTCGGTGCTTTGATCGACGCTAACGATCCGTTCTGCCGTGGGGTGTTGATCCTGGGGCAGGATGCGTCGGAAGAAACGCTGAAAGCCAGTTTCGCAGCGGCTGCGGAGGCTCGCTGGGTGAAAGGTTTTGCGGTCGGCCGCACCATCTTTGGGCAGCTTTCACGCCGCTGGCTGCAGGGAGAGCTGGATGATGCTGCTTTAATCGAGCAGGTGAAACAAAAATACCTGACGCTGATTGGTTTCTGGCGTCAATACCGCCCTACGCCTCATCAGCATTGATTGCCGAATCCTCCCCTTAAATGGCTTTTCGCCGCTTTAAGGGGATTTTTTGTCTGTTTTCTGTGAAGTAACGCTACTTGCAATCTAATCAATCGCTTTTTGGTGAAATGAAATTTCCAATCCATCTGTTAGAATGACCTGTTAATAACTCAGGCGTTAGGTCGATACGCCTTAGCCCACACTGCGAGCCGAATGGATGAAAAACCCAACTCAACTTTCGCTGTTACAGGACGAGATCCGCCACCGCTATGAAACGCTGAGCAAGCGTTTGAAACAGGTGGCGCGTTACATGTTAGATAACAGTAATAGCATTGCTTTCGATACCATCGCCTCCATCGCCGTGCAGGCCAGCGTCCCACCCTCTACCCTGATCCGCTTCGCCAACGCCTTTGGTTTTAGCGGCTTCAACGAAATGAAACAGGTTTTTCGCCAGCACCTGATGGAAGAAACGGTCAACTACACCGAACGTGCGCGCCTGTTTCGTCGAACCTCTACCGACGGTCATGTCATACCGGAAAAGCCGGCGGAAATCCTTAACGTTTTCACTATGGTCAATTCCCAGGCGTTGCAACAATTGGTGATGCAAACCAGCTCCGAGCAGTTGGATCGGGCGGTTGAGCTGCTGAACAACGCCGAGAATATCTACGTGATTGGTTTGCGCCGTTCATTCAGCGTCGCTTCCTACCTCACCTATGCGTTGCGTCATCTGGAGCGCCGGGCGTTCCTGATTGACGGACTGGGCGGCATGTTTACCGAACAGCTCAGCATGGTGAAGCCGAATGACGTGGTGATCGCCATCAGCTATTCGCCGTATGCGCAGGAACTGGTGGAATGGGGTGCCAAGCGCGGTGCGCAGCAGATCGCCATTACCGACAGCCAGGTCAGTCCGCTGGCCGCCTTCAGCGACGTGTGCTTTGTGGTGCGTGAAGCCCAGGTGGATGGTTTCCGCTCCCAGGTCGCTGCCATGTGTCTGGCGCAGACCCTGGCGGTATCGTTAGCATTGAATAACGCCAAAGAAGAAGAATAAATCATCCCCTCCGCTTTGGCAGAGAGGAGGTATAGCGACGTGAAATCCTTCACTCCGACCCTCTCCCCCTGATAGAGTGACGCTCACCTAAGCAACGTCGGAAATATTTAACATCGCAATAATTATTGGGTCACTGGATAACTGTCGGTATTAATCCAGGCGTGGTCTTTTTCCCAGGTGAATTTCCATCGCCGTACTGGCCCGGCCATTACGTTGAGATAGTAGCTGTCGTAACCGGCCAATGTCGCCACCGGGTGGTAGCCGCGTGGCACCTTGACCACATCGCGGTTATACACCGACATGCACTCATCCAGTGAGCGATCGTCGGTATATACCCGCTGCATGCAAAAACCTTGCTCTGGCTGGATACGGTGATAGTAGGTCTCTTCCAGATAGGTTTCATTCGGCGAGTCTTCCTGGTCATGTTTGTGGCTGGGATACGAACTGGTATTGCCCTCATCCGTATACACCTCCACCACCAGCAGGCTGTTGGCCGGTTCGCTGTCCGGCAGAATATTGTGCACCAGACGCTGGTTACGCCCTTTGCCACGATATTCGACGCCAACCTCCGCCGGGGTGATCAAGCGTGACGGCAGGTGCCCATTTCCCGGTGCGCTGCAGACCGCCAATTCCAAGGCGCTTTCCGCGCGCACTTCAATCTTGTCGTGATGCGGCACGTATACCGCGTAAGGCGGTGTGCGCTCAAACGGACTCATGCGTTTGCCGATGCTTGGGTATTGCGCACGTAGGGTGGTGAGGGAAGCAATGCCAGCGACCAATACCAGGCACAGCTCTTTGTTGCCGCTTTCCAACGGCAGCGACTGGCCAGCCTTAAGGTGATAGACATCAAACCCAACAAAGCGCCAGTTGGCATTCTCTGGGGTGACGTGCTGGATGCGGCCTTGAGCATTTGGCTGCTGGCACTTGGCAAGCAATGAAGGCATAGTGATTCTCTTGTAAATTGGCTATTCGGTAAAAACGACAACAGCCGCTACTCCCATTGGAATCACGGCCCCTGCTGCCTGAAGGATCTTAACCCAACGTCGGCATGCTGTATTCAGACACCGTTTGTTGCCCGGTAGGCCAGCGGACGGTGGCGGTTTTCATGCGGGTGTAGAAACGCACACCGTCGGTACCATGGACGTTCAGCGCACCGAACACCGAGCGCTTCCAGCCGCCGAAGCTGTGGAATGCCATCGGTACCGGCACCGGCACGTTGACCCCCACCATACCGGCCTGCACTTCCTGCACGAACTGGCGCGCGTAGTGGCCGTTACGGGTAAAGATGGCGCTGCCATTGCCAAATTCATGGCTGTTCACCGTGTCGATGGCGGTCTGGTAGTCCGGCACGCGGACAATACCCAGCACTGGTCCGAAGATCTCTTCACGATAGATACGCATATTCGGTTTAACCTGGTCAAACAGGGTGCCGCCAACATAGTAACCATTGGGGTAGCCCGACACCTGATAATTGCGGCCGTCGACCACCAGCGTTGCGCCTTCTTCCACGCCCAGATTGATATAACCCAATACCTTTTTCTGGTGTGCTGAGGAGACCAACGGCCCCATTTCATTTTCTTCGCCGCCCTGCTGAATGCCCGGGCCAACGCGCAGTTGGGTGATCAACGGTTTCAGCCTGACGATCAGTTTATCGGCCGTGTCGTCACCGACCACCACCGCCACTGGTAGCGCCATACAACGTTCGCCGGCAGAGCCGAACGCACCGCCCATCAGGGCCTTTACCGTCGCGTCGAGATCGGCATCCGGCATGATGATGGCCTGATTTTTCGCCGCGCCGAAGGCCTGTACCCGCTTACCGTGGGCGCTGGCCGTCGTGTAGATATGCTCCGCCACGGCGGACGAGCCGACAAAGCTCACCGCCTGAATATGTGGGTCGGTACACAATTGCGCAGCATCTTCGTTAGCGCAGTGCACCACGTTGAATACGCCGTCAGGTAGGCCAGCCTCTTTGAGTAATTCTGCCATCCGTACCGCAGCCGAAGGTGCCAACGCTGGCGGCTTGAGCACGAAGGTGTTACCGCAGGCCAGTGCGATAGGGAACATCCACATCGGCACCATCGCCGGGAAGTTGAACGGGGTGATACCCGCAACCACGCCCAGAGGCTGCATTAGCGAGAAGCTGTCAACGCCGCTGCCGACGTCCGCCGAATACTCTCCCTTGATCAAATGCGGGATACCGCAGGCAAACTCGACCACTTCAATA
This sequence comes from Serratia symbiotica, assembly GCF_000821185.2. NCBI lineage: Bacteria > Pseudomonadati > Pseudomonadota > Gammaproteobacteria > Enterobacterales > Yersiniaceae > Serratia > Serratia symbiotica. The sequence goes on along the minus strand of NZ_CP050855.1, from coordinate 3,048,967 downwards.
CCACGGGTCAATTCGCCCAGCGCATCGGAGTAAACCTTGCCGTGTTCACTGACGATCAGCGTCGCCAGTTCGTCACGATGCTGTTCCAGCAGTGCCTTAAAATTGAACATGATGCGCGCCCGGCGCAGCGGTGTGGTGCGCGACCAGTCGGCAAAAGCCTGGTGAGCCACGTCAATGGCCTGCTTCACCTCCGTGGCAGTGCTCTGCGTGACGCGGCGTTCAACCTGCCCGGTAGCCGGGTTATGCACATCGATGGTTTGATTGCTGCTGCTCAGGCACACCTGCCCACCAATAAAGTTACCCACGGTTTTCATGTCTCACCCTCTTTTAAGGCCGTTGTCGCCAGATCGCCTGCGGCACTGTCCGCAGGCGGTAGCGTTTTCATCACACCGCTTGTTGGAGAGCCCCACAAGCAGGCTCAATCCTGACCGAATGAAGCAAACTCTATTTCATTGAAAAAAATGTTTCAAATAAATTATTTTAGAAAATTTATTTTTATTGCGGGAGATCGCAGTTTTGCCACGCTTTTGCGCAACGCCATGACGTGTCGGGAAAAAGCCGCCATTCCACTCATCCACAGGCCAGCGGGAATTATCCCTGACTTTTATACAGAAATAGGCAGCCAATTTAGCAATACGACAAAGCCTGACGCAAAGGGATAGCTTGGCAATGCCTGTTGGTTGTTTACGGTTTTTTTGAACTGGATCTAAAAATAAATATTTTATTATTCACTAATTATGAAATAAATGCTCTCGTTTAGCGAAGATTCACTCGACTACCATCGCCTGGATGACAGGCACGGTTCACACCCTTCTGCCTCGCTCTTCCCTACAACCTGCTGCGTGGATGGAAGCCAGGATAAAAATCGGAGTAACATATGTCACATCAGCGTAAGCATAATACCGGGTATATACTACGAATTTGCGGCATTGCAGCGCTCGGCGGCATTCTATTCGGTTACGATACTGCCGTGATCTCCGGTGTGATCGATGCCCTTAAAACCTATTTTGACCTCAGCTCAATCTAAACTGGCTGGGCAGTTTCCAAGGTAGTGATCGGCTGTGTCGTTGGCGCTTTTGGTGCCGGGCCGCTGGCTGCGCGTTATGGCCGTAAAAAAGCCCTGATGCTGGCGGCGGTGCTGTTTACCATCTCGGCTGTCGGCGCGGCCCTGGCCAGCACCTTCACCTGGTTTGTGATTTACCGCATCATCGGGGGTTTGGCAGTGGATATCGTCGCCATCGTCTCACCGATGTACATGTCGGAAGTCTCACCAAAAGATATGCGTGGTCGTGTGCTCAGCATGCAGCAGTTCGCCATCGTGTTCGGCCAAATTGTGATCTTCTACGTTAACTTCAAAATCGCCAGCGAAGCCTGGCTGGTAGAAATGGGCTGGCGTTGGATGATGGGTTCGGAAGTGATCCCTAGCGTGCTGTTCCTGATGCTGGTGTTTATCATTCCAGAATCGCCGCGCTGGAGCGTAATGGTCGGTCGTGACGATCAGGCTTTGGCGATGTTGACCAAAGTATCCAACGCTGCCCATGCGCAGAGCGTGCGGCAGGAAATCAAAGACTCGTTGCACCAGAATCAGCAAAAACTGCACTACGGTGACGAGCGGGTGTACTTCATTCTGTTTATCGGCTGCATGATCGCCATGCTACAGTAGGTCACCGGTGTCAACGTGATGATGTACTACGCGCCAATGGTGCTGAAAACCGTCACCGAAAATGCCCTGGAAGCACTGTTCCAGACTGTCTGGATCGGTGTGCTGCAGTTGGTCGGATCGGTGATCGGTGCCATGCTGATGGATCGCATGGGCCGTATCCCGCTGATGCGTTTCGGCACTCTTGGTGCCATCGTTGGGCTGTTAATCACCTCTTATGCACTTTACACCCAGGCTACCGGCTACTTTGCCCTGTTCGGCATGCTGTTCTTTATAGTGTTTTACGCGTTGTCATGGGGAGTGGGCACCTGGGTACTGGTGTCAAAAATCTTCCCTAACCGCATGCGTGCGCAGGGCATGAGCATCGCAGTCGGCTGCATGTGGCTGGCCAACTTTGTCGTTTCGCAAACCTTCCCGATGATCAACGACAACCCCTATCTGTTCTCTAACTTCCATGGTGCCTTCCCGATGTGGGTATTTGCCGTCTGCTGCCTGTTCAGCTACTGGTTTATCAGCCGCTATATTCCTGAAACCAAAAGCATCTCGCTGGAAAAAATGGAAGATATAGTGATGGCCAAACGCTATCGCCAGCCGCAACTCGAAACACAACGAACGCCGCTGTAAGTCGGCCACTCTCAGGTTCTCTCACATCATTTAGGAGTAGGGCATCATGGCCATTGCGCCAGGCCGCTTTTGCATCAACTTTTCAGCCTGGTAAACAAGTGCAGGCTCAGTAAAGTTGAGCTACGCAACGATATGCCGAGCGGCAAGGTGACAGATAACCTAAGCAACGATCAATTAAATGCTGTGGCGGCCAAATACAGCATCGAAATCATCACCATTAACGCCCTCGGCAGGTTTAACCTGCTGGACGACCAGGCCGAGTTGCTGAAAAACGCTGAGGCGCTATTGTCGCAAGCTCAGGCGATCCATAGCCAGACGCTGATGCAGCGCGGGCGATCAGCGCAGTGAGGAGGAGTAGAAACCGACACGCTGGCGACCCTGAAGCTGCTGGCACCGCTGTTGAAGCAATACGGCGTGCAGGGCTACGTCGAATCGCTGGGGTTCGGTATCAGTTCACTGCGTTCATCGTTGCTGACGTAGTCTCTGATTCGCGATTCAGGCGCGCCGTACAAAATCGTGCTGGATACCTTCCACCATTATTTAAGTGATGTGGCACAGCCTGAATTTGATACGCAGATTCAGATCGATGGTATTGGCCTGGTGCGCCTTTCCGGGGTGGAAGATGCGCGGATCAAAAGCGCGCTAAGCGACGAAGAGCGCATCATGCTGAGTGACCAGGTTCGGCTGGAGAGCATAAAGCAGGTGCAGAATTTGGAGCGCCTGGGCAACACCGCCATTTACGCCTTTGAACCGTTCTCTTCGCAGTTGGATAGCTGGGCAGAAGCGGATATCGTACGTGAAATTCGCCAAAGTATCGCCCTGCTGCAAGGATGATGAACACAGCTAGTGCTAAAGTAGGAGGCAAACATGTTCGATTACAATGTGCCTAAATCAGTGTCCGGTTTTAGTTGACCGTTACAATCTGACGTTTGCCTACCAGCCTGCCAGGGGTATCGCCGGGAGCGATACCGGGTCATTTGAAGCACCCAGTATTACCTTAGCCGCTAAAAATGCCGATCACCTTAAGAACCTATCCCATTAGGCTATTTTGGCCCTGGGTAGTGCGCACAATCCCCACCTACTCCCTGTACACGCCGGTTGTTGCGCGCTGTCGGTGTCCGAACTGGCTGTAACAATGGACGCCTACCGGGGGTAGGCTCTAAGTGACCGGCCCTCCTGGCCGTCTATTTTGGGCGATGAATCGTTTAAACAAACTTCAGGGCGATCCAGTACAGGCAGCCGGAAAGCAGCATCGAGATTGGCAGAGTCAGTAACCAGGCTAGCAGGATGTTCTTCACGGTTTTGCTTTGCACACCGCCGCCGTCCACGATCATCGTGCCAGCAACCGCCGAAGACAACACATGGGTGGTGGATACCGGCATGCCGGTATAGCTGGCTATGCCGATTGATAAAGCGGCGGTCATCTGGGCCGACACGCCCTGGGCGTAGGTCATGCCTTTCTTACCAATCTTCTCGCCGATGGTGGTGGCAACGCGTTTCCACCCGACCATGGTGCCGAGTGACAGCGCCAGAGCCACTGCGACGATGATCCACATCGGCGCATATTCGACGGTCTCTAGCAGATCCTGACGCAAGCTCTTCAGGAGGCGTTGGTCAGCCGCAGAAGTTTCCGGCAGCTTGGCGACATTGTTCGCCGTATCGGTGATGCACATCAGCAGGCGACGCAGTTGGCTGCGTTGCTCTACCGTGAGTTGGCTGTAGCTCTGCAAATTGTGCAGTTGCCCCAGAGTCAGCTCAATCGTCGCCATAGCACGGGAGATGTTGCAGTGGAACTCAAGGGGTTGGTTTAACACAGCGTCTTCATCCCGGCTTGGCACACTCGGCGTCAAGGACACCTCCTGTGGCAGCGCATCGCCGTGCTGCTGGTAATACTGCTGTAGGTGGGAGACCGCATCACGCGTACGGGTGATGTCATAACCGGTGGCATTCATATTGACGACGAAACCTGCCGGCGCAATGCCGATCAGCACTAGCATGAGCAAACCGATACCTTTCTGGCCATCGTTGGCACCGTGCGAGAAGCTGACGCCAATCGCTGACAGGATCAGTGCGATACGAGTCCAGAACGGCGGTTTGCGTTTGCCATCGACCTTTTCACGTTCCGCAGGGGTCATGTGGATACGCTGGCGTTTTTTGGTGGCACACCAATAGCGGCGCAAGGCGAACACTATCAGCCCGGCGGCCAGCATGCCGACCAACGGCGAGATGAGCAATGACAGGAAAATGCCAATCATTTTCGGAACGTTCAATGCATCCACTATCGATGTATGGGTCATCAGGGCATTGGTTAAACCGACACCGATGATTGCGCCAATCAGCGTATGGGAACTGGAGGCCGGCAGACCGAAATACCAGGTGCTGAGGTTCCAGATAATCGCCGCCAACAGCATGGAGAACACCATGGCTAATCCGTGCGCTGAACTGACGTTCAACAACAGGTCGGTAGGCAGCAAATGGACAATGGCGTAGGCAACACTCAAACCACCGAGCATCACGCCAAGAAAGTTGAACAAACCCGCCATAATGACCGCAAGTTGCGAACGCATGGCACGGGTATAGATGACTGTAGCAACCGCATTGGCCGTGTCATGAAAGCCATTGATGGCTTCATAAAACAACACGAACAACAATGCGAGAATTAACATCAGGCTAGTATCGAAATCTAACCCAGTAAACAAATGCAGCATAAGTGTTAAGCCAGTTTGTGGACATGAACGCCGCGCATTATCAGTGACAACCGGGCCAGGGGAAAAGGAAAATATAGCATTTTTTTTATTTATAGATGTTGGGTTTATGTTATCGACATGAAAAACATAAAGAATATTAGTGTGGGATGAGCATCTAGCTAGGGTAATATTTCTCACTATGGCGCTGACAGCGTTAGAGTTTTACAATCTGCGGTTGTCGTGAATGTGGAGGTTAGTGTTGGCGAAACGGCATTATGGGGGGATTTTTGGCCGCGACGGTGGGTTTTATTCAGAGAGGCGCAGGTGGAACAGTTTAAGGTCGTAGTGATAGGTGCGGGTGCCGCAGGCATGTTTTGTGCCGCACAGGCAGGGCAACTTGGTTGCCGGGTGTTGCTGCTTGATAACGGTAAAAAACCGGGGCGCAAGATCCTGATGTCCGGTGGCGGACGCTGTAACTTTACCAATAAATACGCCGAACCGGCTGCTTATCTGTCGAATAACCCGCATTTCTGCAAATCGGCGCTGGCACGTTACACCCAGTGGGATTTCATTGATCTGATCAACCGCTATGGCATCGCCTATCACGAAAAAACGCTGGGTCAGTTGTTTTGCGATGGATCGGCACAGCAGGTCGTCGATCTGCTGGTTAACGAGTGCGCACTGGGCCAGGTGACGATACGTCTACGCAGCGCAGTGCTAGGGGTAGAAAAAACCGAGAACGGATTTGAACTGGCGCTGAATGGCGAAAAAGTGAGTGCTCGCTCACTTGTTGTGGCTAGCGGTGGCCTGTCGATGCCAGGGCTGGGTGCGTCGCCATTCGGTTACAAGTTGGCGGCGCAGTTTGGCCTGGAAGTACTACCGACGCGTGCCGCTCTGGTACCGCTTACGTTGCATAAACCGCTGCTCGAACACTTACAGATGCTATCTGGCGTCTCTGTTCCGGCGGTGATCAGCGCCGAAAACGGCGTCAGTTTCCGCGAAAGCCTGCTATTCACCCACCGTGGTCTGTCCGGCCCGGCGGTGTTGCAGCTTTCCAGTTACTGGCAACCTAGTGAATATGTGAGCATTGACTTACTTCCTGAATTAGATTTAGCGAGCTTTCTTGATGAGCAACGCCAGGATCACCCCAACCAAAGCCTAAAAAATACCCTGGCGCAACATCTGCCGAAGCGGTTGGTGGAATGCCTACAAACGTTGGGGCAACTGCCAGAGGCGACGCTGAAGCAACTGACCCCGACCCAGCAGATGTCGCTGGTGGGATCCCTGCAAAATTGGCGGCTCCAGCCAAACGGCACCGAAGGTTACCGCACGGCGGAAGTGACGCTCGGCGGTGTAGATACCAAAGCGCTATCCTCAAAGACCATGGAAGCCAACAAGGTGCCGAATCTCTACTTTATCGGTGAAGTGGTGGACGTGACAGGATGGCTGGGCGGCTATAATTTTCAGTGGGCTTGGAGTTCTGCCTGGGCTTGCGCACAGGCGGTAGCGGCGCAGAGAAAATAGTGCAAGACCTGTTCCCGTATCACAGGGTTGCCACAATGCCTTCAAGTGCTGCACGCTGCTGTTCCCCAAGTCTATTCTCTGCTGCCGCTGCCTCGTTTTCTGCCAGCAGTGTCTGCAAACCGACCAACCAATCATAGATATAAAAGGCGGTATTTTTCGTCGGCGTGGGGGCCAGTTTGGCCAGCCGCTGCTGGTTACCCCAATCTACCGCTGGCTGCGGTGGCGGGGTAAAGATCGGTTGGCCGTGATTGATACGGCTGAGAGGACGCAACGCCGCCTCGCGCTGTTGGAAGCCCAGCCAGGCGATGAAATCACCCAATATCGCCAGTGCCTGGCTGACCTGCCGCTCTTCGCCCTGTTCTGGCAACGCCCCAGCCTCCAAGGCGCGTTCCAATGCTGCGTCAATCCCCAGGCGGCAGGCGGCGTTAATCAATGCATCGACCAGCATCTCCAACTGCGGTTTACCAACATTTAACAGTGCCAACAATTGGGCATTGTCCGGCAGGCTACGCAGATGGTTGACCCAATCTGCGAACACCCGTTCAGCAAACGGCGAAATGGCAGGCGCTGTTGGCGTCACTGCGACGGCCTCTGCCTCGCCAAACAGATCGATCTCAATGTCCAGCGGCGGAGTGACGGTAACTGGTGTGGGTGAGCTGTGCGTTTGCTGCACAAACAGTTGGCGTAGCGTATCGCGCGGCAGCAGCAGCCACTCCAGCAACTCGCCATGTACACCGGCTTGCGCCTGCAAAGCGCGCAGCAGTTGCTGGCTGCGCTGTTGCGCTAACGGTGGTTCCCCGCTGGTGAGCCAGTTGCCAAGCAAGCTTTCGGTCAGTTCGCGTTGCAGCTCCTGTTGCATTTCAAGGATACGCGCTTGTTTCAATGCTGGGCGCATCTGATTAGCCAGATACGCCGTCATGCGTTGGCAGTCACGCGGATCCATCGCCAGCAGCGTTGCCCAACTGTCGCCCGCTTCACCAACATAGCGTTGAACGGCATCATCGGGGCGTGGTTTGCCTTTATGGCGCACATCGAACGGTGTGATCGCCCAGATTAAGCCAGGTTTACGGCGGCGGCGCTCGGTTGCATTTTCCCCCTGGGTTTGTTTGACCCAATAGGCGAGCGCATGGCCTGTCCGACTGGCGTCCTGCGGTGAGCCAGCCGCATCGGCGATCAGTAGCAAATGGGTATGCAGGCCATCGGCACAGCGCATCAAGAGGTCGGCACGTTTCGCCTGTAACATACGCAGTGTCAGATCACTGCCCTGGCAGTAGATGCTAGCTGGGATATCGAGCAGCTCGCTATCGGGGGGCATTGCCCCTGGTGGCAGTATGGTGGTCACCTCGGCGGCTAACCATGCCAGGTCGGCCAGCGGGATGTCCACGGTGCTGCCGTTCCCCGCCAACACGGGCAGCGTTACCTCGGTTGGTAGGGTAAGGGTGCGGGTATGTAGAATGCCGGTGTCCGGTTCCAATATGTTGCCAGGGGCATATACGCGCCCACTGCCCCCTAGCGTGTGCAGGGTATGAGCCAACTGGCGGTAGTGGGCTGTTAGCGCCGGTTCCTCCCCCCACAGTGGTGCGAATAGACGCGCCCGATCATCAATGCTCAAATAGGGTGCCAGTGCGATGGCTTGCGGCCAGAAGTGTCGATCCAGTGCCTGTTGCCATTTGCCTCCGTAGCGACGAAAGCCGTCCCACAGCGCCAAAATAGTGTTGCTGTCCATACCGCTGATCGCGCTAAGTTGACGGTGGCGCTCTAGCCCATGCAGGTGAGCGGTTATCGCGCGCGCGTTCCAGTCCGGGCGGAAATCCTCCATGAAAGCAGCGCCGACCGCCATGGCAATCAATTGTGCTTCATCAAGCAAACAGATGGCGACTGGATAAGCGGGTGAGTTTTCGACGTCTGATGAACAATAACGCACCGTCAGGGCGGCATCTCCGGTTAACAGCTTGGCACCGGGTGCCAACGCTTGGAACAGGTGAATTTTGGCGGCGGTATTATGGCCATAGAGACCGATGGCCACAGACCGATGCGTTGCGTTGTCCAACTGTGTTGCCCGGTTGTAGCAGCGGCGCAGGCGAATAATCAGCCTGTCTGCTTCCCGGTTTAGGCGTGTGGACTGTTGCCGCGCGTCGGCTACCCAGTCAATCGCTTGAAGAATGCCGTTGCTGAGGCGGTTTATTGGATCGGAGGTGATAGATTTCATCGTTGATAAATGCTCCCGCTGTCTATCCAATAATGGGTTGCGCCAGAGGCGCTGGCAGCCAGAGTATTAAGTTTAAGTTGCAGTTTATGTGTGGATATTGGGCTGCCATCGGCCAGCAGGGCTTGGGCGATTTTGACGCCTTCTGCGCCTTGCTCGTCGCTGCTGGTAATGGCTAACTTCAGGGTGATTACCGTATCGCCAGCCAGTTTACGTGCTAACTGGGGATCGGTGATAGTGAGCGTATAGAGTGGCGATGCTGGCCAGCGCTCATTATCCAACTGGCGGAATCCTAAACGCAGGGGGCCACGCAGTTGGAAAGAGCGGGTAGGATCCAGTGCAAAGTCAGCGTGATCCAGATCGATATCGCGATAGTAGACGTTATCATCTGCCAGCATGTTATTGCCGTCCAGCATGCCTAGATGGCGAATAGTGGAGTAAGGCAGCAAATCCCCGACGTTAAAATAGAAACTTGCCAGGCGTAGATCGATGGCCAGCAGGCACAGCATGGCACCCACAGCAGCGGTGGATTTGGGGTTTTCGATACACCCGCGTCTATTAAATGGATACCAACTGCGGGTGTGGTAGCCCTCAAGTGGCAAGATACGGCTGGCGGGTAGCGGCTGCAACTGGCGCAATAGCGCCTGAACGCCTGGAAAGCGCGCCGGACGGCCAGTGAGTAGCAGCACATCGCAGGTGTATAGCGCCACAACTTCGGAGAGCAGACGCAGGCAATGGGCGATGCCGAGTTGGTCGGATAGGAAAGCGGTGTGCAAGGCGCTTAGACGGATGACTAGCGGGGTCTGCAAAATGTCGAAGGTGGTGGAACCCGCAGCGCGCTGAACTTCACCGTTGATAAATGCCAAAACCTGTGGGGTGGGTGTCTGTGGTAACAGTTTGCCTAGATTGGCGGCAATTTCCGCCTGTGCGTCTAACGGGTCGTAGTTCTCATATGCTGCGAGCAAAGCATGCCCGATAGGCATAAAAATTTGCAATGTGGCCTGCTGGCGCAACGTTGAAAATCCGTCCATGCGGCCTGCATTGCCAAACAGTTTATCCATCACGACCGTCGGTGCAGCGACGCCAGCGTCTTCGATCGCCTGCTGTATGGCGGGCAAGATAAACAGTTGAATGACATCCAGCAGAATATCATCGCCGGCGACTTTAAACCCTTCGCGGAATAACAGGCGCGGATTGATCTTGATGTTGTTGCCCACGCCATCATCCAGCACATATTGGGTGATGGCCAGGTCTGTGGTGCCGCCACCGATGTCGATGGAGGCGATGCGCAGGGATTTTCCCGCCGCTTCTCCCGGCGTCAGTGGCCGATCCGGCCTGGCCATAGCGGCAAAAAAGGCATCGGTGCGGCCGGCGAAATTCACCTGTGTTTCGTTATACAGATAAACCATTTGGCCACAGCTAGCCTCGTCCCATTCCATATGCACGTGTGGAACGGGAACACGGGTTTGCTCGCCATCGAACGGCGCATCCAGCGGGTGCCAACCCATGGCTTTCCAGACCAGGCTAATGGCCTCCTGCATACGGCGGCGGAAAATTTCACGTTCCGGCTTTGGCATCGCCGAAGGCAACGTCAGGATGATAGTGCGCAGGTGGCGTGGGGCGGTAGCGTTCGGCATTTTCGTTCGTTGGGCGACGCTGTTGATCTGCATCAGTGCTTGTGCCAGCAACTCGGTCAGCATCAGGGTCATTACCGCACTGCGGCTGTAATGAGCGGCAAATACTGGCAACCTTTCCGCTAGTGGCAACGCAGACAGCGGCACGCCTTCGTCATTGATCAGGAAAGTCAATGGCGCTGCGGCAGCCATTGGTTCTTGTGTGCTGTTAAACCGCCAACCGGGCGTATAACGCTCTTCATCCCACAGATAGCGGCGTGGGCTGGAAATCCCGGTAGTGCCTTCATTGCCCGCCCGCTGTTGCGCCAACTGTACTGCTTCTCGGCCTACACGGGTGATGGAAGGCCAGATAAAAGCATCATCGCGTCCGCTCTGGAACGAGTAGCTCGGTTTGCCAAACGTGGCTTGGGAGAACTCTACCCGGCTTTCGAACAACTCGTTGTAAACACAGTGTGGCGCGGACAGCGAGCGCAACTGCAGTTCATAGGTTTGCTTCAGGCCATGGTTTTCTTCTGGATGGTCTTCGACCAGCACGCCGCAGGTATGAGAATTGCCGACATCCAGAATGACGTCCACGTTGACGGCAGGCTGTTGCAACGTGGTGCCGATGATCTTTATCTGTGGCACCGCCAACTGGCTGCCAAGCATGTGCAACAGATTGAGGTAATGCGCCTGATACTCGAAGGTTTTTAGCCCGGTATCAAGCGCCGTTGTGGCACGTTGTTCCTGTATTGTTGCACTTTGGGTAAAGGCTTCGCGCAGCCAGCCATCCACCCAGGTGAGATCGAGGAACTCGCCCAGATCATGGTTACGTTGCGCCAGCGCGAAGCTAAGTCCGGTATTGAGATCGCTCTCGCTCGGTGCCAGCCTCTCCTGGCTCGGCGCAGCGATGCGGGTGTCAAAAGCCAGCACCACCCGCAGCGAGTTACCGTCCTGATCGGGCGCATCCAACTCAATGATCTGCATCCGCGCCCAGTTTTCTGGCCCGGCTAAAAACGCGCCTGATGGGGTGTAACGAAAGAAAGGCAGCGGTAGCCAGGTTTTATCCAATAGACGCAGTGATTGTTGCAGTGGATAACTGAATTCCGGGCGTACCACCTCCGGGGCTTGCCCTGTTTGGGCGGGCAACAAGTATTTGCCGCTGTCGGCATCCCATTGCAGGAGCAATAGCGGGCCGCTCGCCGTTTGACGGACAAACTTGCCAGGGAAGTCGGCATCCAGAATTGGCGTCAGAGCAAAGTCCAGAAATTGAATGCCGCTGTCCTGAATCAGCGTAATGCTGTGTGGGAAATCGGTAACGGGTGCCAACATCATTTATTCTCGCGCTTCAACATCATGGGGTAGGTTGTTTCCGCATTGTAGCGGCCGAAGCACTCTGCTGGCCCGGTTTCATTTTGCTTACAGGTGATTTCCGGCAGTGTGTAGCGGCTACCATCGTTGCAGCGTGCTTTGGTGCGGCTTTTGATCACCAAATTGCCTGATGGCATCAGCCCAGCCTCAATGGATGCCCGGCAACTGATGGCGTTACCGTTGCCGTGACGGAGACTCACTGTGCCTTTACCGCCGTTTAGGTGGTATTGCAGGCTGGGGTATTTATCGCTAAAGGGGACTTGCAGCGCCACTGTGGCTTGCCATTTGCCGTTTAGAAAACGGGTAGATCCGGCTTTGACCGACTCGGTGGGCAGCACCAGTAAGTTTTTATCCGCCGGTGGCAAGGTGACGGGTTCTGGTGGCAAGTTGACGGGTTTCGGCGGCAAGGCGACGGGTTCTGGTGGCATCAACGTCGCAGGCGCTAACGGCAGTTGCAGGCTAAGCGCTGGCACCGTGAAGGGGGCCAGCGGAGCGGGTTGTTGCACTGCGGGGATTGGCGGCAGCGGACTGTTAAGTTGGCTAAGCCAGCCGACCAGCAGAGTAAGCAACATCAGCGCCGCTACTATCCACACATAGCGGTGGCGCTGCTGGCGTGCTGGTGGTGCTGTGGCTGGTGTTTCTGGTGCTGGTATTGGTGGCATTGTTGGTGGCGTGACGGCTGCGGGTTTAGACACCGGTTTGGGTATGGATATCGCCACCTTACGTGCTGCTGTGGCTACTGGCATCGGTTCTTCTGCCGGTTCCTCGGCCAGGCGCAGGCAGGCCAGAGGGTCGTCCTGGAATTGTGCTTGCGGCTTGATAAAGCCCCAAAAGGTCAGCACCGGTTTATCATCAACCAGATAGACATGGTGCTGATCGGGGATCTGCATCGCTTTGGCTAATAATGCGCCGAACAGACGTTGGCTGGGGTGTTCGGTGTTCTGCGTTTGGGCGACTAGAGTAAGGAAGGTCGACAGGTGGCGCTCTAATTGGTGTAGAGCCTGCATGCGTTGAGCATCGCTGGCTGCCAGCCAAGAAGTCACTTTCCCTGGGAAAGGGGCATACCAATCGATGCGAGTCCCTGCCTCGTTGGGTTGGGGGATTGCCAGGCAATCGGCGGCCAACGGGTGCTGGCGAATGCGCAAGGTTTCCCGCAACTGTAGCGCACAGGCGTAAACCGGTTGTCCATTTTCGCCCAATGCAAGCACATCATGCATACTGCCACTGCGTAAAAAGGGTTTCATCACCGCAAAGCACCTTATTCTGTACCGCACTACCCAAATTACTGGCGCTACATCAAAGCGGCCAGTCAAGTGACGGGTTTAAGCGTATAAACAGTCATGATAACCCAGGATGCAAACAGATCAAAAGGTCAAAGACAAGCGTAAAAATGTACTTCATTGCCGTTATCGGCATCAGGTAGCTATTTTTTTTGCTGTACTGTCAAAATTATGGAACTGGTTTTGCCAGCACGTCCAATTTGATATCAGCGTAATTCCCTAGCGAAACTTACCCGCAGTCACCTGACTGAAGATCGTTATTAGGGGGAGCGTTTGCATGGGTGAAGATGATTTGCCTCTCTGGCGTTGTATCTTTATTTTATGCTGTGTTGACAAACCCGATAGCTATAAAGAGATTGGTGATGGAAAGTGATAACCATAAAAAAATTAACCGTCGGGAAACGTATGTTTTATATACAAGCCGCTTATTTGGTGCACCCAACATCACACGCGACTTGTTTCGCGCTCACATGACCGCCAACGTCGCTCATGTGCCATTGCGTGACATTGCCTGATATAACCATCAGCAATTTAGAACCTATTCCATTAGGCTATTTTATTTGCCATTTTGGCCTGGGCAGTGCTGACAATCCTCATGTACTCCCTGCACTCCCCGGTTGTTGCGCGCTGTCCGTGTCCAAACTGGCTATACCTACTGGGATAGGCTCTAAGTTGAGGCGATGTTTCCGTCCCCACAGAGGCAATCAAAGGCCCTACGCCTTTTTCGCATTGTGAATAGTATGTGGGGGAAACACCGCTGGTACTGGGCGCTATGGTGCCTTTGGCCACCACATCCAAGTGCGATGCGGTGGGTCAGAGGGTATCCGATCATGATCCCTGCACTTCAGTTCAGCCCCATCTGATTTAATAGTACTCTGCTCAGTTCCGCGTTCTTACGCAAATTAAGCTTGCGCATCGCCGAGCGTTTGTGGGTGCTGATGGTTTTCTGGCTACGGTGCAGCATGTTTGCAATAGTGCAGGCGGACATACCGGTACTCATCAGTCGCAGCACTTTCTTCTCGCAATTGCTCAGCGCGGCGATGCGGCACTGCTGGCATTTCCACATGTTCCCGACGTGCAGATCTAACCAGGGTTGTTGACAAAAGTGCGTCAGTGCCTCATGCAGCTTGTTGCAGATCACGTTGGTGGAATCACGCCGGTAGATGCTGAGCAAAAGGGGGTAGGTCTGTATATAGTGTTGGGTGCTGTCGTCCAGAATCACAATATTCAATCGACGATGCGGTGGCGTCTGATATTGGCTCTGGTAGCAACAGGCGCATCCCCAGCGATTTTCCAGCGTGCGGAGCACTATCTCAACCTGCCCAGGTTCCTCCGATGCTAACTGAGGATACGTATGATGGCATTCATTCAACGCATGCAGATAATCCTCCAACAGCAGGCGTAATCCTTGCAGGTAAAAATTGTTGCTGTCAAATAGAGTGAATTGAATTTTTCGCATGGTTTACTCCTCGAAGCGTCCATGTTGTGTAAAGCGTTGGGGTGTCATAAACATGCATGGCAACCGGCAAATGCCAGGACGTTTTTTGTTTGCCTATAGCACGGCTTCTTCAAGAAGCCGTGCTTATTGATAAGCCAACACGAAGTTGGCCACAGAATTGAACTCGCCTTCGGTAATGGTTTTATTCTTAATGGCGCTCGGCTGGCCCTGCACATAGGCGGCGAAGTTCAGCACGTTGTGACCCTCTTGCAACCTTACCGTGCTACTCGCCTGGTTGAGATCAATACCCGTTCCCTGATGATCAAACAGGGCGATGGCGGCACCCTGTACGCCATTGTTGATCGCCAGTTTGCCTGGCAACTCAGGATCTTCAATACCACTAAAGATGATGTTGACGGATTTAAATACCGTGTTTTTGCAGTCCATCAGCTTGATGGTGAACGGCACCGGAGCCGTGTGACCATAGCGGTACAAGGTGGTGACGATCGCCGTACCCATGTCTACCAGTTGGTCGGCCGACTGTGGCTCGATATGACATGGCCGACTCACCACGGTGCCGTGGAACTGTAGCTGTGCACCGTACAGCTCGGTATCTGCCGTGGCTGACAAGGTGGCAAACCACCAAAGGGCGCAGCCCAATATCGCTAAAGTATGTAGACGCATCTTCTGTTTTCCCTCAGTTACTGGAATGACGCCACAATAGTGGCTGACGCGTTGAACTCCCCTTCATCGATCTCTTTGTTGCCGTTGGCCAATGGCACCGCCAACAGATTCCAGGAACCGCCATTACCGATATTTGGCACTGGATAAAACACGTTCGGGATAACCAATTCACCGTTATGTGTGAGCTGGATACCGAGATCACTCTTGTTAGTTTTAAATGCGTTATCGTTAAAGGAAGCGGCTGTACCGGAGACCGCTAATTTGATATTCAGGCTGCCGTCTTCAAAGCTGCCACCTGCGCATTGGAAGTGCACCGGAATGTGCTGCGGATAGCTCGAACCGTTTAGGTTGCTGCCGCTGATTTCACCGAACTCTACGTTGATCAACTGGCCTTCGTTGACAACGCATTTGTCCGGTACAAAGAGTATGGCGGACTGAATATACACTTGTGCCATTGGGTTAGGGCCGAATCCAGCGTCGCTCGATCCTAAGCGGCCATATAGCTCGATAATTTGCCGATCATTAATCTGCACACCGTTGATGATCTTTTTGCGCACCCGGAAGGTGACACGACCTTTTGAACCACTTCCGTATTCGTTTACCTGAACGTAAGGCGGTGTACAGGAGTATCTGAAATATTCATTGGATTGGTTGTAAAAAGGTACGGTGACATAGGTTTTTTTATTGCCGGCGATCCAAACCTCGGCCTTTAAATCAAGGAACTCATTCAGTTGCAAATAGCCGTGGCCATAATCAGAGGCAGGCAGCGAGGTATCCGATTTATAATAGTGCGGGCTTTTAGGAATAGTGGTGTCGCAATAAGCTTTGCCGCTATAACTACCGCCCAATGTATAGGTGAAGAGCTTGGTAAAGCCGATCTGGTTGGTGATGTTGCTTGAGTTTAAGTTAATATAAAACTGTTTTGGCCCGCTATCCGGTGTTACATAGCCGTTGGCACATGCAGCGGGAGGTAACAATGCGAGCGCCAGCAAGCAAATTTTAACGTATGGGTTTTTCATGCTATCGAACCTCACAGGTAAATCACCTGAATATGCGCCACAGCGGCAAAGCCTGCTGCCATTACCGCCCGCTGGGTAGACTCCACGTTGGCGGTGAACCACAGTGTGTTGTTGCCAGGATGTAGAATGTAGGGTCGACTTTGCTGGTTCAGAGCCAGCGCGTGACCCTGCTGATCTTTCAGCCGCAGACCGATGCCCTCTACCCCGCCGCTCAATTTCAGCAACTGCGGATTATTGATGTCGCTTTCGCCGAGAAACACCAGCGTGGCGGCCTGTTCACCCTGCAAATAGAGCCGATTGGCATCGCCGTTACGTTGCCCGGTCGGGTTATCCACCAGCGCCCGAGCACCCAACAGGCAGTTGCGCAACGAGAGGTGAAAGCGCACTGACGGGCTCTGATCGCCAGCATTTTGCAAGTCGCGGATATTGACATCACCTAGATCGATGGACTGATCCTGGCTGTCCGGCGTCAGGCTACAAGGTGAACTGAGCAAGCCACCATGAAAACTGACGGTGGCGGTAGTGCCCTCGATCACGCCCAGCGGTGTCATCGCCGGTGCACTGCCGCTAAATAGCAGTACATAAAACAGTAAGGCCAGGGATCGCAGGCGACCAGTGAATTCATCCATGCGTGATCTCCTTATTTTTTTCTGTCGCCGCGCTGCAGATGTCGCCGCGACAGGCGAAGCGCAACTCGGGATGTCCGCCGTAGTCATTGATATAGGAGACGACAAAACTATTCAGCCTGTTGTCGCCCAGCCTGATATTTTCGCTGGATTTAGGTCTCAGCATCAGCGGCTGGAAACCGGCGATCGCGCCGCCGCCCTGTTTCTGCGTCTGGTGCGTGATGCCAGTCAGAGTGATGTAAAACGGCGTTGGGTTCTCGATGGTGAAACCGCTGTTGCTTTTACGAAAAATCAGCTTTTCCTGCCAGATTTCTCCTCTAGGTGCGACGATGGCCTTGGGTCGGTAAAACAGCTTGATCTGCGTTTGCAAAGCCAATTGCATCACATTGGTTTTGGTGCTCTTCGGCGGTATCTCGCGCAGGTTAAAATAGAACACCGATTCGCGATCCTGTGGTAGATGCTCAGCCTCCGGGGTCTTGGTAATACGCACTACGCTGCGTTCGTTTGGTTCCACCCGTTGCAGCGGCGGCAGTACGACTAACGGTGAGGTGATCTTTTGGTGTTGCTCATCTTCCAGCCATGACTGAGCAAGGAATGGCAACGCTTTGTTCTCGTTTATGATATTCAGGCTGATGGACTTGGCGTCGCTCAGGTAGACAGCACGAGTGCGATCCAGAGAGATGGCTGCGTTGGCGGCTGGCACCGCAGCCATCAGAACCAGGCCAGCGGCGGTAAGCAGGGTTGTCGAGTGTAGGTTCATTTCATCAGTTCTCAGTATTACGGATTATAGTTTGGCGCATGGTAGCAGCAGCGGAGCCAATGGTTTGGCAGCATCCGGGATCAGGATGCGGCACTGGTGCCGGTTTTCCCAAGCTACATCCAGTTGTTCTCCCGGCTGCACGCCGGTCAGGTAAACTGATCCGCCATCATTTACCACTGCCACCTCACGCCCTTTTTCACTCAGCACGGTGGCACCGAATGGCGGTTCGCTACCATCGGCTAACCGAAGGGTGGCGAGTAGTTTGCGGCCTTTCACCACCTCAAAGTGGCGATAGCCGATGGCACCTTCGGTTAGCGTGCTATTTACCACGGCGCGGGTTGCCTCGATATCATCCGCCAGTGTGTTAACGTCAATGCTGGTGTCGGTGTTGTAGTAACTGGTGATGTCGGAAATCACCGCTAGCCCGAAGCGGTTGCTGTAGGTGTGATCGTCATTGATCGGTATGCCGGCGATGCCATCGGTATCTAGCATTATCCTGCTGCCGCCATTGCTGGTGTTCTGGTGCGCTGCTACCCCATGACGGGTGGCAGTTAGGCCACCACGGAAGGTACCGCTGACTGAGGAATAGCTACCTAGCTGGTAGGCGACGCTAGCGTTGAGCGAACCGAACGAGGCGTTATGGGTGTAGTAGGCGTGCGCCAACGGTTTGCCGGACTGATTGAAGCCGCCACTGACCTGCCAGGTATTTTTCGGGTCGGTATAGTCGTTGTAGGATGCCATCTGCGTGACATCGTTATTGGTGGCTTGCAACGAATAGCCAATGTTCCGACGATCACCGATAGGCACGCTGAAGTTCAGCATCACGTTGTCATCGGTACGGCTCTGGTAGTGAGTGCGATAGGCCGACAACGATGCGGTGATATTGCTGACATCGCCCATGCTGAACAGTTTGCTGGCAGACAGCCCGTAACGATCTTGTGTTCTGGTGTCCCAGTAGGTTTGGTGTGAATAGGTTAGGTAGGCGGTGATCGCTTTGGTGCTGTCTTCCGCCATAAAGGTCTTGCTGGCGGTGAGGATGTACAGCTCTTTTTGCCGTCCATAGTAGCGCCCATTGTCGGCGTTGTAGCGTTCTTGCAGGTACTGCGACATGTTCATGAATCTGCGCTGCGAGAAACGGTAGCCAGCGAAGGTGATCTGGCTGTTCAGTTCATCGAAATGCTTGGCATAGTTGACCTTGAACGACATGCCGCTGGCAGTGGGTGCGCCGGGCAAGCGGGCAATGGACTGGGTAATGTCTACCGACATGGCACCGAACAGGTTGAGATCGCGGCCCAGGCCGAGCGCCCAAGCGTTATAGTCGTTGCTGAGCAATGCGCCACCGTACAGTGACCAGGCATTGCTCAATCCCCAGGAAAAATCGCTAGCGGAAAACAGCGGCCCTTGTGTGCGGTGATCGTAAGCCGAAGGTTTACCCAGCGCTACGTTGTAGCGCACGTAGCCGGGGCGGGTCAGGTAAGGAATAGTGGCGGTATCCACCTGGAAGGTAGAGATGCTGCCGCCTTGTTCCTCCACCTTAACGTCCAACCGGCCACGCACTGAACTGTTGAGATCTTGGATGGCAAACGGCCCAGCGGGCACCGTGGTTTCGTATAGCGTGTGGCCTTCCTGCGATACGGTGATTTTGGCGTTGCTTTTGGCAATGCCACGGATTTCCGGCGCATAGCCTTGCAAGTTTGGCGGCAGCATGCGCTCGTCAGTGGTTAGATTGATGCCGGTGAAACGGTAAGCATCGAACACCCCAGAGTCGAGGTAAATTTCACCCAGCGTCAGTTTGGCGGCTTGCATCGGCAGCGCGCGATAGGCATAGATTTGGTTCCAGTCGAAACGGTTGTCGCGCTTGTCCGCTTGTTGGTTGGTGTTGATCTGATAGTCAGCGCGCAGTCGCCAGGCACCCAGATTGGCACCCAGCGTACCGTAACTACTGAAGTTTTCAGCGGTGTTGTTATTGTGGCTTTGCTTGCTGAATTGGCCGCTAAGGCTGTAGTCCAGCAATAGGCCGGGGATGCCGTCATCCCACTGTTCGGGTGGTGTCCAGTTTGGATCGGAATATTTCATCCAAGCTTGTGGGAGGGTGATCGCCAGCACGCCACTACCAATGTGGTCAGAAATGGTCGCGCCCTTAATGTTGCTGATATCGGCGCAACTGTGGTGGTGCCATAAGGTGATCTTCTTGACAACCTCTTCTTTCAGCGCCATTTTTTCCACCAGATCGGGGGGTAAGCACACCCGGCTACATCCTTTGTTGTCCGGCGACGGAAAATATTCGATACTGCGTTGCGGCAGTGTTCTCTGGTTGATTTTAATGTCTAACAGGTAAGTGCCAGGCATCACGTAGTCGGCATCGGAGAAGCGGGATAGATCCACTTTGCTGCGGTCACTGATATCCAGTACATCGATATTGAATTCCGTGGTCGCAAATGCCGAACGCACCCAGAGGGAAGATAGCATGACGATGATGGGTAATTTTTTCCGTGTCGGTACTGACGTCATAAAATAATCACTCAAGGTAAATCCGCGTCTAATAGCAGGTCATTGGGTATGACCTGAGTAAGTATTTCGTCAGGCAGCGCCTGCTGGCGATGCTGGCGGGAAATCGGCTAAAGATATGACAAGGTGAGCCTAGCCAGCGAACTGAACCTGCCTGCCCGCGCCTTATCAGGATGAATGCGCAACTGAGTACCGAAGCGCAGCGTATTATCGCCAGCGACACTCAGGTAATCCGCCGTGGTGCTGCCAAGTGGGATGGGAGCGCCCGTGCTGTTCAACAACTCAATGGCGATCCCTTGTGCCTCGCCATAAACGCCGAGTAATTCGGGGTCTAGGCTGTCAGCTATGCCATCAAAAGTGATATTGGCTGTGCGATAAAGAAGGCCGGGTCTTACCCTGCTTGCCAACTCGCAATTTATTAGCTTGATCTCAACGTTGCGGCGGCTACCCACTAGCACCGGCTGGGCACCTTGTGCCGCGTCTCTCATCGAAATCAGACCAAAATCGACGGATTGATCCACGTTTTCGCCAGCGATGCCGCACGGCGTTTCAACGATCTCGCCACCCAGGCTGATCTTGCCATGTCCCTGTTCCTTCGCTAACGCCGCCATGCTACAAACGCTGAGCATGATAAGCAGTGCGGCCCAAAAGTGGGTGGTCATGTTGGGTCTCTCTCTATCCCATTACCGGTGTTGCGGCAGGCATAAAACGGGGGGAAGCCATCGAGACATCCCCCAAAGGGGGCTTACAGGTAAGCCAGCGTGAAGTTAGCCACGCTGGTAAAGTCACCCGGCACTACGGTGGAAGAGGCGCTGCTACCTTGCAGGTAAGCGGCAAATTTCAGTGAGCTGTCACCCTTGTTCAGAGCCTGACCCACAGTTTCAGTACCTAGCTCAACGTCTTTGGAGTGAAGTTTGTCATAGATCATGATACCCGCCCCGGATGCGCTACCGATCAGTGCCAGCATCTTGCGGTTGTTCGGATCTGCTGTGCCAGTAAAGGTCACTTTCACGTTATTCATGGTCGATAATGCGCAATCTTTCAGCTCAATGCTGAAAGGTTCCATATGGGATTTACCCTGTTTGGCCAAAAGATTACTGCTGATCTGCCCCATAGCAACAGTTTGATCGACGGATTCTGCTGCAACGCTGCATGGTGCATTAATGATCTCACCGTTAAATGTTACTTTACCGTGGCCTTGATTAGACGCAGTAGGAGCAACAGGGGGGGATGCAGCATGAGCAACAGAGGTTAAAGCGATAGCTATCACGGTGGGCAACATTAATTTATTGAATTTCATTTCTCAGATTCCTCCTTAAAGAGTATTGAAATAAAAATAACGACACATCAAAACCCTATGGTGCTAGCAACATGTATGTTAATAGCACCCTAGTTAGATTCAGCACTTTTTACTCTGCGCAATAAGTATCCCTCATTATTGTGTGGGATAGCGGAAGTTGCTGGAAATCGGTAATGGATCTCCATGAAATTAAAACATGAATATCAGTGCTGGTATCTTGCCGGGGGGGATTCTGGCAAATAACAGGCTTGTATGTAAATATCTTTTGTTGAATTTTTTTAAATTCAGAATATAAAACTAAAAGAAAAAAGAAACATCTTTTTACTAGAATCAAAAAGTCGCATCAAAATATTATCTAGTATAAATAACCTGATAAATACAAATATGCGATATGTTAGATAGGACTGAATAATGTTCGTACTAAAATTTACAATATTGTTTTGCTAATATCGTCTTCATGCCCTAGAGTCTCAATATCCGCAAAGGGACATGGTTAAAACACAACACATTGTTTTTTATTTATTTTTTATATTCTCTGGAATGATATATGGATAGAAAGGCATCGCCTTATTAAAATTAACAAAAAAATAACATTGATGAGAGCGATGAGTTACTCAACTCCTCCTATGTTTTTCAGGGGGTTTAAGGTTTTTTTTGGGTATGTATTAATCAGAAACAATTAGGAAAAGTGGAATAAATGATTATCCTGCTTTTTACTGGCCGTTATGCGGGGGGAGTGTTATTGATAATGTCAATTGTTATACCTTTGGGTGGTATAAGAAGAAATAACGTGGCCGTGAATGCGATGAAACATCGCATAGAATAATCTTAATGAAAAGTCTGATGTGCAACACCAAAAAAATATTAATGCGATATGAAATATCAATCCACAAGTATTCAGAAATGTATTACTTATTTTAATGGCCTGCGATCCTATGAGTCCTGATATATCGGTTTTATAACTATATGGCTGAAAGCACCTGTAAGCCATTGATGAATTTTATACATATAAAAAGAAAATTCTGTTCTGACGTCAAGCATGAGCGGTTATCAACTCGCTTCAATCGGGTTGAGAGCTTAAGCAAAGCGGCGGTTAACACCATGATTTACGCCCTGCGCGTGGCTGACGTGCTGCCACTTGAACAGGGATGCTCAGAGTAACCACTCAGGAGGGATGCCATGGCTAAGGCACCAAGCACATATGAAAACAGAAAGTTGCAGATGCTGAATGTGTTGAAGGGATTGTGTAGGGAACGCGGGGCGGGGGGGGAAGGGAAGCCACTGCCACAGGAACAATGGCCGAAAACGCGTGAGCTGGCGGATAAATGCGATGAGAATATTTATACCACCCGCACTCTGCTGCTGGCGTTGGAAAAAGAGGGGAAAATCCGTTGCTCCCATCGCAGTATTAATAATTCTCTACGTTGGTATATTTGCACCGAGTGCACATCTGCCAAAAAAGAGTAACATGGCGTTCTTGCTTTTTATTGAGTCCCTTTTCTTCGTGGAAAATCATTAAAAATATTTATCACTCTGGTAGAATCACTGATTCTGCCGGAGGGGCGATGTTGTTATCGCTAGTGACCAGATATTGCCAGTATTTTTTTTATGGTTATATACTCAATGTTTACTGCACACTGATGTCTGGAAGCGGTGTCTTATGAAAAACAGCAAAGAAATACTCAGATTAGATGATATTCATTATCAAATGGATAGACAGGTGATCCTCGATTCAGTCTCTTTTGGCCTTAGCAAAGGGGAGTTCAAATTGATTACCGGCCCTTCTGGTTGTGGAAAAAGTACCCTGCTCAAAATCGCCTCCTCACTGATTGATCCCACCAGCGGAAGCATTACTTTTGATGGCAAAGCTATTACCGCAATGCCGCCGGAAGAGTACCGTAAACGGGTGTCTTACTGTTTTCAGACTCCGGTGCTGTTTGGCAATACGGTCTATGACAATATCGCGCTGACTTACCTGATCCGCAAGCAGCAGCCGGACGAACAGAAAATGAAGGCTTATCTGGCGCGTTTCAGATTGCCGGACAGCATGCTGAAAAAAAGCATCAACGAATTATCAGGCGGTGAGAAACAGCGCATCTCGCTAATCCGCAACTTACAGTTCCTGCCTAGAGTGTTACTGCTAGATGAAGTCACCAGTGCGCTGGATGAAGAGAACAAACGTCACGTCAACGCGCTGATCCATCAGTTAGTGGCTGAACACCAGCTAGCGGTGCTGTGGGTGACGCACGATGTGGAGGAAATCAGGCATGCGGATGAGGTGATCACCTTGCCTGTGCATACGGCCCAGCAGCAGGAGTACGCCGATGAACCAGCATAACATCACCAATGAATCATTAGCGCTGTCGATAGTATTGGTGGTTATCGCCATGCTGATCAGCCACCGGGAAAAGCTAGCGCTGGAAAAGGACATTATCTGGAGTATCTGCCGGGCGGTAGTGCAACTGATTATTATCGGCTATGTATTGAAATATATTTTCGATCTGAACAACGCGTTACTGACTGTGCTGATGGTACTGTTTATCTGCTTTAACGCGGCCTATAACGCCAAAAAGCGCAGTAAATACATCGAACATACGTTTGTCACCTCGTTTATCGCCATCACTACCGGCGCGGTGTTAACGTTAGCGGTGTTGGTATTGACTCACTCGATTGAGTTTACGCCGATGCAGGTGATCCCGATCTCCGGCATGGTAGCCGGTAATGCCATGGTGGCGGTGGGCTTGTGCTATAGTAACCTTGGGCAGCGTTTTAAAGGCGATCAACAGCAGATCCAAGAAATGCTCAGCTTGGGCGCTTCACCGAAGTTCGCTTCGACGGTGCTGATCCGCGATAGCATCCGTGCTTCACTGATTCCTACGATCGACTCGGCGAAAACCGTTGGGCTAGTGAGTTTGCCGGGCATGATGTCTGGCTTGATCTTTGCTGGCATCGATCCGGTAAGGGCGATTAAGTATCAGATTATGGTGACCTATATGCTGCTCTCTACCGCCAGCCTGTCGAGCATTATCGCTTGCTATCTGGCCTACCGTAAGTTTTACAACGCCCGCCATCAATTGATGGTCAACATGCTGAAATAGTGCAAAAACGCTCGCTTCAGAGGCTGTTTTTCCGTCTATCACCCTTGCAGCAGGGCGATGTTCTGGCAGATTTCGCCTTTGATATCTGCCTTTGTGCCACTTTCCGTTTTGATAAAAAAGCTCAAGGGCGTAGCGGCCGGTATGTCGGTGGTGATGTGCGCTGTTGCTATTGATAAGTCAGTTTAAATGATGCATTACTGTTGGCACTGACCGCTGCGTTATCGACGCTGCAAGCCAATGTTGTTACGTTGAAGTTGTTGATAACAATATCGGGTTCTGGGTAGAACCACCGAGATCCATGATTATTACGCAAAATAAAAGAGGCAACTTTGAATGAATTTACCTGGCCAGAATCGGTGGTGGGTGACGTCTTGTAAAAGTAATCATCACCTGCCCGGTGAGAGGCTAATGAGCGAATTGACCTTTCGCTGAGCAAAGCATGAAATGATTAGGATCACCACCGCTATCGGTACCCACCCAACCACTTTTACCTGAGCAATTATTGCCCGATATTCCGCCGATGCTGTAGCCAATGCCATCAATATTAGTGCTATACACCCGGCGGCCGTTGATGGATGTGACGTAAGTTCCAGGCCATTTGGCACCAAATTCCTGGGAATTTAGCGGAGGAGGAGGCGTTGTCCCAGTTAAAGGTTGACCCACTGCTGAAAGTCGGTTGGCTTCCGATCTGTGAACCGACTGGGAGGTACGTTGAATAGTGACGTCCGGCGGGTTGACCTTCGTCGTTCTGGTAACGGTAATGCTGGTAGGCTTGTGCATCGTTGCTCAATAGCAGTGCAACCAAGTTTTTTGATGGCAGCGAGGTCTGTGTGACATATCACGGTAGCCCTGCCGCAGAGAGTCGCGCTGATGAGTGAAAATTTCTATCCTCTTTCTCAACGATTAGATAACCCTTTAATTTATCCGTGCACTGAGATGTATTGATGTTATTTAGTTTTGTTCAAAAAAGCGCTTTACAATCGGTAATGATAATGATTATTATTACCTGGCGTTCTGGAGAGGGCATTAACCTATGATGCCCTCTCCGAGAAAGCATGACATTGCTCACATTGCTTCCAGTGTTTACTTAGCCAGCTCGGGTGCTGGCTTTTTTTTGTCTGCTTTCCACTCGCCCCTCGCGCAATAAATCTGTTACTGATTCCTCCGGCCATCTCATGCTTTGAACAGAGGCAATAAGCTTTCTTACTTTTGTTGCCAGAACCAGATTGTAGGAAACATTGCGGAGAGTTGAGTATGATCTACGAGCGCGGTTTTCGGCACTGCGAATGATTTTAGCCGCTGATTTGATCCTGGTGGTTGCCCTGTTATTGCTAACGATGATATCAATGATATTGTAGAAACTCGAGTGTGAAAACCAACAAAAATAAGATAACTTAATGTTATTAATAGATAAAATAGAATGCTAAACCTTTGCCTCAATACCCCTGCTGCATGCCTTATAACATCGGGGAAAAGCCTGAAAATACAATGGCTTTACGCTTTACCGCCTATTGTAAAAAGAGTTTATGCTAAAAAGGTGGGAGAAAAATTATGCCATTAGTGATTGTTGCAGGCGGTGTAGCGCTACTATTGTTGCTGATGATTCGTTTTAAATTGAACGGCTTTATCTCTTTGGTTCTGGTTGCTCTGGTGGTAGGGATTGCGCAAGGCATGCCGGGGGATAAAGTGATCGGTTCCATCAAGGCTGGCGTTGGCAGCACCTTGGGTAGCCTGGCGTTGATCATGGGCTTTGGTGCCATGCTTGGCAAGCTGTTGGCAGATTGTGGTGGTGCTCAACGCATCGCTACCACGTTGATCGACATATTCGGTAAAAAATACCTCCAGTGGGCGGTGATGTTGACCGGCTTTACCGTTGGCTTCGCGCTGTTTTATGAGGTTGGTTTCGTGTTGCTGCTGCCATTGGTGTTCAACATCGCCGCCTCCGCGCGCATTCCGTTACTGTATGTCGGTGTGCCGATGGTGGCCGCGCTGTCGGTGACCCATGGTTTCCTGCCCCCTCACCCTGGCCCAACGGCGATCGCCTCCCTCTTTCATGCCGATATGGGCAAAACCCTGTTATACGGCACGCTACTGGCTATCCCAACGATGATTCTGGCCGGCCCAGTCTACGCCCATTTTCTTAAAGGCATTGATAAGCCGGTGCTGGAAGGGCTGTATAACCCGAAAACGTTTACCGAAGAAGAAATGCCAGGTTTTGCTGTCAGCATTGCTACCTCTCTGGTGCCAGTGATCCTAATGGCGCTGCGTGCGCTAGCCGAAATGGCGTTGCCTCAGGAGCATCGCTTGCTGCATCTCGCTGAATTCTTCGGCGACCCGGTGATGGCGACACTGATTGCAGTGCTGATCGCGATTTTCACCTTTGGCCTAAACCTTGGCCGTACTATGGATGAAGTGATGGGTACTGTCAGCGACTCAATTAAAATCATCGCGATGATGATGTTGATCACTGGTGGTGGCGGTGCGTTCAAGCAGGTGCTGGTTGATAGCGGCGTAGAGCAATATATCGCCAGCCAGATGGCAGGCAGCAACGTCTCACCGATCCTGATGGCCTGGTCGATCGCTGCCGCGTTGCGCCTAGCGCTGGGGCCTGCCACTGTTGCAGCCATCGCTGCTGGTGGCATCGTAGCGCCGCTGATCGCTACTACCGGCGTCAGCCCGGAACTGATGGTCATTGCGGTGGGTTCTGGCAGCGTAGTTTTCTCTCACGTCAACGATCCGGGCTTCTGGTTGTTTAAGAAGTACTTCAACCTGAGCATCATGGAAACCATCAAATCTTGGTCGGTGCTGGAAACCATCATCTCGGTGTGTGGCCTGGTCGGTTGCTTGCTGTTGTCGACAATCATATAAGTGTTACCGCTTCCGGCTCCGGTTTTTTTACGGCATTTTTGAGTATCTTTATCAGTTGGGGCAGGTGATGATGTTGACGGCGTAAACTGCTGTGAAGATGCGCATCAGATCCCATAAGGGCATGAGATAATGAGTCACCCGCAAAACCACGTATTTATCTTGATGGGGGTTTCAGGTAGCGGCAAATCCGCCGTGGCTCGTGCCGTTGCCCATGACATCAATGCCGCCATGCTGGATGGCGATTACCTACACCCACGGGCTAACATCAACAAAATGGCTGCCGGGCATGCACTAGACGATAACGATCGTACCCCGTGGCTGGTGGCGTTGAATGACGCTATCTTCGCCATGCAACGCACCAATGGGGTGTCGCTGCTGGTGTGCTCAGCGCTGAAAAAGCGCTATCGTGACCGTCTGCGTGAGGGCAACAGCAACGTGCATTTCATCTACCTGAAAGGGGATAAGGCGGTGATTGAAGCACGTCTAAAGCAGCGCAAGGGGCATTTCTTCAAACCGCAGATGTTAGTTTCCCAGTTTGCCACGTTGGAAGAACCAGATGCGCAGGAGCAGGATGTGCAGGCGATCGATATCAACCAGCCGCTGGACGGTGTGGTTGCTGATATTATCGCTTATGTTCAGGGCGTGGCGTCCCGTTAACCACGCATCTATTGCTGGTGCTTCAGGTACCAGTATTCCCGCTACAGTTTCATGTAATCCCGCACGCCGTCTAGGAACATCTGGGTGGACAGCATCACCAGAATCAAACCCATCAATCTTTCCAACGCACTGACCCCTTTGCTACCCAACAGGCGCAGGAACAGATTAGACATCAGTAGGATAGCCGCAGAAATCCCCCATGCAACCAACAGTGCTATCACCAGATGAGGCAGCAAGTTTGGGTACTGGTGCGACAGCAGCATCAGTGCTGCCAGAATCGACGGCCCAGCTACCAGCGGGATCGCCAGCGGCACTAAAAAGGGTTCCTCACCAACGGAAAGCCCAGAGCTGTTGCCCTCCTGCGAGGGGAAAATCATCTTGATGGCGATCAGAAACAAAATGATCCCGCCGGAGATGGAAACGGTCTCGGTGCGTAGGTTGAGGAACGCCAGGATCTTCTCACCAGCAAACAGGAAGATCAGCATTAGCAGCAGGGCGATCAACAACTCGCGGATCAGTACCACTCGCCGGCGACGCGGCTCCAGGTGCTTGAGTACCGACATAAAAATCGGCAGGTTTCCCAGTGGATCCATGATTAAAAACAGCAACACCGTAGCTGAAATCATCTCTGTCATTATTACCTCGAAATAGAGAAAACGTGCCGCTCTCTCCGTGCGTATGGTGACTTATAAGCAGGATTGCTGAAAAATGCCTCGCCATCGAATAAATTCACTTTGCGCCTGCACTAACATTTTGTAAGGTGAAGAGATATTACACATAACTCAACCTAATAGCCCTTTCCAAGGCAGGACACAGTCATTATGAAAAATGTTGGTTTCATCGGCTGGCGCGGAATGGTCGGCTCGGTTCTCATGCACCGTATGATGGAAGAGCACGATTTTGATGCCATTCGCCCAGTCTTTTTCTCCACTTCACAGCCCGGTTCCGCTGCGCCAGCATTCGGTGGCCAGCGGGGCAGGTTACAGGATGCCTATGATGTTGATGCACTGAGCGCGCTCGACATCATTATTACCTGCCAAGGCGGAGAGTATACCAACGAAGTTTATCCTAAGCTGCGTAAAAGCGGTTGGCAGGGTTACTGGATTGACGCCGCCTCTTCACTGCGCATGTGGGATGATGCCATCATTATCTTGGATCCGGTCAACTACGCGGTGATCCAACAGGGGCTGGATAAAGGCATCAAGACCTTTGTTGGCGGCAACTGTACCGTCAGCCTGATGCTGATGTCGCTCGGTGGCCTGTTCGCCAACGGCTGGGTGGAGTGGGCATCAGTCGCCACCTATCAGGCGGCCTCTGGCGGTGGGGCGCGCCACATGCGTGAACTACTGACCCAAATGGGCCTGCTGCACGCTGAGGTCGCGCAAGAGTTACATAACCCTGCCTCGGCGATTTTGGATATCGAACGTAAGGTAACCACAGCCACCCGCAGCGGCAAGCTGCCAATCGATAACTTCGGTGTACCGCTGGCT
Source organism: Serratia symbiotica (assembly GCF_000821185.2). NCBI lineage: Bacteria > Pseudomonadati > Pseudomonadota > Gammaproteobacteria > Enterobacterales > Yersiniaceae > Serratia > Serratia symbiotica. The sequence goes on along the minus strand of NZ_CP050855.1, from coordinate 3,019,554 downwards.
GGCAGTCTGATCCCATGGATCGACAAGCCGCTTGATAACGGACAGAGTCGTGAAGAGTGGAAAGGCCAGGCGGAGATCAACAAAATTTTGAATACCTCCAGTGTGATCCCTATAGATGGTCTGTGCGTACGCGTTGGTGCACTGCGCTGCCACAGCCAGGCGTTCACCCTGAAGCTGAAAAAAGACATCTCGTTGCCGGAAATCGAACAAACGCTGGCAATGCATAACGACTGGGTACGGGTGATCCCGAATGACCGCGAACTGACCCTGCGTGAACTGACGCCAGCAGCGGTGACCGGCACGTTGAATACGCCGGTCGGGCGGTTGCGCAAGCTGAATATGGGGCCGCATTACCTGTCTGCATTTACCGTGGGTGACCAACTGCTTTGGGGCGCGGCCGAACCGCTGCGCCGTATGTTGAATATCCTGTTGTGAGATGGCTGTCCCCTGTTTTATCGCGGTGCGTTTAGTCTCAATCTCTGGCGACCTTGAAAGCCACATTACAGTGCGGCGAAGGTAAATCCGCAGGGGAAACTATCCGCACCTTTACAGAGGACAGATTGGAGATCGGAAATTATGGTACAAAAAACAGGCTTAATTCTTATCTCTATTGGCCCCATACAGCCTGGTACTTGGAACCCATCCCAGTAAGTTATTTTATTTGCCATTTTGCACCTGGGCGGTGCTCACCCTCCTCACGTACGCCATGTACACTCGGGTTGTTGTGTGCTGTCGGTGTCCAAACTGGTTACAACAATGTACGCCTGCTGGGTTAGGTTCTTAGTAAACCAGAGATAGCCTTTTTGTGTATTTCGCCAGCCAGGTTTTCACCCGCGCCTGCTGCGCCGCGTCGAGCCACAGGCCCAGCTTAGTGCGTCGCCAGATGGCGTCGTCTAGTTCCACTACCCATTCTTTCTCGATCAGGTAGTGTAGCTCGGCTTGGTACAGGCCGTGGCCGAAATCTTCACCCAGATCACCTAGGCTGTTGGCAGCGGCCAGGATCAATTCGCTGTGGCTACCATAGGTGTGAGCATAGCGGCGCGCCATGGATCCCGGTAGCCAGTCGCGCTCACGGCACAGTTTGGCGGCGTAGCTGTCGCGATCGCCAGCGATGTCGCCGCCAGGCAGCGTAATATTTTTGGTCCACGCCGGGCCGCAGCCCGGGTAGTAGTGTGCCAGCTTTTCCATCGCATGCTCAGCCAGCTTGCGGTAGGTGGTCAGTTTGCCGCCGAACACCGATAGCAACGGTGCTTTGCCCTGCTCATCCTGTATGTCCAGTGTGTAGTCGCGAGTGACTGCTTGTGGAGAATCAGACTCGTCATCGCACAGCGGACGGACGCCGGAGTAGCTCCAGACGATGTCGTTGCGGCTCAACGGTTTCTTGAAGTAGTGGTTGTACACGTTTAGCAGGTAGTTGATTTCATTCTCGTCGATCTTCACCCCTTGCGGATCACCATGGTATTCCATATCGGTGGTGCCGATGATAGAGAACTCATCATTCCATGGGATCACGAAGACGATGCGCTGGTCTTCGTTCTGCAAAATGTAGGACTGTGGCTGACGGTGCACGCGTGGCACCACGATGTGGCTACCTTTGCTCAGGCGGATGCGGTAAGGTGATTTCAGCTTAAGGCTGTCGTCGAAGAAGTGTTTCACCCAGGGGCCAGTGGCGTTTACCAGGCCCTGAGCGCGCCAGGTAAAAGTTTTGCCGCTGTTGATGTCGAGCGCTTCCACCCTCCACAGGCCGTTTTCACGCCATGCGCGGGTCACTTTGGTGCGGGTGCGCACTTCGCCGCCGTGCTTTTCCACTTCCTGCGCATTTAGCACCACCAGGCGTGCATCGTCGACCCAGCAGTCAGAATATTCGAAACCGTTCTTTAGCTCAGGCTTCAGAACCGATTCTGCTCCAAAGCGCAAGCTTTTGCTGCCCGCCAGACTGGTGCGTTTGCCCAGGTGATCGTACAGGAACAGGCCGAGGCGGATCATCCAGGCCGGACGTAGCTGCGGCTGGTATGGCAGACGGAAACGCATCGGGAATGTGATGTGCGGTGCCAGTTTCAGCAGCACTTCACGTTCGGCCAGCGCTTCGCTCACTAAACGAAATTCGTAGTGTTCCAGATAGCGCAGGCCACCGTGGATCAGCTTAGAACTGGCGGAAGAGGTCGCACAGGCCAAATCTTGCGCCTCCAGTAGCAGTACCGATAGCCCACGCCCGGCAGCGTCCGCCGCGATGCCGACACCGTTAATGCCGCCACCGATCACTATCAGATCCTTGGTTTCCACGTCATGCCCCCTAAAATGTTCTTTTAAGTTCGTTTATGCTCGTTATGGTAATCAAAAACTCACGAACAAGCTAAGAATTAACCAAAAAAAATATGTAGGCGTGATAGAGGTAACAGTTTGGTGGTAGGGGTCATACCCAGAGAAAAGCTATAGGTGCAGGCTATAATAGGTTCAGCAGGCTGATGAACCCGCAAGCCACAGCCTTGGAAGTGGCAATGGCGAGCCGAGGGTCAGCACAACTCCAGTTGCACATCGTATTGCTCAATGATCTTCATCATGCTGGGCGAGGGACGTTGATCAGTGAACAGGTAGTCAATCAGGTTCATGTTACCCAGGTTGACCATGGCGTTGCGGCCGAATTTGGAATGGTCAGTAACCAACATCACGCAACGGGAGTTTTCGATAATGGCACGTTTAGTGCGCACTTCGTGATAATCGAATTCCAGCAGCGAACCGTCCATATCGATGCCGCTGATGCCGAGAATGCCGTAATCCAGTCGGAACTGAGAGATGAAGTCCAGTGTGGCTTCACCCATGATACCGCCATCGCGGGCGCGTACCTCACCGCCAGCCAGGATTAGACAAAAGTCTTCCTTGGCGGTCAGCAGGGTGGCGACGTTCAGGTTGTTGGTCACCACCCGCAGGTTCTTGTGGTTGATCAGCGCATGAGCCACCGCTTCCGGTGTGGTACCGATATCGATAAACAGCGTAGCACCATCTGGGATCTGGCAAGCGACGCGCTGGGCGATGCGCGCTTTCTCTACCGACCACATCACTTTGCGATCGTTATAGGCGGCATTGACCGAACTGGAAGGCAACGCAGCGCCACCATGGTGGCGTTGGATCATGTTCTGATCGGCCAGCTCATTCAAATCACGGCGAATCGTTTGTGGGCTGACGTCAAAGTGTTCAACCAGTTCTTCTGTGCTGACATAACCCTGTAGACGCAGCAGTTCGATAATTGCGCCATGACGCTGTGCTTGCTTCACGATAATCCCCTAAATGCTCGCTATACTCAGTGATGGGCATAAGTTCTGGCCGTTATTGCTCTAGGCGCGTGCGCTGGCGTGTGTCCCAAAATGCCATCAGTAGACCTATCATTAGGCCGGCCACATGTGCCGCGTTGGCGATCGACATTCCTAAAATATCGAAATATCCAACCACTAGCCATAGTACTGAAAATACCATCAGGCCGCGTGGCAGCATTAGGCCGCATGCAGGTGCCCGTTCGCCAGAGAGCCAGACATAGCCTATCAGTGCGTAGACCACACCAGACAGGCCGCCAAACAGCGCACCGCTGAACAACGATTGCACCCAACCGCTGAAAAATGCTGAGGCCACTGTCAGCACCAACAGTTTGCCAGTACCGAGGCATTTTTCCACCGGGCCGCCGAGATACCACCACCACAGTAGATTAAAGGTGATATGCAGCAGGAAGAAGTGCAGGAACGCGTGGCTGAACCCGCGCCATAGCTGTAGGTATTGACTGCGATCCCGCGGCCATGATAGCCAGTACATCAGGGTACTATCGCCCAGCAACTGCATCAGGATGTATACCGCGATGCACAGCCCCATCACGCTCAATGTCAGCGGCCCAGCCTTGCTGCACAGTGCCTGAAGGTAGGAATAGCCTTGATAGTGCAGCCTGGCGTCGGTATGGCCGGTTTGCCAACTCGCAGCCTGATAGCGACGGCTAAGTGGATCGACCAAAAACTGCTGCAACTCATGCTGCACGTGTTCCAGGTGGTTGGCGTCAGTCAGCCAGATTTCTGCCGCGTTGCTGCTGTTACGCAGCGTCAGCGTTATGCCCTGGGTCGCCATATAATCGACAAAGGCCAATGCCAGGCGCGGGTTGGAGACGGCGGTTACTCTAACCATTTCACTTCCGTTTAAAAAAGAAACCCGCCAGTGTTCGGCAGGCAAGATTATGCTGAGGTTTCAACGTGCTGTGGATACTGGCGCACCCAGGCTTCAAAGCCGCCGTCAATGCTATAGACCGTGTCAAATCCCTGATGCAACAGGTATTGCGCCACGCTGCGGCTACTGTTGCCGTGGTAGCACATCACCATGACCGGGCGGGCGATGTCATGTTGTAGCATGAATGCTTGCAGGCTGGTGTTAGTGAGGTGGAAGGCACCCGGCGCATGCCCGGCATCAAAACTCTGCGGATCGCGAATATCAACCAGAGCGGCACTGCCATCTTTCCAGCGGGTGTAAGCTTGCTCAACGTTGATCGCTTCAAACTGTTCCATACTGCTGACTGCCTCATAATAAGAATATAGCGCCATTCTAGTCAATTATTAGGCCATTTAGACCAGATTAACACTGTGGTTTTATCATACCAAGCACGTCGCCTCCCTGTTAGTGCAACGGCCCTACGATGACGGTCACCCTGCTTTCACCCGGCTAGCAAAGCTGCGCCGACGTGCATTTTCTTGTCTAGATGCTGGGTTTGGTAAATGTTGAGCGGCGTCCATGCGGGTTATAGAGTCTACGTGGCTTCAGCGCCGTTGCGGGCTTGGCGCAACTTGCCAATTTCATTCGGCTTATTGATGTCGTGGAGCGGGGTGGTTGGAGAGATATTAAACACTGCTATCACGTCCGCCACGGAAATTTGCTCCTGACGCGGTAAGAGATTGAGAATGGCATTGTGGCGCTGGCACTCAGTCACGCAGGCTCCATCGGGAGATGGCGGATTGGTCAATGCTGGCACTGCCGTTGATGCAGGAGCCGAGCCTGTGCATCTCGCCTTTGCGATCCTGCCGCCAATACAGCAGGTTGCGCTTGAGAACGCTCATCATCCACAGCCAGCGGGGATTATCGATCAACTCATCCAACACTACTGACGATCTGCCTACGCTGTGCGGTTATATACACGCCGCCAACAACGCTGCAAGTTCAAGTAAGAAGGGCATTAGTAGTAGGAGTGCTCACCGCGCTGATGCTCGGTCAGATCGCGCACGCCTTTCAACTCCGGGAACTTCAGCAACAGCTCTTTCTCGATCCCTTCCTTCAGCGTCACGTCAACCATGGAGCAGCCGTTACAGCCGCCGCCAAATTGCAGGATCGCCAGGTTGTCATCGGTGATCTCCATCAACGTCACGCGGCCACCGTGGCCAGCCAGTTGCGGGTTGATCTGCGATTGCAGCAGGTATTCAACGCGTTCCATCAGCGGCGCATTATCGTCCACCTTGCGCATTTTGGCATTTGGCGCTTTTAGCGTCAGTTGTGAACCCAGCTGGTCGGTGACGAAGTCGATTTCGGCATCGTCCAAATACGGTGCGCTCAGTTCATCGACAAAGGCAGATAATTTTTCGAACTGTAGTTCGGTGTCCGTGGCTTCTACTGCGTCTGGTGGGCAATAAGAGACACCACATTCCGCCGTTGGCGTGCCGGGGTTGATCACGAATACACGGATTTGGGTGCCTATTTCTTGATTTGCCAACAGTTTGGCAAAGTGTTCCTGTGCAGCATCTGTTATATGGATCATAGCATTAGCTCAATAGTTGACTTCTATAGCAGGTTATAATACGCCCATCGCCATGGCACTACAACGTGCGGCAGATGCACCATATTTGTAGTGATGCGGCACCCTGCCGATGCAACAATGTAGCGATTTCCGCCACCGTACTGCCCGTGGTGACCACATCATCCAACAGGGCGATATGCCGCCCTGCGACTTGCTCATCGCAATCAAAGGCGTTGCGCAGATTGCGCCGCCGCCCACCGGCATTGAGTTGCTGCTGTAGGAGAGTTTTGCGTATCCGGCGCAATGCCGCTGGTCGATAGGTACAGCTCAGCCAATATGCTAGTGGCCAGGCTAACAGATCGCTCTGATTATAGCCGCGATGCCAGCAGCGTTTTGCTTGTAAGGGGACAGCCAAAATCAGATCGGGTTTGTTCAGATACAGCTCTCTGCGTGCTTGCAACCAGCTTAACAGCATCAGGCGCGCCAGTGTGGGTGCTAGCTCGGGGGCGTGTTGAAACTTGAACCTCTTAACCAACTGGCTTAGTGGGGGAATATAGTCGCTGGCGAACACCAACCGTTGCCAGGGTGGCGGCTGTTGCAGGCAGCGGCCACAGGGGAGTAGCGGACTGCCAGCAGGCAGCGCACAGCGCGGGCAGCACAGTGGTTTGGCCGGTAGATGACGCAGGCAGTAGCTACAGATGCCGTGTTGGATAAGCTGTAATGGTTGCCGACATAGCCAACACCGGCTGCGGATTGATAGCATAGGTTCCCGGTAACGAACGAACTTGCAAGGACATTAACCGATGACAGCGTTGTATCGGCAAATAATAGGTGAAGGTGGACGCGATCTTGTGCTGCTGCACGGTTGGGGTTTGAATGCCGAGGTATGGGGCTGCATGCTGGCGCGGCTGACGCCGCATTTTCGCCTACATTTGGTCGATCTGCCCGGCTATGGCCGCAGCCAAGGGTTTGGCGCGATGTCGCTAGAGCAGATGGCGGAGAGGGCGCTCACGGCCGCGCCGCCACAGGCTTGGTGGCTCGGCTGGTCACTTGGTGGGCTGGTGGCCAGCCAGGCAGCGCTGATGCAGCCGAAGCGAGTACGCGGGTTGATCACCGTCGCGTCCTCGCCGTGCTTTGCCGTGCGAGGCGATTGGCCAGGTATCCGCCCGGACGTGTTGAGTGGTTTTCAGCATCAGTTGAGTCAGGATTTCCAACGCACCATTGAGCGCTTTTTGGCCTTACAGACGTTGGGTACTAATAACGCGCGTCAGGATGCCCGCCTGCTGAAATCGGTGGTGCTCAATCAGCCGATGCCCACAGTTGAGGTGTTGAACGGCGGCCTGGAGATATTGCGCACCGCTGATCTACGCCAGCCGTTGGCGGGATTGGCTCTGCCGCTGCTGCGTGTCTATGGCTATCTCGATGGATTGGTGCCGCGCAAGGTCGCTGAACGGCTCGACATTAGTTGGCCGCATTCAGCCTCGGTGATGGTGTCTAAAGCTGCCCACGCGCCTTTTATTTCTCATCCTGACGAGTTCGCGTCGATTATTGTGTCTTTTAGTGCAGCACATTAAGAACCTATCCCAGTAGGTGTGCATTGTTGCCGCCAATTTGGATCAGGACAGCGCGCAATTACCGCAGCGTACAGGGCGTCCGTAAGGAGGGTGAGCACTGCCCAGGGCCAAAATGGCAAATAAAATAGCCTTATGGGATGGGTTCTAAATATTGATGAGAAAGGCAGGATAGGGCGCTTCATACGCGCCCTGATGAGATCACTTCAATCGATACACCACCGTACTGCACCCTTGCCCTTGCGGGCAGCTTTTGCAACTGCCGCTCAGGCAGGTGTTGTTATCCTGCTCAATGCGCATCACCTTACCCATGGCCGTTAAACGTTCCAGCATCGCCTGCACCAGCGGTGCCGGCGCACCTAACAGACGGCTGAGCTGTTGCGCCTGTACGTTGCCGTGCAGTGCAAGCGCATCACGCACTTGCAGCAGACTGGTCATCAGTGGCAGTTCCCCTGGGAGCACTTGCAGCAGGAGGCTGGTGTGGCGTTGCCCAGACGCACCGTGACGCGGCTGCGCGCCTGGCGTAGGCTACACAGGATCAACAGGTTAACCAGCGCTACCACCAGGATAACCGTCAGGCTGTACTGTGGATGCTGATTGAAAGTCGCCACCTGATAGAACAACGTCGCCAGCGAGTAAGCGATGTTCAGCCCCCACAGAATGGAGAACGTCATCCAGCCACGGCTTGATTCACGGGCGATGGCACCCATTACCGACGCGCAAGGGACATACAGCAGCACGAAAATCAAGTAGCTGTAGGCGGAGATGTTCGAACCGAACTTGCTGCTCATCACCCCCATCGAACTGACCTCCATCTCCCCTTCGCCCTTGTTGGCTTCGATAGGATTGGACAGTACGCTTAGGCTGAAGGTGTTTTTCAGCCCTTGCCAGGTTTTCCGCAGCGCGCCGTCCAGCTCATCCAGCAGATTGAAGCTGGCGGCGTCGAATTCCTGGTTGCTGATACGTTCGGCGGTATAAAGGGTGTTCAGCGTGCCGACCACCACTTCTTTCGCCATGGCACCGGCCACCAAGCCAACGGTGGCCTGCCAGTTATCGTTGTGCACGCCCATCGGCTGTAGCAGCGGCGTCATCATTTTTGACACCGACGCCAGCGCGGAATCGTTGATGTTGTCGACCGGTTTGCCTCTGAACGTGAAGCTGTTTAGGCCACCGATAAAGATGCTGGCTATCACGATCACTTTGCCAGCGCGTAGCACGAAGTCTTTCAACCGTTGCCAGGTCTGCAGCAGCAGGCTTTTCAGGTGCGGTACGTGGTAGACCGGCAACTCCATGACGAATGGTGAGGCTTCGCCGCGCATGAGGGTGTATTTCAGCACCAGGCCGGTGAGGATCGCGACCACGATGCCGAGCATATATAGCGAAAACACCACCCCCGTGCCGTCCTGGCCGAAGAAGGCGGCGGCGAACACCGCGAAGATCGCCAGGCGGGCACCGCAGGACATGAAAGGTGCCATCATGATGGTGATCAGTCGTTCACGCTGGGTGTCCAGCGTTCGGGCACCCATGATCGAAGGCACGTTGCAGCCGAAGCCGACGATCAGGGGTACAAAAGATTTGCCCGGCAGCCCAAGCGCCTGCATCAGACGATCCATGACGAACGCCGCACGAGCCATGTAACCGGAGTCTTCAAGGAAAGAGAGGAACAGATACATCATACCGATCTGCGGCACTAGCGGTAGCACGGTATGGATGCCGCCGCCGACCCCTTGTGCCAGGAAGAGGGTTAGCCATTCAGGGAAGTGTAAGGTATAACCGAGCCACTGAATGCCCTGAATGAAGATGGCCTCCGACCCGATATCGAAAATCGGCTGTAGCGCGCCACCGATGTTGATCGCCAGCAGGAACATCAGGTACATCACCAGCAGGAAGATCGGCACCCCCAGCCAGCGGTTGAGGATCACTTTGTCCAGCAGTTCTGTCAGGCGGTTCGGCATCGCCTGCTGCGAGTTGCTGACCTCATCGCATAGGGTGGTGATCGACTGGTAACGGGCATCGGCGATCATCAGCGCCGGATCTTCCTGCTGTTGCAGCGCCAGCTTGGCCGCCGGCAGCAGCGTGGTGGCGGGGCCAGCCAGGCTGTGGCTGTAGATATCACCTTCCAGCATCTGCAACGCCAGCCAGCGGCGTTGCTCCGTCGGCAGGTGCTCCGGCATGGCGTCGCTTAGCGTGGCGACCTCTTTCAGCAACAGCGATGGGTAGCTCACCAGCGCTTTCAACTCGTTGAACTGATGATTGTCGATCATCTGCTTCAGCACGCCGATGCCATCGGCCTTGGTGGAAACCATCGGCACCACCGGGCAGCCCAGTCGCGACGACAGCGCGGCGATATCGATATCGATATGCTGACTTCTGGCGATATCCAGCATGTTCAGCGCGATGATGCACGGGATGCCCAACTCCAACAGTTGCAGCGTCAGGTAGAGATTGCGCTCCAGGTTGGAGGCGTCGATCACGTTGATCAGCAGATCGGCATCGCCACTGAGGATGTAGTGGCAGGCGATCTGTTCGTCGAGCGAGGTTTGCTCCGAGATGGTGGTCAGGGAATAGGTACCTGGCAGGTCGACCAGCTTAACTTCAGACTGTGGCGTAGTGAACTGACCTTCTTTGCGTTCGACGGTGACGCCCGCCCAGTTGCCAACCCGCTGCTTGGCACCGGTCAGTTGATTGAATAGTGTGGTTTTACCGGAGTTCGGATTGCCTACTAAGCCGATGGTGAGTTTTTTCATAATCAAAGATGATACTAGTTAGTGAAAACAACGCCGGCGCAATGGAACGGCGGCAATCGAACCCAATGACGACGGCTCAGGGTTGCTCGTCAAGCAGCAACAGGGCTAGATCTTTTCTGCGCAGCACCAGGTTGACGCGGCGGGTCTTGATTGCTATCGGATCGCCGAGCGGCGCAACGCGCACTATCTCGAATGAGGAGCCGGGCAGCATACCGAGCGATAGCAATTTCTGGCGATAAGCTGGCCCAATTTCGCTGGAGAAGCCGGCGATCTTATAAGTGTGTTTGGGCAGAATAGGCATGTCATTAACCTTCCGGGAGTCGGGGTAGTAGAGCTGATGATTATTGCGCGTTGTCGGCGAACAAGATGCGCCATCGGCGTTACTCACCTATAAATCTGCGCAAGAAATAAAAAAAGCAATAATAGTGAGAATCGTTATTGCTTTCAATGCGCAAGGAAAGGGTATTGGTAACCAATTGTTATTGTGGTAATCGCAACCGCCAGCAACATTGCTTTGATGAAAGCTGTATGACTAATGGCACAGATGAGAATGATGAGCAATCAGTTGCGTAGTTGTGATTGATTTCATAGCCTTGACAATTATGGCGGCAGTTCCGTCGCCTTTTATTTTTACCGCAGGGAATTTAATAATATTTTAATGGTGGAATACGGGCGGTAACCATAGGTGTTTCGCCCATAAAAAACCAAATGAACACGCAGTGTTAATTGAAAAGTTAGAGCCTATTCCAGTAGGCGCATATTGTTGCAGCCAGTTTGGACACGGACAATGCGCAACAACCGCAGCCTGAAGTATGTGAGGAAGGTGAGCGCTGCCCAGGTGCAAAATGGCAAATAAAATAGCTTAATGGGATAGGTTCTTAATATACCCGCCATACTTCAAGTTGCCTGGGCGTGAGCTTTCCTCGCTCAACCCAGTCACTGAATGATGTAAACTCCTGGGGATTAATGCACCTCATCCCTGAGGTTCAGCCTGCGGCCCAGCGCAAGCACGGTTCAAATCGGTTCCCCACCGATTTGTCGCTGCTTTGCCGCCTTCCTGCTAGGCGCATGATTTAGGGTATAAATGGCGAGCGGGAGATATTTGCCGATTGGCATTCTGGATGGCGTGTTGAAAAAAAGTGCGAGATAGTTTATCGGCAAGGGCGCAACTCGCTGCGCCCTAATAGTCCGATTTAACGTTTTTTGCCGAGTGCCGCCGATAGGGCATCGCCCATGGCACTGTTGCCAGCCGGGGTACTGCTGCGTGGTTTGGCCGTTTTCGCCGCTGTGCGGCTGAGGTTATTCTGCGCTGGTGCCGCGGGGTTGCCGCCACGGCGCGCTGAACCTTCACCGGGTTGTTCATCTAAACGCATGCTTAGCGCGATGCGTTTGCGCTGTAAATCGACTTCCATCACTTTTACTTTGACGATATCACCGGCTTTCACCACGGTGTGCGGATCTTCCACAAACTTGTCTGCCAGCGAGGAGATATGTACCAGGCCGTCCTGATGTACGCCGATATCCACAAAGGCACCGAAATTGGTGACGTTGGTGACTGAACCTTCCAGGATCATCCCTGGTCGCAAATCATTGAGGGTTTCAACGCCCTCGGCAAAGGTGGCAGTTTTGAACTCCGGCCGTGGGTCACGGCCCGGTTTCTCCAGCTCTTTCAGAATGTCGGTTATCGTTGGCACGCCAAACTTCTCGTCGGTGAAATCGCTGACTTTCAGGTTGCGTATCGCCGATGCATTGCCCATCAAGTCCTGCAACGTCTGGCGGGTAGCGGCCAGAATGCGCTCCACTATCGGGTAGGTTTCCGGGTGAACGGTGGAGGCGTCCAGTGGGTTGTCGCCATGGTTAATGCGCAGGAAGCCAGCGCATTGTTCGAAGGCTTTCGGCCCCAGGCGGCTGACTTTCAGTAGCTGCTCGCGATTGCTGAAACGGCCATTCTCATCCCGCCAGTTGACGATATTTTGCGCCATCATGCGCGTCAGGCCGGCTACGCGGGTCAGCAGCGGTACTGAGGCAGTATTCAAATCGACGCCAACGGCGTTCACGCAGTCTTCCACTACCGAGTCCAGCTTCCTAGCCAGTTGGTTTTGGCTGACATCGTGTTGGTACTGGCCAACGCCGATGGATTTCGGGTCGATCTTCACCAACTCCGCCAGCGGATCTTGTAGACGGCGGGCGATGGACACCGCGCCGCGCAGCGACACGTCGAGGTGCGGGAATTCCAGCGCTGCCAGCTCGGAGGCAGAATACACTGAGGCACCCGCTTCGCTGACGATCACCTTCTGTGCCTTTACCTTGTTGAACTGCTTTTGCAGGTCGAGATAAAAACGCTCGGTCTCGCGTGAGGCGGTGCCGTTGCCGATGGCCACCAGTTCTACCTTGTGCTTGATGCACAGCGCCGCCACGCTGGCGGCGGCTTTCGCCGCTTGGCCCGTGTGCGGATAAACGGTGTCGGTGGCGATCAGCTTGCCGGTGGTGTCCACCACTGCCACCTTCACCCCGGTGCGCAGGCCAGGGTCGAGGCCCATGGTGGTGCGCATGCCCGCTGGGGCAGCCATCAGCAGATCCTGCATGTTGCGGGCAAAAACGTTGATTGCTTCATCTTCCGCACGCTCACGCAGCGTGCTCATCAGTTCGCTTTCCAAGTGTAGCAGCACCTTGATACGCCAAGTCCCGTTGACTACCGCTTTGCGCCAAGCATCGGCTGGGGCATTGTTCAGGTGTAGGCCGAGGTAGTTAATGATAATCAGCTCCGCCTGACTTTCGCGCGGCGTTTCTTCAAACTGTGGATCGGCATTCAGCGCCAATTGCAGCACGCCAGCGTTGCGGCCACGGAACATCGCCAGCGCACGGTGCGAAGGCACCTGAGCAATAGGTTCGCGGTGGTCAAAATAGTCGCGGAATTTGGCACCTTCTTCCTCCTTGCCTTCCACCACCCTGGAAGCCAGATGGGCGTTTTTCCACAGATAGCTGCGTACCTTGGAAAGCAGGGTGGCGTCTTCGGCAAAACGCTCCATCAGGATGTAGCGTGCGCCATCAAGGGCGGCTTTTACGTCCACCACACCTTTGTCGGCGTTGACGTAGCGCTCGGCTAACTGTTCCGGCTGCTGTTGCGGCTGTTGCCACAAGCTATCTGCCAACAGTTCCAGACCGGCTTCGATGGCGATCTGCCCACGGGTGCGGCGTTTCGGTTTGTATGGCAGGTAAAGATCTTCAAGTTCGGTTTTGCTCAACGTTGCGTTAATCGCCTGTGCCAACGGTTCGCTCAGCTTGCCCTGTTCTTCAATCGATTTAAGGATGGTCTGACGGCGATCTTCCAACTCGCGTAAATACCCCAAACGGGTTTCCAACTGGCGCAGTTGGGTGTCATCCAAGCCCCCGGTGGCTTCCTTACGATAGCGTGCAATAAAGGGCACAGTATTACCCTCATCCAGCAGACGGATGGCGGAGTCAACTTGCTGTGGCCGGGCCTCAAGCTCTGTTGCAATAATGCGGCTCAGTGGGTGATTCATAAGTCTATTATCTGTGTTAAGAACGGTGAATAAACAGGGAACAGTTATACGGATTGATGGGGGAAAATGCCAGTGGAGCAGGCCACCGGAGTGGGTAAACCGGCGTATTCCGGTGGCCGAGTGGCTGTTAGGAAAAAACGAAACTTTACTTTGGGTATTCGATCTTGTTGATATGCCACCAGGCTTCACCTTGCGGGGTGTTGACGATGGCGGTATCGCCCACTTCTTTCTTCAGCAGGGCGCGAGCCATGGGCGCGTCAATGGATATATAATCCTTGCGACCAAAAATTTCGTCATAACCGACGATACGAAAGCGTTTGACATCACCATTGTCATTCTCCACCTCAACCCAGGCACCGAAGAATACTTTACCTTCCTGTTGGGGAGCATAATCGATGACCTTCAATTGCTCCAGGCACTGGGCCAGATAACGGACGCGACGGTCGATCTCGCGTAGCCGTTTCTTATTGTACTGGTAATCGGCATTCTCACTTCTGTCTCCCAGACTGGCGGCCCAGGCCACTTTTTTAGTCACCTCTGGGCGTTCCTCGCGCCAAAGATAGTCCAGTTCTTGCTTGAGTTTACTGTAGCCTTGGCGGGTTATCAGTTGAGTTTTCATGGTAATTTATCTTTATTGAGTCACTGCCACAGGGTCAGTGAATGTGAAACGATAACCGGACATTTTGTGCTGTTGCATTGTTTTATCAGCCTGCGCAGTCTTTAATAATCGGGAGTATCCTTAGCAATAGCGGCATAATGAGGGTTTTTGCTATTCTTCCATCGTATTACCGGGAAAGGAGAGCGATGAAAAGGAGGCATTATCTTAACAAAAAACAAGGAATTTGAGCGCATAACCCATCAAATTGAAGGTATTACTGCATGGAATTTAAAGACTACTATGCGACGATGGGAGTCGATCCCGCCGCCGACTTGAAAACCATAAAAACCGCCTACCGCCGACTGGCGCGCCAGTACCATCCTGATGTCAGTACTGAGAAGGATGCTGAAAGCAAGTTCAAGGAACTGGCGGAAGCGTATGAGGTGCTGAAGGATGAAGAGCGCCGCGCCGAATACGATCAGTTCAGGCTGCACCGCAACGATCCTCGTTTCTTTGAGCAGACGCACGGCTATGGCGGGCAGAGAGAAACGGGGTATGGCGCGGGTGCACACGATTTTTCCGACTTCTTCGAGAGCATGTTCGGTGGCCATACCGCAAGAGGCCGACGCTCTGCCGCGCACGGTTTCCGTGGGCAGGATCTTGAGATGGAAGTTCCGCTGTTTCTTGAGGAAACGCTCAATGGCCAAACCCGAGCAATTTCTTATCAACTGCCGATCGTGGATGAACTGGGTCGACAGGTGAGTGAAACCAGCAAAACGCTGAATGTGAAAATCCCGGCGGGCGTGGCTGATGGTGAACGTATTCGCCTCAAGGGTCAGGGAGTCGCTGGCGTGGACGGCGGCCAGAATGGCGACCTCTACCTGATCATTCGCTTTGCGCCGCATCCGTTGTTTGAGGTTGAGGGTCACAACTTGCATATCGTGGTGCCGCTAGCACCATGGGAAGCCGCGCTGGGGACCAGCATTGAAGTGCCGACGCTGACCGGTAAGATTGCGCTGACCATTCCCTCCGGCAGCCAAAGCGGCAAGCGGCTGCGGGTCAAAGGTAAGGGGGTGGCTGGCAAGAAAGAAACCGGTGATCTGTACGCCGTTCTCAAGGTAGTGATGCCGCCGAAACCGGATGAAAAAATCAGCGCCCTATGGCGAGAGTTGTCTGAGCAGGTGGCGTTTGATCCCCGGACGGAATGGGAGCCAAAATGATGAGCAAAGAGATAACCTTTACCCTGGTGGAACTGTGCCAGACAGTGGATATTTCACAGGATGAACTGGTCGAGATTGTAGAGCTGGGTGTGATTGTGCCGTTGCAACCAGAACAAGTGCGTTGGGAGTTTGATTATCCGGCGTTGAGCCATCTAAGACGCGCACGGCGGTTGCGTGCTGAGCTGGATCTGGACTGGCCGGGGATTGCCATGGCGCTTACGCTGCTTGAAAGGGTTGGTGAATTGCAGAAAGAGAACCGGCGATTGCATCGCCAACTTGCGCGTTTTTTGCAGACGCCTGAAACAAGATAGCCATGCTATGCTCACCGAGCAATTGTCTGCCGGTGGCGTTTTTTATTCTTATGGACAGTATGGCGAGGCGGCTCTCTAACGGAGGGATGCCCTATTTAGCTGATTAAGCGCCGGAATTTTGGTGAGCCCAATGCAATAATTGATGAAAAGTATTGATAAATTGGGAAAAAATATGATTTGTAACAATTCCGGCTTGAATATATACCTTTTAAAGTTGTCCAGACTGGCAGGGTTTTTTAACAATAGTCGACTTAGGCAATAAAGCCTTTGGGAGTAATAACATGCAAGAAAATCATAAGATCCTAGTCGTCGACGACGATATGCGACTGCGCGCGCTTTTAGAGCGTTATTTAACCGAACAGGGCTTTCAAGTACGTAGCGTTGCCAACGCGGAGCAAATGGATCGCTTGTTGACGCGTGAATCCTTTCACCTGATGGTGCTGGATCTGATGCTACCAGGCGAAGATGGTCTCTCAATTTGTCGCCGTTTGCGTAGCCAAAGTAACCCGATGCCGATCATTATGGTGACGGCTAAAGGTGAAGAAGTTGACCGTATTGTTGGCTTGGAGATCGGTGCCGATGACTACATCCTAAAACCATTCAACCCACGTGAACTGCTGGCTCGCATTCGTGCTGTGCTACGTCGACAGGCCAATGAGCTGCCGGGCGCACCTTCGCAAGAAGAAGCAGTGATTGTCTTCGGCAGATTCAAACTGAACCTCGGCACCCGCGAAATGTTCCGTGAAGATCAACCCATGTCGCTGACCAGTGGCGAGTTTGCGGTGCTGAAAGCGTTGGTAAGTCACCCGCGCGAACCACTGTCACGAGACAAGCTGATGAACCTGGCACGTGGCCGTGAATACAGTGCGATGGAGCGTTCCATCGATGTACAAATTTCCCGTTTGCGCCGCATGATTGAAGAAGATCCTGCGCATCCACGCTATATCCAGACTGTCTGGGGGCTGGGCTACGTCTTTGTTCCAGATGGCAGCAAGGCATGAGACGATTGCGCTTTTCACCGTGTAGTTCATTTGCTCGAACCCTGCTGTTAATCATTACCTTGCTGATTGTCAGCCTGGTGACGACTTATTTAGTGGTGCTGAACTTCGCCATCCTGCCTAGCCTGCAACAGTTCAACAAGGTATTAGCTTATGAAGTGCGTATGCTGATGACCGATCGGCTGCAACTGGAAGATGGCACCGTGCTGCCAGTGCCGCCAGCGTTCCGTCGTGAAATCTATCGCGAGCTGGGCATTTCCCTCTATACCAACGCGGCGGCGGAGGAAAATGGCCTACGCTGGGCGCAGCACTATCATTTCCTCAGCCAGCAGATGGCGCATCAGCTTGGCGGGCCGACCGACGTGCGGGTAGAAGTGGACAAAAACTCTCCGGTGGTGTGGCTGAAAACCTGGCTACAGCCCGATATCTGGGTGCGTGTTCCGCTGACTGAAATCCATCAGGGCGATTTCTCGCCATTGTTCCGCTATACCCTGGCGATTATACTGCTGGCGATAGGGGGGGCCTGGTTGTTTATCCGTATTCAAAACCGGCCGCTAGTGGAGCTGGAGCATGCCGCTTTGCAGGTGGGTAGAGGTATTATTCCGCCGCCACTGCGTGAGTATGGGGCCTCTGAGGTGCGTTCGGTTACACGGGCATTTAACCAGATGGCGTCAGGGGTTAAGTTACTGGCGGATGACCGCACGTTGCTGATGGCTGGGGTCAGTCATGATCTGCGCACCCCGCTGACGCGCATTCGTCTGGCGACCGAAATGATGAGCGTGGAGGATGGCTATCTAGCTGAATCGATCAATAAAGATATTGAAGAATGCAACGCCATCATTGAGCAGTTTATCGATTATTTGCGTACCGGTCATGAAATGCCGATCGAAACCAGTGATCTGAACGCTATCCTTGGTGAAGTAGTGGCGGCAGAAAGTGGCTATGAGCGGGTGATTGAAACCGCCATGTTGCCAGGTACACTGATGGTGAATGTCCACCCATTATCCATTAAGCGTGCGGCAGTGAACATGGTGGTCAATGCGGCGCGCTACGGTAATGGCTGGATCAAAGTCAGCAGTGGGCGCGAGCTGCTGCGCGGATGGTTCCAGGTTGAAGACGATGGCCCAGGTATTGAGCCGGAAAGGTTGCAGCATCTTCTACAACCTTTTGTGCGCGGCGACAGTGCGCGTAGCACCAGCGGTACCGGGTTAGGTCTGGCGATTGTGCAGCGCATTATTGACTCGCATGACGGCGTGCTGGATATTGGCACTAGTGAACGTGGCGGGTTGCTGATCCGCGCTTATATTCCCCTGCCAGTGTTGCCAATCGATAAAAGAGCATCGGAAAATGGGCATCAACCCCAGAAGGACAACGCCTGAAGGTTCTGACAACGGGCCGGTGGAGCGCCAACCGCTAGCACTTCCTGTTCATTACAGCGTATTCCGCCGCATCTTCATGCAGGTGCCGAGTATTATTGCTCATCAGCCAAGGGTCGATTAGGGTGACGCCGCTATGGATGAAATCCTTAGTATTGCGCGTGGCTAATGTAGCACCGTAATGCAGGCAGGTGGCGGCGATTTGGTTGTCCGGAATGCTGATGGCAATGCCTCGGCGGTGATTGGTACCCATTAATTCCGCATGCTGCATCGCGCAACCTATATCAAAGGGCAAAATCCTTTCTGGAAACTCCTCTTGCAGCATTTCGCTGAGGTTGTTTTGCAGCTCGATCTGTCTCTTACCATAGGGCATACAGAAGATGCCGGTATAGAGTTCTGCGACCACGATAGCGCTCAAATAAAATTGATACGTGTCCTGTTCATCCAACCACTTTAATACATTGTAATGAGGGGCTGGGCGCAGCAACTCCGAAACCACATTGGTATCGAGTACAATCATTTTTCGTCATCTTCATCAAATTTAACGATGCGGGGTGGCACTTTATCACGCGGCGGTATGTTTAATTCGACGCCGCCAAATTTAGCAAAATATTGATGCATGCGTGTACCCAAGCCATAGCGCGGCGTTTTTTTCACTAATGCCTGTTGCAAGATCATGCGTGCTTCCTCCTCCATGGAATGACCATTTTTAGCTGCCGAAATGCGTAGTAGCTCTTTTATTTCATCGTTTAGATTCCTGACGGTTATAGTTGCCATTTAAACCTCCTTTGCTAGCAATGATTTCATTGCTGTATTGTCGCGTCTGGCTGGATGAAAAGCAATCAGTGAAAGCAAAAAGGTGTGGAATTCCACACCTTAGCTGTAGGGGTAAATCTAACGGGTTACAGTTTGGGACCAGCGATGATCAGCGCCGCCCCCGCTGGCGTATCGGTATATTTGTCGAAGTTGGTGATAAAGCGTTCGGCCAGATCCTGCGCTTTTTCCTGCCACTGCTTAACGCTGGCGTAGGTGGTGCGTGGATCAAGAATATCTGGGTTCACGCCAGGCAGGGCAGTCGGCATGGACAGATTGAAGATGGGCAGCGTGACGGTTTCCACCTTGTCGATTTCACCGTTTAGGATAGCGTCGATAATGCCACGGGTATCTTTGATCGAAATGCGTTTGCCAGCGCCGTTCCAGCCCGTGTTCACCAGATAAGCTTGGGTGCCGGCAGCCTGCATGCGCTTCACCAGCACCTCAGCGTATCGAGTTGGGTGTAATGACAGGAAAGCAGCACCGAAACAGGCGGAGAAGGTCGGTGTGGGGTCGGTCACGCCGCGCTCGGTGCCAGCCAGTTTGGCGGTGAAGCCGGATAGGAAATGGTACTGAGTCTGGTCGGCGGTCAAACGTGATACCGGCGGCAGTACGCCGAAGGCATCGGCGGTCAGGAAGATCAC